>JAIRNV010000171.1 GCA_031257875.1 Dysgonamonadaceae bacterium
TTCCGGTATGGCGGACAATGCTGGATGCAATCCGCGTCCGTCTGTCGGGCTATAAGGTCAGCATGAACATACAGTCGAATCTCTGGAAACTTGACGACGATTTCATCGCGCTCTTCCGCGAGCATGGCGTATCAGTCGGCACCAGCCTCGACGGTCCGAAAAAATACTGCGACCTCACCCGCGGCGACGGCTACTTCGAGCAAACCCTCGCCTCTGTCCGCAAAGCCGCCGCCGCCGGTTTTCAGGTCAGCGCTATCGCCACCATCACTCCGCAGACTTTGCCGCATGTTCGCGAAACGGCAAAATATTTCCGCAACAACGGAATGGCTATGGTACTGCACGGCGCCATCGCCGGTATGGACAGCCGCGATTCCCCCTACGCCCTCAGCGCATCCGAATACGCTTCGATGATTAAAGACCTCCTGCCCTGGTACGTCGAAAACCGCAAATACACCCGCATCGACACCCTGGACTATTTCGTCAAAGGCGCGGTTTTCGGAAGTCCCGGCGTATGCACATTCCGCGACTGCTTCGGGATGTTCCTGTCCATCTCTCCCACCGGCGACATAGCCTCCTGCCAGCGTCTGTCGGGTCGCAGCGAATACTCGATGGGCAACATTTTCGACCGTCCCACGCTTGCCGCGCTGTACGAAAGCCATGCCGCACTCGAACAGCGCGGTCGCGAACAGCGCGTAAGCGAAAAATGCTCCGGCTGCGACGTCTATCCAGTGTGCAAAGGCGGCTGCTACTACAATGCGCAGGCTTCGGGCGACGGCGACATCGACCCTCTGTGCGAAGCCTACAAAGAGATATACTCTTTCGTGCAGGACAGGCTGATGGAAGAAATGCAGACCGACGAAAACATGGCGGCGATAATATCCCGTCCCGCCGACAGAGACGAGAATCCCCTGCTGCGTCGCGGCGCATACATTTCGCTGTCGGGCAAAGTGCATCCCTCCATCATAGCCGACAATGCCCGCAGCATCCTCTCGCTGTACGAACTGAGCAAAACCGGCGACCCGCGCTCCGCCGCACAAAATCTCTACGCACAAAAAATTTGCGGCGACCCAACCCTTACCGGCAACCTGCTCTCCACGCTCCAGACAAACCTGCGCAAGCCCAATCCGGCAAAAAACAACTGCTACATTCACGCCACATTCGACTGTAACCTGCGATGCAGCCACTGTTACGCCGAAGGCGGAGAACGTAAAGACGAAATGGACGTCTCGCGCTTTGCCGTCCTGATGGGCGAGACAATAGCCGCCGGATTTCGCCAGACCGTCATCACCGGCGGCGAACCGCTGGTACATTCGCAGTGCGACAGGATGCTTGCCGTCTGCCGTGAACATCGCGGCAAAGGCAGCGCTCTTGTCCTGCGTACCAACTTGACAGGCAAATTTACAGACGGCGATTTCGCGTCTCTGGCGGAATCGTTCGACCAGATAGTGGTCAGCGTGGACGGTAACGAAGAGACGCACGACCTCCGCCGCGGCAAGGGAACGTATCGAAACCTGCTCCGCAACTTGCAGGAATACGTCCGTATCAGCGCCTCCATCCCCTGCGCCGCCGAACTGTCGCTTGCCTGCGTGATGCGTGCGGCAGACATCAACGGCTCGCCCGGTCACAGCGTACGCGAACTTGCCGAATCTCTGCACGTGAAACGGACGCGGTTTCGTCCCCTGCTGCCTCTCGGACGGGCTTCGCAGATGAACGAGCCGGTTATCTGCGAAGGCTTGATGCAGCATGTCTCACCGGAGGAAAGGCTGCAATCCGAGTTTCATCCTCTGACAACTTGCGGCATCGGTCAAAATCTCTTTATCCGTCCCGACGGCAGCGCGTATCCCTGCTATGCATGGTGCGGCGAACATACCTGTGTGGGCAATATCTTCGACAATGGTCTGAACGCGGTCTTGCTTTCGCCACAATTCACCAGACTCTCCGCCTGCACGGTGGATACAGTATCCAAATGTCGCGACTGCGCATATCGTTATCTTTGCGGAGGCGCATGTCGCGCCTGGGGCAACCAGCAAACACTCGACCTGAACGCCGCCCCCGTCCGGTGCGAGCATCTTCAACAACGCGCCCAATCGCTAATCGACGCCGCAAAAGAATATCTGGAAGTTTAGAGTTCTCCCAGAATTGGAGTTGAAGTTTGGAACAGACTCAGATTTTCTTTTGGTTATAATTTGACAAGCCATTCTTATCAAAAATGGACAGGATGTTCCCCGTTAAACGAAACATTCTTTCCGCCCAATACACACCTCCGATTGCGGCGGTTTCCATTTTGGCGTCGGTTTTACTTGTTTTGATACAGCCAGGTGCAATCCGATACGAAAGATTATGTGTTGCAGACGACAGATTCCACAGATTTAAAAAGTTAGGAACAAAACACCTCGTAGGGCAACAAACTTTTTTTCATCACAATCGCTGTTCGCGAAGGGATATAGACTTTCAACAGATGTTTTTTATAATAAGCGTGAGCAGGATACGGACAATTTTCGTCTATCCGGTCGAATCCGTTGAATGCAGGAGAATCGCTGTTGAGAATGATATCATAATGACCTTTGTCTATTTCGATTGTATAATCGGTAAACGATTCTGCCGGATTGAAATTGAAGAAAAACACCAGGTCGCCACGTCTGAAAATTAAGACCTGAGCTTCGTTATTGATGGATAAGGCAACCGGTTTGCAGTCAAAGAAGTTCTCCTGCCGGGCGAGAGTAATCATAGCCTTGTCGAACTCTGCCAAAAAGCGGTATCTCAGGTTTGCGTCGTCTTTCAGCGACCATTGTCTGCGGGCGTATTTCAACGACCAGTTATTCCCTTCGCGCGGAAAATCGATCCATTCGGGATGACCAAATTCGTTGCCCATAAAGTTCAAATACCCGTTTCCGGCGGTTGCAATGCTTGCCAGACGAATCATCTTGTGCAAGGCTATACCCCTGTCGATAACAAAGTTCTCACAAAAAACGTTCATCGAATAATACATTTCGCTGTCGATAAGCCGGAATGCGAGAGTTTTGTCGCCAACCATTGCCTGGTCGTGCGATTCGGCATAACTGATTGTTTTTTCGTCGTTTCGTTTACGGCACAATTCGTAGAACATATCGCCTACATGCCAAGCCTCGTCGGGTTTTTCGACGATAGTTTTTATCCAGAAATCGGCGACGCCCATAGCCATTCTGTAGTCGAAACCAATTCCTCCATCGGCTTGCGGGGCGGCTAATCCCGGCATTCCGCTGACATCTTCGGCAACTGTGATTATCGCGGGATTCAGCTTGTGCAGCAATTTATTGGCAAGGGCAAGATATACGATTGCATTATCATCCTGATTGCCGTCGTAATAGAACGAATAGTCGGTAAAATCGCGTCCCAAGCCATGGTCCCGGTACATCATACTTGTTACTCCGTCGAAACGGAAACCGTCGAATCGAAATTCTTCCAGCCAGTACTTGCAGTTGGAGAGCAAAAACGCAAGGACAATATTTTTCCCGTAATCGAAACAGCGCGAGTTCCACAGCGAATGATAACCTTTGTCGCCCGGATAGAAATACAGGTCGGTTGTTCCGTCGAAACGGCTCAATCCCTCCTGTTCATTTTGCACCGAATGCGAATGAACTATATCCAGAATCACCCCGATACCCAGGCCATGCGCTTCGTCGATAAGCTGTTTCAGCTCGTCGGGCGTACCAAAACGCGAACTCGGCGCAAAAAAATTCGATACCTGATAGCCAAACGAGCCGTAGTAGGGATGCTCCTGCACAGCCATCAGCTGCAGCATATTGTATCCGGCGGTCGCTATCCGGGGCAGGACGGTGTTACGGAACTCATCGAAAGTCGCAACTTTTTCTTCTTCCGACGACATTCCGATATGCGCTTCGTATATCAGCGGATAATCCGGCGTTTTCGGCGATTTGTGCTTCCATGTGTACTTCGTTGGCGGTTCCCACACCTGAGCCGAAAAGATTTTTGTCACCGGGTCCTGCACCACTCTGCGACAATATGCCGGAATCCGTTCGCCTTCTCCTCCGTTCCATTGGATTATCAATTTATACAAATCGCCGTGTTTTAAGACGTCTGCCGGAATTTTCAGTTCCCAGTCCCATTGATTGATTTTCGTCAACCGATATCGTTCGGCAATCTTCCAGTCCGAAAAATCGCCGACTAAGTAAATCGCGTTTGCCGCAGGAGCTTTTTCCCTGAAACGCCAACAATCGGGATATTTATGCAATCCGTAGTAAAAATGTCCGTTAGCAACGTCTTCGAGAGCGTCGTCGCCACATAAATCTTTTTCTTTCGAAACGATTTTGTTGATACGTTCCTTGATAACAGAAATGTAAGGTTCGAGGTCAGGGTCGTTTTTTATGATAACAGGAATATCCATATCGCTTAATTTATTTGCCGTTAAGATAATCAAAGTGCCCAGGACAAGAGTCGAACTTGCATGCCGAAACCCGGCGCTACCCCCTCAAAGTAGTGTGTCTACCAATTCCACCACCTGGGCTTTAAATCAGGTGCCCGGAACAGGACTCGAACCTGCACATTCTTGCGAATACTAGTCCCTGAAACTAGCGCGTCTACCAATTCCGCCATCCGGGCTTTCCTGTTTGCGAGTGCAAATTTACATTTTTTTACTTAATTTCAAAGCAATATTTTGATAAAATCAACATTTGATGTTTAATTCCTGCAAAATAGCCTTTATTTTTTCATAAGTGGTGATACGGGTCGGAATCAACGGCAAGCGAAGCGAATTTTCAATATAGCCCATCATGTTCAAAATGCTTTTTACGCCGGCCGGATTGCCATCGACAAACAGTAATTCAAACAATTCCGTGAAATTATGATGAATATGTAATGCATTTGCGTAATCGCCCGACAGCGCCAAACGTACCATCCGGCTAAATTCTTTCGGAAAAGCATTGCCAATCACGGAAATAACGCCGACAGCGCCAAAAGTAATCAACGGGAAAGTAATACCGTCGTCGCCGGAAATTACTTGAAAATCAAGCGGTTTATTTTTGATAATCGTACCGATTTGCGTCATGTTTCCGGAAGCTTCTTTTATGCCTGCCACATTTTCACAATCACCTGCCAACCGCAATGTCGTCTCGGCCGACATATTGACGCCTGTGCGCCCGGGAACATTATACAAAACGACAGGCAAAGAAGTTGAACCGGCAATTTGCCTGTAATGCTGGTAAATGCCTTCCTGAGAAGGTTTATTGTAATAAGGGACAACCGAAAGAATCGCATCAATACCCGAAAAATTATCGTTTTCTAACCGTTTGACGACCGCGCGCGTATTGTTGCCGCCTACGCCTAACACGACAGGTATTTTTCCATTCACCCGCTCGATAACCGCTTGTGTGATTTCTTTTTGTTCATCGGAAGTCAAAGTAGGCGTTTCTGCGGTAGTACCCAAAACAACCAGATAATCCGTGCCGTTTTGCAATTGATAGTCCACCAGACGCATCAAAGCTTGGAAATCGACATCGCAGTTGGTTTTGAAAGGAGTGATCAGGGCTACTCCCATCCCTTGTAGATTAATGCGTCCCATCGGCTGATTTCTATGATGTTCTGGTATTGGAAGAAATAGTTGTTAAATAGTGAATGAGTTGCCTGCTCAATGCCCTGGCAGTAATTATTTCGTTGAGTTCTTCTTCGGAAGCAAACGAAATAACCATATCATAAACAGGAAGATTCGTTTTACAAAATCCCGCTTTTAGCCGCGCATCGGCCGATACAAGCAAATATTGTAATAAAACGTTTTCATCAGGCGTCAAATCAATTGCAAGGTCGTAAGGATTACCCGAACCCAGTGAATTTACCAGTGCCTTTAAAGAATCGCTTTTCCAAATATTCATATTTTCCTCCGTAACAACATTATGAACTGTTTTGGAATAATTGTTCCTGTCTCTTTTGTCTTGATAGGCATAGATTTTAACCTGTTTGCCCATTTTTTTTAATTGCTTGATAAAATAACTTGCATCCGAATAGTCTTTGGTATCAAAAAACAAAAGCACCGATTTGATTTCTTTCAAATTGAGATATTCTTTTTCCCTTTTCGATTTTTTCAGAATCTTTTTTATCCGTCTTTTTAAAACAAATTTATTTACGTCTATCATATCATTTTAAGAAATTCTTCTTCCGAAATAATTTTAATCCCCAATTTCCGGGCTTTTTCCAGTTTTGCCGGCCCCATATTTTCTCCGGCAAGAATGTAATTGGTTTTTGCGGAAACTGTTCCCGCATTTTTTCCCCCGTTTTTTTCTATCAGCACTTTATATTCATCCCGCGAATGTAATAAAAAAGTTCCTGATATCACAAATGTCAAGCCATTTAAAAGTTCTGTTTTCTCTGCCAGAACTGCTTCGTCAAGCGTAAACCGTACACCGTAAGCCTTTAATCTTTCAACCAGTACGCGATTCGACTCTATGGAAAAATGGTTGATAATGCTTCTCGCAATGACTTCGCCTATTTCATCCACGGCAACCAGTTGTTCGTAATTTGAATTTATCAAATCGTCTATGCTATGAAACGCATACGCCAGCCTTTTGGCAACCGTTTCCCCCACATACCGGATTCCCAATGCGTAAAGCACCCGTTCATAAGGTACTTGCAATGAATCGCGGACACTTTCCACAAAGTTGTTAGCAGACTTCTCCGCCCATCGCTCCAGTTTCACTATGTCTTCCGCCTTTACCGTATACAAATCGGCTGCGTTTTTTATCAAACCGGCTTTGTAAAACTGATTCACGGTTTCTTCTCCAATGTTGATATACATGGCCTTACGACTGACAAAATGTTCTATCATCCCTTTGATTTGCGGTTCGCAAGCGAAATGGTTCGGACAATAGTAAGCGGCTTCACCTTCTTCACGAGCTAATTTTGTTCCGCAAGCCGGACAATTTTTGATAAATTCTACTTTCGGACCCGTTAAAAATCGCGCTTCTTTGTTCACGCCTACTATTTTGGGAATAATCTCCCCTCCTTTTTCAACATAACACATGTCGCCGATATGGACGTCAAAGGTACGAATAATATCGGCATTATGCAAGGATGCGCGTTTAACAATTGTTCCGGACAGCAAAACCGGCTCCAGATTGGCCACCGGAGTAACGTTTCCGGTTCGTCCCACCTGAAAATCAACCGAATTGAGGCGGGTTTCCGCCTGCTCCGCCTGAAATTTGTAGGCGATTGCCCAGCGCGGCGATTTGGCCGTCCATCCCAGATTCAACTGTTGCCGCGCCGAATTGACTTTCAAAACGATACCGTCGGTCGTCACCGGCAAGTTCTGCCGTTCCTTATCCCAATAATTGATAAATTCAAAAACTTCTTCCAAAGTACTGCATTTTTTTGCCGCCCCGGAAATTTTAAAGCCCCAGCTTTTAGCTTTTTGCAGGTTTTCATAATGCCCGTCGGCAGGCAGGTTTTCGCCCAGCAAATAATATAAATAGGAATCCAACTTGCGTGAGGCGACAATGGCCGGATTTTGCAGTTTCAACGTTCCCGAAGCCGCATTCCGGGGATTGGCAAACAACGGTTCGTCCGCTTCCGCACGCTCTTTATTCAATTCGTCGAAAACTTGCCAGGGCATCAATATCTCCCCGCGAATTTCAAACCGGGGAGGATAATCCGACCCCTGCAATTTGAGCGGAATGCTTTTAATTGTTCTTACATTGGCTGTTACGTCGTCGCCTCGGACGCCATCGCCCCGCGTGATGGCGCGAACAAGCGCTCCGTTTTCGTAAGTCAAAGAAATGGACGTCCCGTCGTATTTCAGTTCGCAAACAATATCGAAGTCTTCATTCAGCGATTTTTTAGTCCGGGTGTAAAATTCCCGGATTTCCCCTTCGGAATAGGTATTGGAAAGAGAGAGCATCGGATAAATGTGTTCAACCTGAATAAAATTTTTGTTAATATCGCTCCCTACCCTTTGCGTCGGGGAATTGGGGTCGAAATATTCGGGATGCCCGGCTTCCAGTTCTTCCAGTTCTTTCAGTTTTTTATCAAACTCGGCATCGGATATTTTCGGTTTGGAAAGCACATAATAGCTGTGATTCAGGCTTTCTATTTCTTTTCGTAATGCTTCTATTTTATCTTTTACAGGTTTCATAAATTGTTTTTGTTTGTGACGAAAAAATAGTCGTATTTTTTCAACTATTCGTATGCTTTTTTTAATTCCTCAATCCGCTCGCTTTTATATTCGCCGTCTTCACTATATAACTTGTAAATCAAATTATTTTCATTCTGTTTGAAATTGGTGATAACAAGCGGCGAATGGGTTGAGATAATAAATTGTATTTTAGGGTAAGTCTTTTTCAATGCGGTTAAAATCTCCTGGGCTATTGAGGGATGCAGATGCAGTTCTATTTCATCTATCATCACAATGCCTGTCGGTTCACAATTGGAATTGAGCAAATAAGCCCGGTTGGCTATGTCAAATACAATAGAAAATATGCGATGGTAACCTTGCGGCAATTGAATAAAAGGGGTACGATTCCCGTTTTTAAATACAACAATCAGAACGTCATCTTTCCCGCGCGCTTCAATTTCCAGTTTTTCCACTTCAATGTCTTCAGTATTGACTAATTCTGATATTGACTTGGAAAAATTAACTATCGTATCGTTGACGGATTTTAAATAATTTTTATTCCCTTTTCCATTCTCGAATTTATCATTCTTCCAGTGCATGGTAAAATATTGCACCCATAAATCGGAACAGTTTCTTTCGTCATGCCATCTGTCATAGGCCGTGTTTTGAGGTAAAGGATTGCCGGAATCAAGTTTGTCCCGCACTTTATCGCCTGTTGTTGGCGGAACATGCGGATAGGAATCATGAAAACAGGCGAAAACAGGCAAATCCTTCAAACTGTTTTCAGATATATGAGTTTCTCAAAATTTCTTGTTTGCCGGCCTGTATTTTGAAGTATCCAATCCTGAAATATCGCCTGTTTTGTAAAATTCCCATGTGACAGGCTCTGTGTGCATTGTCGCAAAGGCTTTGACAGAAAGCGGATAATTATAATCGCCTTTGTTGCCCTCATAGCTATAACGGGCATCTGCTGTTAAAAACTTTTTTATGTTTTCTCCCGAGCTGGCAAGAAATTTATATTGAATTTCATCTTTTTCCTTTGCAAAAATAACACTTAACGAATGTGCTACTGCAGCAATAAGATTTGTTTTTCCCGTGCCGTTTTTACCTGTAAAAATGGTGGTTTCTTTCCCGAAACCTATCGAATATTTTTTGAAATTGCGATAATTTTCTAACTCTATTTTATTGATTTTCATTTAAAAAGATAATTATTTTATGAATTTATAAGGTTACAAATTTCGGGAATTTTTTTTACATTAGCAAAATTGAGGGGCGCATTCCCAGGACGGCAGATTCAAGCGCAGGTAGTGTCCCAGCTTTATTGACACAACTTTTAAATAATTGATAATTAGTACTGGTGCGTTAATTTTCAAGATATATTAATTCTACTTTGACAGATCAGAAAAGAAAGAAAAACGGCTAAATATTTGGCATTCAGCAGAAAAAAAACATTAAATTTGCAACTCAATCGAGAAACAGACAAACAGATCAATAGAGTGGTTAATACAGGTTAAAAATAGAGGTGTATATGGAGAAACACTTCGCCCCGTGTTGGGGCGGTTTAATTCTTATATTACAGAATATAAGCATATATTCAAGAGTAAGACGAAGCGTTTCTTCCCGCAGGCGCAACTTTACTGTCAGGGGGTATTTATGAGTGAGTTGACTAATATGGAGCGCATAAGCGAAGAGATGTTTGCCGGTTACCGTCAAATGCAGCATTTCATAACGGAATCACCATGGGATTATCGGGAGTTGATGGATAAGGTAGCGCCGGATGTAAGCGGGAGTTTACCGCGTCGCAAGTTGACGGGCTTAATCATAGATGAGAGCGGACGGGAAAAGAAAGGCGGGAA
>JAIRNV010000172.1 GCA_031257875.1 Dysgonamonadaceae bacterium
GATTCTAATTCTTTTATTTGAACCGGCAATGCTTCATTTTTAACTTTGTAGCGGGCGTTTTTTTTATTCAACGCCTGTTCCTGTTGCAAGGATTGCTTACTTTTTGTCAATGCTTGTGTCTTTGCTGTCAATGCCTTTTCTATATGTTCTATCCGTTTTGACTGTTGCCTCTCTAATTTTGTGCTAATTTTGTTGCTCATTATAAATAGATTAAAGAGGAAAAGATAATCGTTTTTTTAGATTGCCTATTGCGCTTTGAACACCCTACCCTGCGGGTTCACAATGATGAATTACGTAACTGTCTTCTATTCAGATATTGAAAATATAGATTGTGCGATTATTTAGCCTTTCATTCTTTCCGTCGGTTTAAACCGACGGCCTCTTTCAACTGCCCAAGCGCCCGCTCCAAAACAATCCGAGAACAACCGATATTCAACCGCATGAATCCCGTTCCCCCTTCACCGAACATTTCCCCGTCATTCAAAGCCAAATGCGCCTTATCGACAAACAGAGAAACCAACTCCCGCTGCTTCAATCCTGTTCCCCGGCAATCCAGCCAAACCAAAAACGACGCTTCGGGAATAATTACTTTGATTTGCGGAATATTTGCTTTCAAATACCGGTCTACAAAAAGAACATTTTCTTCAACATAATCAAGCATTTGACGCATCCAGTCCGCACCGTTTTTGTAGGCAGCCTCCGTAGCCACGTATGCAAAAACAGTACCCTCGTCCAACTCGCCGGCATGTAAATAACGGTAAAAACTTTCCCTGATTTGAGGATTCGGAATAATCGAATAGGAACTGACGATTCCGGCAATATTGAATGTCTTGCTTGGCGCCATAAACGTAATACTGTTGCCGGCCGCTTCCTGCGAAATTGTCGCAAAAGGCAAATGCCTGTGTCCGAAAAGACCCATATCGGCGTGGATTTCATCCGTAATAACCAAAATATTGTTTTCCGCACAAATCCGCGCCAGTTCCCGCAAAGTCTCCTTATCCCAGATAATTCCGGCAGGATTGTGCGGATTGCAGAGAATCAACATTTTACAATCCTTATCAATAATTTTTTTCAATCCGTCCAAATCCATGCGGTATTTACCGTATTCCTCAATTAACGGATTATTAACCACTTGCCGTGAATGATACTGTGGAACCAATCGAAACGGATGATATACAGGCGGTTGAATGACAATCTTATCCCCGGGATTTGTAAATTGCGTCACACAAAAAGCAATTCCTTTCACGATACCCGGAATATAACTCAGCCATTCTCTCTTAATTTCCCATTGATGCTGCCTTTTCAACCATCCGGCAATGGATTCGAAATAACCGTCCGAAGCGCAGGTATAACCGAAAATACCTTTCCGAACACGTTCCTGCAACGCATCAATAATAAAATCGCCACACCTGAAATCCATATCCGCCACCCAAAGCGCAATCAAATCTTCGCGGCCGTACTTGCTTTTCAATGCATCCGTTTTCACGGCGAAAGTTCCCTTCCTGTCAATTATTTCATCAAAGTCATATTTTTTCATACCAATCCTGTAAATTTCCCGCAAAGATACGATGTTATGCCCCTTTTTTGGAACAAAATACAAACTATTAAAAAAAATCGTCTTTTTTTCATAAAATAATCGGGAAATGTTTGGAAATATTGATGAATAGACATACCTTTGAGGCCGAATAATGAAAATCATTATCTTTTATTTCTTATTTTTTTTAATTCTATTTTTTTATGAACAAAGCTGAACTGATTGATGTAATTGCTAGGGAATCCGGCTTATCGAAAGTTGATTCGAAAAAAGCGCTCAACGGTACGTTGAGCGCTATAGCAAAAGAACTTAAAAGTGGTGGAAAAATTACATTGGTAGGACATGGAACCTATCAGGTTATCGAAAAAAGTGCACGTACGGGTATCAATCCGAAAACGAGAAAACCGATTCAAATTGCGGCAAAGAAAGTGGTTAAATTCAAACCTGGCGCTGAACTTGCAATATGATGGCCAAATTCACTGTTAACAGTTAAAAAGAAAGGTATGAATATCATGCCTTTTTTTATTGTTATCTTAGCAACTTAAAAAACGGAATAACGATGAATATCCAGGAATTAATCAAAAAAACAATCTCGGATTTATACGCACAGGAGATAGAAACTTCCCAAATCCAACTGCAAAAAACAAAAAAAGAATTTAAAGGTCATATCACCTTGGTAGTCTTTCCCTTACTGAAAATTTCAAAAAAAAATCCGGAACAGACGGCTCAGGAAATCGGAAGCTATCTCCTGAAAAACGAACCTCTTATTTCCGAATTTAATATAATCAAAGGTTTCTTAAACCTGACCATTGCCTCTGCCTGGTGGATAGATTTGTTAAATGAAATTAACTCATCGCCGGAATACGGGACAAAAAAGGCAGGGAAAGAAGCGCCTTTAGTCATGATTGAATATTCATCCCCAAACACCAATAAACCCTTGCATTTAGGCCATATACGGAATAATTTGTTAGGTTACGCCCTGTCGGAAATCATGAAAGCCAACGGTTACAATGTGGTAAAAACCAATATTGTAAACGATCGCGGAATCCATATTTGTAAATCCATGCTGGCATGGGAAAAATGGGGGAACAGCGAAACGCCCGAATCTTCCGGCAAAAAGGGCGACCATTTGATTGGTGATTACTACGTGAAATTCGATAAGGAATATAAAAAAGAATTGTCGGAATTGCAATCTGTCGGCATGTCGCAGAAGGAAGCCGAGGAGAAATCCGCATTGATGGCCGAAGCCCGTGAAATGCTCCGCAAATGGGAAGCAGGCGATCCCGATACCATCGCACTTTGGAAAATGATGAACGCTTGGGTTTATGCAGGTTTCGATGAAACGTACAAAGCGCTTGGCGTTGATTTCGACAAAATTTACTACGAATCCCAAACCTACACCGAAGGCAAAAAAGAAGTCGAAAGAGGCCTGCAAAAAGATATCTTCTACCGGAAAGAAGACGGTTCGGTTTGGGCAAATTTGACCGCCGACGGTTTGGATGAAAAACTTTTGTTAAGAGCAGACGGTACTTCGGTTTACATGACGCAAGACATCGGTACGGCTAAATTTCGTTTCGACGATTATCCAATTGATAAAATGATTTATGTAGTTGGGAATGAACAAAATTACCATTTTCAGGTACTTTCCATCCTTTTGGATAAATTAGGCTTTGAATTTGGAAAAGGCCTGGTGCATTTCTCTTACGGAATGGTCGAATTACCCGCAGGAAAAATGAAATCCCGCGAAGGCACGGTCGTTGACGCCGACGATTTAATCGAAGAAATGATTTACACCGCCAAAGAAACAGCCAAAGAACTGGGAAAATTGGACGGTTATTCGGAAGAGGAAATAAACAAAGTCTCGCAGACAGTTGGATTAGGCGCATTGAAATACTTTATTTTAAAGGTAGATCCCCGTAAAAATATGGTTTTCAATCCCAAAGAATCCATTGATTTCAACGGAAATACAGGCCCTTTCATTCAATACACCTACGCCCGTATACAATCCGTTTTGCGAAAATACAATGAAACCGCTTCCGTAGAGATGCAAAACTTTGTCTCCCTGCAACTGTCCGCACACTTCCCCGTATCCCTCAAAGAAGAAACCCTGATACAGCTATTATCCGAATTTCCGGCAACAGTAAAGGAAGCCGCCGACAATCTCAGTCCGGCCGTAATCGCCAATTACATCTACGATTTGGCAAAAGAATACAACCAGTTTTACCACGATTTTCCCATTTTAAAAGAGGAAAACGAAGAACTCAAAAAATTCCGTCTGATATTATCTCAAAATATCGGAAAAATAATAAAAACCGGTTTGGGCTTATTAGGAATTGATGTTCCTGAAAGAATGTAAGGTATTGTTGTAACAGTTTGAAATTCATCCGTTCAGGTTACAACTGTCCGTAGTATGAAATCCGCAACCCGCAACTAAAAAATATTTCATTATTAATCAACATTTTAATTGATTTCACAAAATATTTCCCCGAATAAATTTGTAAAATAGAAAAAAGGCACTACCTTTGCATCCGCTTTCCGAAAATTTTTCTAAAAAACGGTGAAAGCGACGGTCTTTGAAACATTTCCATAAAATACGCAGTACAAACCAGGGAATAAAATTTTTGGGTAAAAAAGAAATAACATGTCAAGCGAACTGAAGATACTAAAGGCTGCAAGTTTTTAGTATAGCCGGTTCGGAGAATAAGGTGTCCGGGCAAAGGAATTAGAAAAGAAAAACAAACTGACAGAGAAGAGTTTGATCCTGGCTCAGGATGAACGCTAGCGACAGGCTTAACACATGCAAGTCGAGGGGTAGCAGGGCAGCAATGCCGCTG
>JAIRNV010000004.1 GCA_031257875.1 Dysgonamonadaceae bacterium
CGCGATAACGACAAAGATTTGAACAGCCTGATTCGTTTGGCTAAAAAAACCGGTTACTATTCCACTACAATTACGACCAATGCCCAACTGCCGTTTACCGGTTCCGAAGCCGATTCGATATGGGTCAGTCTGGACGGAACAGGCGAATTTCAAGACGCCATACGCGGGAAAGGCGCTTTCGACCGTTTGGTGAAAAATATCGAAACCTCCCGTCATCCGCATTTAAGTGTTAATATGGTAATTAATTCCCTGAATTACACTTCGGTGGAAGAAACAATTGAATTTGCAAAAAACAATCCTCACATCCGGCTGATTTCCCTGAATTTTCATACCCCTTATGAAGGAACGGAAGATTTGTTCCTCGACTGGGACAAGCGGGTGGAAGTGATTGATTTGATTATCCGGAAAAAGAAAGCCGGTTATCCCGTTATGAATTCGGTTTCGGGATTGAAACTGATGAAAAGCAACAAGTTCAAAAAACAGTGCCGGGTTACCGATTTTGTCCTTCCCGACGGAACTTATCTGCCGGAATGTCCGGGAAGCCTCGCCGGCGTTTGCGACCGTTGCGGTTTCGCCATGTCGGGCGAAATGTATGCGGTGATGCACCTGAAGCCGGACACAATCCTGGCAGGGATGAAATTACGTATATGAATGAGATAATTTGAAATTCACCCAACTATAAAAAGTTTTTTGTTAAGTTCAATATATTAGCGTTTATGCAGGCTCTGCTGATTTTCTCTTAATTCAGTGTAAAACAGGATTATATTCATAAATTTGCAAAAAAGGTAAATCTTTTTTTTGAGGTGCCGGAGAAAAATAGACCTGCATTCGATAAATGAAGAAGTCCCTGTTTCCGATACTAAAATTATTTGCGATAAAGCGTTAAATCTTCCCGTTTAGATTTTCGACTTTGGCATTGTTAATCCTTTTTCAAAATATCAAGTAATCCCGATTTGATGCTTTCCTACCATTCGGGCAACTTGTAGAAATTCTTTGATACTGACTTGTTTTACTTTTTTTTCCCATTTTCGGAGTTCGGTGGGGAATATTCCCGTATTCTTTCCGGTGTCGGATTTATGATACCACAGGCGAAGCTGTTGACTGAGGCCGTAAGCACTTTTCAGCAAAGAAAATTTGGCATTGTTAATTTGATATAGAAATATTCAAGATGAAACATTGAATATTAAATATTTACACGAGTGCATCTCAAATTGTCGCACCCTGTCATTCCCGCTTTCGCGGGAATGACATGATGTTCCCGGTTAGTGCGAGGTTGTGCTTCGCGCCGTCTATCCTGACAGTTCAACCTGTCGGAATAGTTGCAACAAGAGGTACGGATTATTATAGGATTCCCGCCTGCCCTGGAATGACAGGACACGACAATTTATACTTCACGTTTTTTTATGTTAATTTTTTTTATCAAAGTATTAATAAAACTAAGAATATTTTATTAATTTTGTCCGCTAATTAATCAATAATTTTATGTTTTCAGGAAAAAAAGGTAATATAAAGAATGTGTTGGCTGTTTTCGGAACCAGGCCGGAAGCTATCAAGATGGCTCCTCTGGTAAACCGCTTGAAAGAGCGGCAAAATGCTTTCAATACCGGCGTTTTGGTAACAGGGCAGCATCGGGAAATGCTGGATTCCATCCTCTCCGTGTTTAATATACGTCCGGACTTCGACTTGAATATTATGACGTCAGGGCAAGACCTGTATGATATTACTGCAAACGTTTTGACCGGATTGCGGGACATATTAAAGCAACTTTCACCCGATATTGTGCTGGTTCACGGCGATACCTCTACTTCCATGGCCGCTGCTTTGGCGGCCTTTTACCGGCAAATACCGGTTGGACACATTGAAGCTGGCTTACGGACACATAATTTGTATAATCCGTTCCCTGAAGAGATAAACCGGCAATTGACAGACAGGATAGCTACATGGCATTTCGTTCCTGCGGAAAAAGCGAAGGAAAATTTGTTGAAGGAAAGCATCCGGCCGGACAATATTTTTGTTACCGGTAATACGGTCATAGATTCGTTACATTGGAGTCTGGATAAAATAAAACGGGAGGAAACTGTCCGGCAAAAAATCAGGGAAACTTTGGCAGGAAACGGATTAACCGCACATCTATTAACTTCATGGCAACAGCATAAACGCCGGCTGGTATTGATTACCGGTCATCGACGCGAGAATTTCGGCGAAGGAATGCAGCATATTTGTGAAGCGCTTATTGCACTGGCAAAGCGTCATCCGGATTGCGATTTCCTGTATCCGGTGCATCTCAATCCGAACGTACAGCGGCCGGTAAGAGAAATACTGGCAAAAGAAACTTTGTCCAACGTGTGGCTGCTACCTCCACTGGACTATTTACCTTTCATCTATTTAATGGATTTTTCCACGCTGGTTTTGACGGACAGCGGAGGAATTCAGGAAGAAGCCCCGGGATTGGGCAAACCGGTTCTGGTTATGCGTGAAACTACGGAAAGGCCGGAAGCTGTGGAAGCGGGTACAGCGCGATTAGTGGGTACTTCAACAGAAAAAATTGTTGATGAAACGTCAATTTTATTATCCGATAAAGAAAAATATAACCGTATGGCAAATGCCGTCAATCCTTATGGCGACGGCAAGGCTTGCGAAAGGATTGTTGATATAATAATCAATAAAAATAAAACGCCAAATGGATAATCAAAAGCAGATATGGGAAAATTTTTGGCAACAGCATGATTATACTGCTGAATATGAGATAAAAGAATATCATTGGGATATTAAAAATGTTATAGAAGATTTTTGTAAACAAGCCCAAACATCCATAGAAATAGGTTCAGGTATCGGTATTACAAGTCTTATATTATCTGATAAATTACAATGCCCTTTATTGGATTTTGATAAGGGAGTACTTCAAAAAGCATCTTCGCTTTTTGAATGGAAACAGAAAAAGGCACAATTTATATGTTGCGACATGTTTCACCTGGATACAGTAAAAGAAAAATATGATGTGGTTTTTAATTCGGGAGTAATAGAGCATTACAATGTAAAACAAAGAGTTATGTTATTGAGGGAATATCAAAAAGTATTGAAACAGGGAGGAGTAATGGTGATTGCTGTTCCGAACCACTATTGCATTCCTTATAAATTAGGATATGTAATTTTGCGCTTTTTAGGTCGTTGGAAATATCCCAAAGAGTATGCGATAAAAGATTTATCTTTTGAACTGCAGGATATGGATTTATACTGTACTGATATAGTAATAACTTCGGATAATTTGATTGAGGACAGTATCGGAAACAAATATTTGAAAAGATTATATCACTACTTAAAGATGATATTTAAGTTTCAGGGTTATCTGCGAATTTTTATAATTAAAAATAAATAGTATGAAAAAGAACCGTTTATATATCGTATTACCTGCATACAACGAAGAAAATAATCTCGGAAAACTGCTGGACAGAATCAATTATTATTTGTGTGATTCTGGTATTGACGACTACGAAGTACTCGCAGTTAATGACGGTAGTACCGACCGCACGGCGGAAATACTGGAAGAATACCGACAAAAAATGCCTTTAAAAGTAGTATTGCATGAAACCAATAAAGGATTGGGACGCACCATTCGCGACGGATTGAAACATGCATCCGAAGCCGCCGCCGCAAACGACATCATCATTACGATGGACGCCGACGATACCCATACGCCCGGACTGATTTACCGGATGGTGAATACAATACGCGAAGGCTACGACGTGGTCATTGCCTCCCGTTACCAGAAAGGAGCGCGGGTTTACGGCCTGTCGTTCTATCGCAAATTACTGAGTCTGGCGGCGTCTTATATCTTCCGTTTATTTATGCCCATCAAAGGCGTACGCGATTTTACCTGCGGTTACCGGGCATACCGGGCGGAAACGCTCAAAAAAGCATTCTCGCATTATGGCGATAAATTTATTGACCAGGAAGGCTTTCAGGCAATGGTCGATATTATCCTGCGTCTGCGAACGATGAATGTTATTTTCGGCGAAGTTCCATTCATCCTGCGATACGACATGAAACAGGGAACAAGTAAAATGAACGTCAAAAGCACAATATTGAAAACATTACGGTTAATCATTAAAAGGCGGTTTGAAAAATGAAAACGTGGAAAATAAAATCTTACGACTTTGATTTGTTTACGGTTCTTTTGTTGGTGTTGACAATCGTAGCATTCCTGATGCGCCTCTATCAGGTCGATTTCCTTACGCTTTGGGTTGACGAATACGTACATGTCGATCGCGCCCGCTACTTTCCCGAAAGTCCTCTTTTTACAGACGATAACAATGGGATATTATTAACGATGTTTATCCTGCCGCTTTTCAAACTGTTTGAAGTGAGCGCATTTTGGGCGCGTTTTCCGAGTGTGGTTTTCGGTACGTTGCTGGTGCCGATGATTTATCTTTTTGCAAAAAAGTATTTTAACCGGAACACGGCTATCCTGTCGGCTACATTAGTTACTTTTTCAACTTATCTGGTCTTTTGGTCGCGCCTTTCCCGTAATTATGCGGTTTTTGCTTTCTTTTTCCTGCTTCTGCTTTATTTCCTTGGCCGGGCTATCAACGTGGACGACAGTTTTAAGCAGCGGAAAAACCGGATTTTGAATTACCTGAAATGGCAGCCGAAATATTGGGGAGTTGCACTGATTGTGTTATTCCTGTCTATTTTGTCGCACCAGTTAACCTTTTTGGTCATTTACGGAATCATGTTTTATCACCTGGCGCTTTTCATTGACAATTTACTCCATAAGCGATTTAATTTCCTTAGCATAGAGGCTATTATTACTTATTTTCTCTTTATATTCTCCGCCGTTATTTTTGTTCCTTCCGTTCAGGAAATCTTTAAATCGGTTCTTCTTTTATTTTTGCCTCAAAATGTAGCGAATTGGGTATTGCCGGATTTAGCCCGCCTGTCGGAACTGATGAAAACGGAGCCTTACAAAACCTTTCAGATATATTTCGGCGTATTGAAACACGATTACAACTCGATCTACTGGTTGGGCTTTGCCGGATTTATCCATGCCATGATTCGTTACCGGAAAGCGGGTTATTTCATTACCTCCATTTTCCTGATACTGTTTTTAATAATGAGTTTTGTTTTTCGCGAACCGTCTTTGCCCCGTTACCTGATTTATATTTATCCGCTGTTTCTTGTGTCCTTAGCTTTATGTGTGGATATGCTGCTTTCCTTTTTGCGAAAAATAAAAATAAAAACGGAATATGCGGTACTCGCAGCGGTAGTGATTATTTGTTTTTTGCCGACGGCAAAAGCTTCTGTCAAAATGGTAGAAAGCAAAGAACACGGAAGGGTAGCGGACTCCCATTTATCCGCTTTTTATTTTCCGAACTGGAAAACTTCGTTAATGCGAATCAAATCCCGTTTTGGAAAAGATGATATACTGATAAGCACGATGACAGCCTATGTTGATTTCTATCTGGGCAAGAAATCCTATCATTTCCGGCAACGCAGGTATGACTCTACAGCGCATCAATACGTGAATTTTCCGGTAGATACGGTCAATCCGAATGCCAATTCAACGCAAGCCGTAGCCAAATTGTTGGATAATAGTGATAAAGCCTGGTTAGTGGCCGATTATTATTTCAATAATGTGATGACCGATCCCGAAACCCGTTCTTACATCATCAGCAGGATGAAATTCGAGTACGGTATGAGCAATCAGTATGTATCCGTTTTTTCATACGACAAAACCAATCCGAATACCTGTTCAAATATGGTATTTGAATATATCCACTCCGAAAATATGATTTCTATGGCATATCAATTTGAAAGACCGACCGGAGGGAATATGGTTCTGTTATTGGATTTGGAAGGTATTTTCTATGATAATGAAGCGATTATCATGTTCAATAATGCTCACTCGGTAGGTATATTGCAGTCGCAGGGTGCATTGTTCCGGAAAAACGGCGACAGCAAAAGCCGGCAGGTTTATGCCGTTCCCATACCTCCGGGTATAATAACCTCGGGAAGGAACACATTTGAAATAGGACTGAATAACAATTCCCTGTATGAAAAATGCCGTTTCGTTTTGTACAACATGGGAATACAGGCTGAATAATTTAACGTGAAAACGATTTGTCCGAATTTCAGGTTTAACCGCCTATTCTTCCGACAAGCCGTTCCACGCCGTACACATGGTGTTTGGTGAATTTCAAATTGTCACAGTTCTGTTGCAAAGTCTGTCATTCCCGCATAAACAATGACCACATAAAAAAAACATTCTGTCATTCCCGCGAAAGCAGGAATAACAGAATGTAACAAATTTGAAATTCGCTCTATGATGTCTGCAAATTTTTACCAACTCGCTTTCTTCACCCCCGGAATCAAACCGGCGGAAGCCATCTCCCGCAATTGAATACGGGAAATACCGAACTGGCGAACGTATCCTTTCGGGCGGCCTGTAATTTTGCAACGGTTGTGCAAACGAACAGGCGATGCATTTTTAGGCAATGCCTGCAATGCTTCATAGTTACCTTCTTTTTTCAGTTGCGCCCTTTTTTCGGCATATTTGGCAACTAATTTCGCACGTTTTACCTCACGGGCTTTCATTGATTCTTTAGCCATATCTTACTCTTTTTTAGCATTTTTAAAAGGTAATCCAAATTCCCTCAACAAGGCGTAACCTTCTTCATCCGTTCGCGCCGAAGTCACAAAAGTAATATTCATTCCCAATATTTTCGCAATATTGTCGATATTTACTTCGGGGAAAATGATTTGTTCCTGGATACCAAGGGTATAGTTACCTCTTCCGTCCAATTTACTTTCGATGCCTTTGAAATCGCGGATACGCGGCAAAGCCACACGCACTAAGCGTTCGAGAAACTCGTACATCTGTTCGCGACGAAGCGTTACCATCGCCCCGATAGGCATTTTCTTGCGCAGTTTGAAGTTGGAAATATCTTTCCGCGAAACTGTCGCAACGGCTTTCTGACCTGTAATCGACGTCAATTCCTGAACGGCCACATCAACTATCTTTTTGTCGGCGACTGCTACTCCCAAACCTTGGTTGATTACTATCTTTTTCAGTACCGGAACTTGCATTACGGAGGTGTAATTAAACTCTTTCATCAATGCAGGAACTATTTTTTCCTGATATTCTTTTTTTAGATTTGCCGTATTGCTCATTACTTAATTTCCTCCCCTGATTTTTTAGAATAACGTACCAATACTCCTTTTGAACCTATCCTGCGACCGATACGTGTCGGTTTTCCGCTTTTCGGATCCAATACATTCAAGTTCGAAATATGAACGGGAGCTTCTTTTTTCTGAAATCCTCCCTGAGGATTCTTTGCATTCGGTTTGGCGGCTTTTGAAACCATGTTAATCCCTTCGACAAGAGCGCGTTGCTTTTCGACAAAAACTTTCAGGACACGGCCTGTTTTGCCTTTGTCGTCACCGGTATTAACATAAACCGTATCTCCTTTTTTGATGTGTAACTTCATACTTTTTTTGAATTATGAATTTTGAATTACGAATTACGAATTGTTTGCTACGCGCACAATGACATAATTCTCAATTCTCAATTCTCAATTATTAATTCTCATAAAACTTCAGGCGCTAAAGACACAATTTTCATATTTACGGCACGAAGTTCGCGGGCAACGGGTCCGAAAATACGGCTACCACGGATTTCACCGGTGCTGTTCAACAGCACGCAAGCGTTGTCGTCGAAGCGGATGTAAGAACCGTCGGCGCGGCGAATTTCTTTTTTCGTGCGTACAATGATCGCTTTAGACACTGCACCTTTTTTAATATCACTCGAAGGGATCACATTTTTGACAGCTACGACAATTACATCCCCAACAGAAGCGTAACGTCTTTTCGTTCCGCCCAATACACGGATACAAAGCACTTCCCTTGCTCCGGAGTTATCGGCCACTGCGAGCCTTGATTCTTGTTGTATCATAATTATTTAGCTTTTTCAATGATTTCCACTAAACGCCATCTCTTGGTTTTGCTCAAAGGACGAGTTTCCATGATTTTTACGGTATCGCCGATATTACATTCATTTTTTTCATCGTGAGCATGGAATTTTTTCGTTTTATTAACGAATTTTCCGTAGATAGGGTGTTTTTCCTTCCATTTTACAGCAACGGTAATGGATTTGTCCATTTTATTACTGAAAACGACGCCTATTCTTTCTTTTCTTAAATTTCTAATTTCCATTTCAATTGCTCATTTACTTGTTGTTAATTTCCCTTTGACGCAATTCGGTTTTCATTCGCGCAATTTCTCTGCGTGAGCGAGTAATGATTGCCGGACTATCCAAAGGTGAAACACTGTGGTTAATTTTCTTTTGCTCATAGGCTTTCATTTCAACCGCCAATCTTTCTTTCAATTCCGGAGTAGTTAAATCTCTGATTTCTGCAATTTTCATAAGGCTCACACATTTTCGTTTTTAAAATCATAATCATGTCTTACGACAAACTTCGTTGTTACGGGAAGTTTTTGGGCTGCAAGCCTCAAAGCTTCTTTTGCAACTTCAAACGTAACGCCTTCTATTTCAAAGAGAATGCGTCCCGGAGTGACCGGAGCGACAAATCCTTCAGGGGCGCCTTTACCTTTACCCATACGTACTTCAGCGGGTTTTTTGGTAATCGGTTTATCCGGGAAAATTCTCACCCACACTTGACCTTGACGTTGCATGTAGCGGGTTACGGCTATACGGGCAGCTTCTATCTGCCGGCCAGTAATCCACTTCGATTGCAGCGTTTTTATACCAAAAGAACCGAATGCCAACTGATTGCCTCTTTGGGCATTGCCTTTCATACGGCCTTTTTGCGACCTTCTGAACTTTGTTTTTTTCGGTTGTAACATCTTTTTTCAATTAAGAATTGAGAATTGAGAATTATTTGTGAGCCAAACAATGTCAATTGCCAATTGTCATTTGTTCATTATTAATTTTATTTTTCATTTGATTAAGTACTAAAACTGGTATCCTAAATTTACACGAAAACTTTGATTGAGAGACATAACATCGTTTTCTGCATCTTTCAATCCGATTTGACAGGTTCCGTTAATATAATACTGCATATATTCAATTCCTACACCCAATAAATTCAACCCTATATCAAAACGGTTGTATGCAGGGAAAGCGGATCCTTTTACAGTTTTAGAATATTCATAATTACCAAATAGACCATATTTGGCATACAACCCCGTATCAAAAATAAGTTTCATTTTTTCACTTATTTTCGGTCTGAATGAAATTGTTAACGGCAACTCCAAACCATAAATAGAAACATGACTCTCTTTTATGGTGACATCACGTGAACTGAATCCGGTACCCCATGAAAGGAAAGACAATCCGGGCTGGAAATAAAATTTTTTACTCAAAGCTATGTCGTATGTCATTCCAATATGGAATCCCGTCTTATAATCAAGAGACGAACCTGAAAATTTAGAAAAATTTAATCCTCCCCTGATACCCCATTGCGAAAAGACAAATACAGGCAAAGAACAGAAAAATAACAGAAATACAATTTTTTTTATCATGTCTTTATTTTTGATTAAAAAAAAATATTTTGTTATTTAATTTAGTTTTTCTCTCCGGAAGGCCTGCGGGTTCTTTTGTCGCCTCTGTTGTCTCTGTCGCGATCTCTTCTGTCGCCGCGTCCGCTGCTTCTGTCGTTTCTTTCACCGCGTCCGGTTTCTTTTGCAGCGGCAAATTGCGGAGCAAGGTCTCGTTTGCCGTAAACTTCTCCGCGGCAAATCCAGACTTTGATTCCCAACAAGCCGACTTTCGTAAGGGCTTCGCCCAAAGCGTAGTCGATATCTGCCCGTAAGGTATGCAACGGCGTTCTTCCTTCCTTATACATTTCGGAACGCGCCATTTCGGCGCCGTTCAAACGGCCTGAGATTTGTATCTTGATACCTTCGGCGCCCATGCGCATCGTTGATGCGATGGCTGTTTTGATAGCGCGACGGTATGCCATTTTACCTTCCAACTGGCGAGCGATATTATTAGCCACGATGACGGCGTCCAATTCAGGCCTTTTGACTTCAAAAATATTGATTTGAATCTCCTTGTCGGTAATTTTTTTCAATTCTTCTTTCAGTTTGTCGACTTCCTGGCCGCCTTTACCGATGATAATTCCCGGACGTGCCGTACATACGGTAATAGTCACTAATTTCAATGTACGTTCAATAACAATGCGAGATACACTTGCTTTGGCCAGACGGGCATTCAAATATTTACGGATTTTGCTGTCTTCATACAAAGTATCGCCATAGTTATTGCCTCCGTACCAATTTGAATCCCATCCGCGGATGATTCCTAAACGATTACTTATCGGATTTACTTTCTGTCCCATTGAGCAATTAATTTTGTTTATCTTGTGTTGTTATTGTATCTACAAACAAAGTCACGTGGTTTGAACGCTTGCGAATGCGATGACCTCTTCCCTGAGGCGCCGGACGCATTCTTTTCAACATTGCCGCCGAATCCACGCTGATTGATGTTACATATAATTCGCCGGTTTCCGCTTTCCGTTCGGTTTTTTCTTCCCAGTTGGCAATAGCCGAACGAAGCAATTTTCCTACTCTTAAGGCAGCCTCTTTATTCGAATATTTTAGAACGCCAAGCGCCCGAAAGGCTTCCATTCCGCGGATCATATCCGCTACGAGGCGCATTTTACGCGGGGAAG
This sequence comes from Dysgonamonadaceae bacterium, assembly GCA_031257875.1. Classification (GTDB taxonomy): domain Bacteria; phylum Bacteroidota; class Bacteroidia; order Bacteroidales; family Azobacteroidaceae; genus Azobacteroides. Next base: position 10,689 of record JAIRNV010000004.1, read on the forward strand.
TCGGAACATTCTGCAATTTTGCAAAATACAAACTTTTGTTCGCTTCTTTCCTGTGTTCTGCTGTTAGTCTTTTTCTTGCACCCATATCTTTTTATTTTTTCTTATTTCCTGCATGTCCGCGGAACTGGCGCGTAGGAGAAAATTCGCCTAACTTGTGTCCGACCATATTTTCTGTGATATATACAGGAATAAATTTATTACCATTATGAACCGCAACGGTATGACCGACAAAGTCGGGAGAAATCATTGAAGCTCTTGCCCAAGTTTTTATAACAGATTTCTTACCTGTTTCATTCATCGTCAAAACTTTCTTTTCCAGTTTGAGATTAATATAAGGGCCTTTTTTTAATGAACGACTCATAATTTTATATACGCTTAATCAGGTTATTTTTTTCTTCTTTCAATGATATACCGTGAAGACTGCTTCTTTGGCGATCTTGTCTTCAAGCCCTTAGCATATAATCCTTTGCGGGATCTCGGATGTCCTCCCGAAGCGCGGCCTTCTCCGCCTCCCATCGGGTGATCTACTGGATTCATCACAACGCCACGCACACGCGGACGGCGCCCGAACCATCGGCTTCTTCCCGCTTTGCCTGATTTTTCCAATGCATGATCCGAATTGCCTACGCTACCGATAGTAGCTTTGCAAACCGAAAGTATCTTACGTGTTTCACCGGAAGGCATCTTGATGATTACATAATTGCCTTCCCGCGACACTACTTGAGCAAACGCTCCTGCCGAGCGTACCATCTTTGCGCCTTGTCCCGGACGTAATTCGATGTTGTGAACTACCGTACCCATTGGGATTTTAGCTAACGGAAGCGCATTCCCGATTTCGGGTGATGCTTCGTTTCCGGATATCACTGTTTGGTTGATTTCCAATCCGTTGGGCGCAATGATATACATTTTTTCCCCATCGGCATAAAACAACAGGGCGATACGCGCCGACCGGTTAGGGTCATACTCTATCGTCTTGACTGTTGCAGGAATACCATCTTTATTCCTCTTGAAATCAATAAAACGGAATTTGCGTTTGTGACCGCCGCCGATTTGACGCATTGTTCTGTGTCCTTCGTTGTTGCGACCACCCGATTTACGTTTACCGAAAACAAGGGATTTCTCCGGTACAGTAGCAGTGATTTCACTAAATGTACCGATAATCTTGTTTCTTTGTCCCGGTGTTGTGGGCTTTAATTTTCGAATTCCCATTTGTTTTTTATTTAGTAAACGAGTTTCAAGTAAACGAGTAAACGAGACTCGTCAACTTGTCAACTTGTTTACTCGTTAACTTATATATTGCTAAAAAAATCAATTTTCTGCCCTTCTTTCAAAGTTACGATTGCTTTTTTGAAAGCGGCTTCTTTTCCGCTGATCACTCCTGATTTGGTGTATCTTGATTTACGTTTGCCGTCGTAATTCATTGTATTGACTTTCACGACATTCACTCCGTAAAGCGATTCGACAGCCGCTTTTATCTGCAACTTGTTCGCTTTGGGAGTTACACGGAAACCCACCCGATTTTCTTGCTTTTCGGTGATAAGTGTTTGTTTTTCCGTTACGATAGGTTTAATTATTATTCCCATGATTTGTTCTCCCTTTTGTTAAAAGTTATTCATCGCGTTTACCGAACTTTCCAAAATAACCAAATGCGCGGCATCCAGCACTTTGTATGTATTGATATCGAAAACGGTTGTTACATTTGTCTTTTGCAGATTGCGGGCAGACAAGTATATATTCGCATCATTTTCAGGAAGTATGACCAACAGTTTTTTACCGTCTAAATTCAAATTTTTGGTTAATGCCAAAAATTCTTTGGTTTTCGGAGCTTCGAAAGTAAAATCTTCAACTACCGTGATGGCATCTTCTTTTACCTTGTAAGATAAAGCCGACTTGCGGGCTAAAGATTTTTCTTTCTTATTGAGTTTGAAACTGTAATCTCTCGGTTTGGGACCGAATACACGACCTCCGCCTACCATAACCGGCGAATTAATATCACCATGGCGAGCGCCTCCTCCGCCTTTTTGACGTCCGAGCTTGCGGGTACTTCCCGAAACTTCGCTTCTTTCTTTTGATTTAGCTGTTCCCTGACGTTTGTTGGCCATGTGTTGTTTTACATCTAAATAAATAACATGGTCGTTCGGTTCAATGCCAAATACGCCGTCTTTCAGGTTTACCTTTTTCCCGGTATCTTGTCCTTGAATGTTATATACGTTTATTTCCATTATTTTTGAACTATTACGATTGAACCTTTTGCACCCGGAACAGAACCTTTTACAAGAATCAGGTTATGATCGGGCAATAACTTAATCACTTCAAGGTTTTGGGCAGTAACACGTTCATTGCCCATGTGACCCGCCATGCGCGTACCCTTGAATACTTTCGCTGGGTATGAGCAGGCGCCGATAGAACCGGGGTGGCGCTGGCGGTCGCTCTGACCTAATGTCATCTCACCTACCCCCTTGAACCCGTGGCGTTTTACAACACCCTGGTATCCTTTACCTTTCGACGTTCCGATAACGTCTACATACACTTCACCGTTGAAGAAATCAACAGTGATTACATCTCCGGGTTTGTATTCCCCCTGCCCTTTGAACTCGGCCAAGTGTCTCTTTGGAGTTACGCCGGCTTTTTTGAAGTGTCCTGATTCGGGTTTTGTGGTATGCTTTTCCTTCTTATCCTCAAAACCTAATTGAACTGCTTCATAACCGTCTGTTTCAACGGTCTTTACCTGAGTAACTACACAAGGACCTACTTCGATAACAGTGCATGGAAGATTTTTCCCATCAGCACTGAAAACGGATGTCATTCCGATTTTTTTTCCAATTAATCCTGGCATTTCAATTATTTTACATTATATTAATAAGTTAAACTCACTTGTACAAATACAAAATGTACGAAATGGGTCGCAAAGGTATAAATAATTCTTTAATAAAACAAAGTGGTTATTAAAAAATCAGCAATTCAGGGATAAATAAATTTCATCCATTCACATCCTGTGCATAATAGCAGGAGCAAAAGCAAAAACATCCACTTAAGTAATAAGCAGAAAAATTAGCAGTAGTAAAAGATTATACCAAGAATCTCAGATTCGCGTTATGTAATGTCCTCATGTTTCATCTGGATGCATTCGCTCAATCGCCGTTCCCAGGCATCAGAGACCGATTCAAGCTCGGCTCGCCTAATGGAGTCAGTGACCTCCCTGATCGCCAAGAGGAACTGTTGTGCGGAGTCGAATTATCGCCCGGCCAAGGTACCCTTCAGCTTTCCAAACAAATAAGAGTCAGAGGGGCACAGGTCCGGGGAGTATAGCGGGTGACCGATTGGACGGACTCGGAATTTCTTCAAATACTTGATCGATTCCCTCGCTCGGGGAGTGGCGCTATCCATATGTCGCCTAAGTCGTCACAGAGATGTTGCCAGATCAGATGGCATTGTTTCGACGATTTTCGGGATGGTCCCGTC
>JAIRNV010000055.1 GCA_031257875.1 Dysgonamonadaceae bacterium
TAATCTTCAGCTTTACCCCATGTGAAGCTAAGTTTATCCGTATTCGAGAATTTCAAATTCAATCCGGCGCTGCTTAAGAAACGATTCTCGTCGCTGAACAATACAATCGCAAATCCATCATCTTCTTCATTGTTTTTGAATGCGAATGTTTGTTTTTCAGATGTGTTTGCTTCAGCAGAGAAAGTAGCATCATCATCTTCATCCGTCAAATAAAGATCGCCATGAATGATTTTATATCCCACCGGTACGTCAGTTTCGGCTGTTGCCCTTAATGGAGAATATGCCACTATGCTCTGGGGATCAAGGGTCGTAGTCTGTATGAGTTTGAGTACAACACTTTCGTCCGTCTTATTGCTTAAAACGCCCTTATTGCCGTCAACACCAATAAAAGTTTTGCCTTCTTCGCCGATTACCAGTACGCCTGTCGCCGTACCGTCTTCGTCGAAGAGAGTCGAATCCACAACTGCCCACGTGTCTTTAATATCTCCTTTTTTGGTGATTGTCCATTGAAGAGTTGCAGGGTCATCCTCGGTAGCATCATTAATGGCGTTAATAGTGCTGTAAACAGTTTCGTCGCCAAGACTCAATTTGGAGCCGTCCCTGCTAACCTGCAGCAAATGTCCCGCATGATCGTGCAAATAAACCGTGCCTTCGGCGTGGGCTGTGGGCAAATAGAACCTGTGCGTTTCATCCGAACCGTTACCCGCTTCCCACCTTATTTGAGTGCCTTCTGCTTTCAGGTAATACTCCTTATTATCTTTTGCTTTATATGAGAACCTGTAATAGCGAACCGGATAAGATTCATCTCCGTTAGTCGTAATTAACTTTTCGTTTTCCTCACCCCTGTGAATGGTAATGGTAGGAGAATCATCCGCCGTACCTCTCACATAAGATACCTCATTTTTATCATTATGAGCAAGATATTTTTCGCCGCTCACAATAGTTACCAATCCTTTTTCTTTACCATCCCAGTCGAAGTCAAAACCGCTGTACAGATTGAAAGCGTCGGGTCCATGACTGGTCTCAATCACGACGGTATCTTTTTTTATATCATTGCCTTCTCCCCATTCAAGATAAACATTGTCGTCACCCTCTTTGCTGGAAGCACGAACTGTTTTCGTTACAAACGGTACTGTACTTGGTTTTTCCGCATCCTTAAATACAGGGGTAAACTTCCAAGTATTTTCTTTGTCTGGTTCTACAGTCCACTGCGCTGCGATATCGTTCACCGTTACTGTGTCGGTGCCGGTGCCGTCATTACTGTATCCACGATAATATTTACCTGTCGATACTTTCTTGATAGCAACATAATCACTCGCCAGTTTTTTCCATGGTTGGAAAGGCGAAGTTAATTTGAACTTGAGGGGTTCTGTCTTGGAAGAAGAATCGGCAACAACTAATTTGTAAGAAAGACTGCTTTCCAGATGCCATGCTCCTTCCAGGCTAACTAATTGACCGTCTTTGTTCTCTCTACCTATAGCCAGATTGAAAGACAGCGTATCCTCCTTTTCATTATTGTTCCACTTTGGGGCAGCTACGGGTAAGAACGTATAGGTACTGTCTTCATAATCGCGAACTATTGCAAACAGTTGACGAACGGCGAGTTTACTCTCTTCATTATCGAGAGTGTCCGCCCATGCCAGTGAATTTCTTAACGGCTCTACGAAACCATGGTGATCCGAAACAGTCAAAAGATGTCCATTCCCGTCTGAGATGTTAAACACCTGAACGCTATCTTCAATCTCGAATTTCTTCTTCTTGTTTGTATACAACTGTCCACCAAACTCGGAACAATAAAACCACCCACCCTTTGTGTTGAGGATTGTATCTGCAAGTGTAATTTTAAATGTAGCGCTTCTTTCTTCATCATCTACAAGGGAAATTTTATCTTTCTCCTTTGAAATGTACTTAGGGGCAAGTTCGGGAAGAATAACTTTCGGTGTTAGGGCTTCTCCATAAAGTTTTTCTTTTTCTAACCTGTCTACCGTTATATATTCATATTTTTTTGCTTTTTCCGTTTCTGCATTTACGGAATCTGCGCGGACGAAAAGAGGGCGCCAGCTGTCGTCGTTGTATTTATATACGTATCTTGCACCAACACTGTCGTAAGGCAAGAATTTTTCATCGCCTTCCTTTTCAAACTCATGCACATAAGCAGAATCCAAAAGCGCCATGAATGTTGTATCTACACTGTAATAAACATATTTTTCTTTGTTCTTATCGCTGGCATCTACCCATTTAAATGGCGTAGGATACCCGGCTGTCCAGTCCGTCTCTTTCTTGTCATTCTTCGTTTTAACAGTAAAGACTAACTGGTTGCCGTCTTTCTTCAGATACATAACACTATCTCCACCTTCAGTATTAGTCACTCCACCCACTTCCTTCCAAGGCTTTACACTATCTATATCCCACTTAGTAGTAGCAGTATTAACTATTTCTTTAGAATCAAACTTAAGTGAGAAACGATGGGCTATATTGACGAGCGTATCCAGGTGAACTATAGCGGTAGTATCAATCAACTCTTCTTTGACACCTTTCTGCTTACCGTATCCTGGAAGTATGATGGCGGCGCTATCGCCGGAAAATTTTATGTCTAACCATGCATACACACACGTATCGTTCAGGTTCGCTTGATGACCGTTCTGAGGATTTCTATGCCCCCAGTTGGTAGCTTTACCGCCCTCATGCCAGCCCGTATCATCACTATGATTCTTAGACGATCTAATTAACGTATTTCCACCGGCATATATCTGGAAATAAGGAAACGAATCGGTTCGATACAGTCTGCCCGGATCAAAGTCGTCCGGTTTTTCAGAAGCAAACTGGAAACTTTGCAGCATGAGCGGCAATGTATCTGCATAAAAAGCAAATTCATTGAAATACTTAATTGAAAGTTCCTCCGTTTTTTTGTTCCAGCCTACCAAACCAACGGAAACATCCAGCGTGTCCAATTTGATCTTTGTCGGATCCGGAACATACGCCAAATAACCTGCAAGAGTATCCTTCTGATCGCTCGGCCTAAACAAATTCGCGAGAACCCCATCTTTGGGGCTTTCTGCTTCCCGTCCGTTAGCCAATTTTAAGATCCTGAAAAGGCCAGTCGAGCCATTACGGTGGTTCAATTGAACATCATCCGTACCACCCTTTGGGGTAATCCGGAATTGGGTAGAATCCGTGCCGGAGAAATTCACCGTAAAAATACTCGCCTTATCCGCCAAAAGTTCCTTTTGAATCCGGATAGAGTCTTGGGCAGTAATACAACTGTCTAAAGATCCCCTGTTCAGAGAAATCTTTCCTTCCGAATACGATAACCAGTTGAACAATCCCGCCTTCTTCACATGAGGAAAGGAATCGTATCTAAATTCCTCCTTCGTCAAACCACTCTTAGGCGAACTGGTCTTAGCCAAACCGCTCGTATCGGCGAGGAATCGCATCTCCAACTGAGCGTTTGCCTGAAAAGCCGTCAATAATCCCATTGCTAAAAGCAAAGTAAACAATTTTCTTTTCATAAAAACATGTTTTAAATTAATAAAATAAATATAAGTTGTATAATTAAAAAGACAAGTAACTTAAACTCTTTTAATGAGCTGTCTACTGTGTCCGAAATTATACTTTTGTGGGTGCAAATATAAAACAAAACTCTGAAGTAATTGTTATTTATAGGGTATTTTTTTAGAATTTAGTACCAAATGGGGGAATTACTGTACAAAACGCGGTTTTTTTCAGTACATCATTTACATCTGTTCACTCGCAATTCCCCTATGTATCACCGTTTCAATTTCAGGCGACACGGATACCGTTAAAAAAAACGGCTGAGCGCCTTGAATAAGTAACTGATATTACGTATTCAAGGCGCTCAGTCATGTTTTGCTACAAACTAAAATGCACCCGTTACGAATTACGAACGGATGCATTTGATACAGTGATTAATCATTAATTCAACCCCCACCGCGTCATTGCGAACTGCGAAGCAGTGAAGCAATCAGGAAATGCAATAACTCCGGATTGCTTCAGGCTTCTCTTTCGCTGGTGACGGCTGCGATCATTAAATTATTTCTCTATTTCTTTTTCAGCCTCCTGTTTTGAATTTCGTAAGCGATTGGCGCTGCAGTAAACAACGACGATAGTGTTCCGATAAATATACCGAGCAACATGGCGAACGAAAAACTGCGGATAGCGTCCCCTGCAAAAATGAAGATAATAATCAGAACAAGGAGTGAACTGAAACTCGTGTTGAATGTCCGGTCAAGCGTAGAGTTCAAAGCGCCGTTAAACAGTTCGTACTTAGACCGGTTCGGATACAGATGAGCATATTCGCGCACACGGTCGAAGATAACCACTTTGTCGTTGATAGAATAACCGATTACTGTCAGGATAGCGCCGATAAATGTTTGATCTACTTCCAGCGAGAACGGAACAAATCCCCAGAGAATGGCATATATGCCGATAACAAAGAGGGCGTCGGCCGTCAAAGCGACAATTGACCCTACGCTATACGAAACATCCCTGAACCGCAGTAAAATATAAAGCCCGATGGCGATAACGGCAAAGATAACGGCAAAAACAGCGCCTTGCTTAATGTCTTCGGCGACAGTCGGTCCCACGGTTTGAGAACTTCTTACATTATCGGCCATAAATTGTTCATAACTTGTTCCGTCTCCCAGCAAAGGATTAAACGCCTCATACATTTTTCCGGTTATTTCCCTGTCAATGCCTTCCGAATTTTCGGTAATCCTGTAATTGGTTGAAACGCGTACCTGTTCGGATTTTCCATAAGTTATTACGCTCGGCGTGTGATTTTCGAAATAGGGATCAAGTAATTCCTGTGCCTGTACGGTATTTACCGGTTGATTAAAAAGTACAACATAATTCCGTCCGCCGGTAAAATCAATTCCCTGATTCAATCCCCTGATAGCAAAAACGCCTACGCAGATAACAAGAATCGCAATATTTACAATATAAATCAACTTCCTGTTTTTCATCAAGTTGTAAGCAGGGTTTACTAAAAAGTTCTTCGTCAGCGGAGTTGTGAAAGATACATCCAATAATTTGCCCTTTCCCATGAAATGCGAATAAATCACACGGGTCAGGAACACGGCTGTGAAGAACGAAATAATAATACCGAAAATCAAAGTAGTTGCGAAACCCCGGATAGGACCGGAACCGAAAATATAGAGGATAACGCCGGTAATAATAGAAGTCAGGTTGGAGTCGAAAATAGCCGAGAACGCTTTCCTGTAACCTTCTTCAACCGCCTTTTTCACCTGCTTGCCGCCTCTGATTTCTTCCTTGATGCGCTCATAAATCAACACGTTCGCATCCACCGCTATGGCCAAGGCCAAAACGATACCTGCTATACCCGAAAGCGTCAATACGGCATGGAAAGACGCCAGGAATCCCAAGGTAAAAAACAAGTTGAGCAGTAAAGCGAAATTGGCAATCATACCGGGTTTAAATCCGTAAACGACAACCAGGTAAGCCAATAAAACAATAAGTGCAAATATAAAAGCTATGAATCCTTTGTTGATAGCTTCCTGTCCCAGCGACGGGCCGACTACTTCTTCCTGAACGATATGCGCCGGAGCCGACATTTTACCGGATTTCAGCACGTTTGCCAAGTCTTTGGCTTCTTCCTGTGTGAAATGGCCGGAAATATTCGATTGTCCGTTGGGAATTTCGCTGTTTACTACCGGAGCGGAATAAACCTGATCGTCCAAAACAATGGCCACGCACCGGCCAATATTTTCTTTGGTCAGACGCGCCCATTTTTTAGCGCCGTCGCTGTTCATTTTCATACTTACTTCCGCAGCATTGGTATGCTGGCTAAATTCGTCCGTAGCATCGGTTACGACGTCGCCTTCCAGCGGCGCCCTACCGTTGCGGGTAGTAATTTTCAGTGCGTATAACTGATAGAAACTTTCCTGTTCGTCAACAGGACTTACTCCCCATCTCAATTTTAACTGTCGGGGAAGCACATCCTGTACTCTTTTCATGTTCAGGTATTTATCGACTGTTTTCATGTCGATTTTCCGAACGGTACCAACGATAGGACCTCTACCTTCGGTCATATCGGGATTCATATTTAATAAATAAAACAAGGGGAAATTCTTTTGAAAATAATCCGCATCATTTGTATTGGCCGCATCTTCGGTTGTTTCATCTTCCAATTCATCCATGCCGGCAAGCAAAGAATCCGGTTGTGTTTCCGTTTCCGTAGCGTCGGTTAACAGTTCATCCGGAACGGTAATGTCTGCAACGGCAACTGTTTCGGATTGAGCGTTTGCTATTGAATCCCTGATAACTGCGTTCGCATCCAGCAAGGCCCGGTGTATTTCTTTTTCTTCGTAAGTTTCCCAAAACTCAAGATTTGCGCTCCCTTGCAGCAAAGACCGTACACGTTCCGGTTCCTTAATACCCGGAAGTTCGATAGAAATACGTCCGTCAGTCTGCATTTTTTGAATATTGGGGGCAACCACGCCAAAACGGTCAATACGGGTACGAAGCACATTGAATGAGTTGTCGATTGCACTTTTCAATTCTGCCCTTAAAACATTTTCAACCTGTGCATCCGAACTTTGCGGCTGAATCTTGTCTTTCAGTTCAAAAGTACTGAAAATAGCCGATAGCCGGGCATTTCTGTCCGCTTTATGATACTCTTCCGTAAATAGTGAAATGTAATCCTGGGAACTTGTAGCCTGTCGTGCGGTGGCGTTTGCCAGCGCCTGATTGAAATTGGCATCCGGGTTGTGATTGGCTAATGATTTCAGGATGTCGGCCACGCTGATTTCCATGATAACGCTCATCCCTCCTTTCAGGTCAAGACCCAGGTTTAACTCCATTGTACGGCTTTTTTTGAGCGTGTATCCCAGCCATACCTTCTCTGTAGATAATGAATCAAGATAATGACTCTCGCTTCCATAGCCTGTGGCCGCATATTCTTTCGCTTCTTTGTAGTATTTATTTGTTACGAATGTAAACGACAAATAAAATAAACACACCAAACTCAACAGCACGGCAAAGACTGTTATAAATCCTTTGTTTTGCATTTGATTTTATAATTTATTTTAACATTAATTTTTTAATCACCTTAAATTTTGGCCTGCAAATATAGTATATTTTGAGCAATTACGCTATAAAATTCCTGTTAAATGTTTTAGATTTAATGCGTGGCAGGGCTGTATGCTGACCGAAAAACAATTATTTGCTTAAATTTAATCCCAAAAGCACGGCAGCAAATCCGACAATAATACTTAACAGTACGTAAAAAGCAAGTGAAAAATAATTCCCCGACTGATACAGATAAACATTCTCGGCCGAAAATGCCGAAAAAGTAGTGAAACCGCCGCAAAAGCCGGTAACAAGTAAAAGTCTCATGTTCGCATCCGGGAATTGATGCCTGACAGACAGGCCAATCAGTATTCCGATAAGGAAACAGCCGGCCATATTAACGGCAAGTGTCGCCCATGGGAATGAACTTTGCCCAAAAGGAATTTTGGAAACGAGGAATCGCATGATACTTCCGATACCGCCTCCCAATCCAACCAAAATCAGCTGCTTTATCATTGATTTAGTCTTATTCGTCAAAATCAAACGCCATATCATCCACAAAAGTCGGCGTCGAAAATTCATCCAAATCGCGGCGTTCTTTCTTTGTCGGGCGGCCTGTTCCTTTTGTACGGTCAATAAATCCGCTTATTTTCTGCAAATTAAGTATCTCATACTGTTCGGGAGGCGTGATATTTTCCACATATTCAGGAAGCAGTTTAGCGCCGATACGGTTGGAAGTCAGACCCAATACTTTGAAAGAATAAGTAATCGGCGGTTTGCGTACGGAAATAATGTCGCCAACCCGAATCATCCTTGAGGGTTTGGCAGGCGCGTCATTCACCGTGACGCGATTTTTTTTGCACGCTTCCAGTGCGACAGTCCGTGTTTTGAAAATCCTTACCGCCCACAGCCATTTATCAATACGTGTTTCCATTTGCGAGTTGACAAGTTAACGAGTTGACAAGTAAACGATATTCTTGTTTACGTGTTTACGTGTTTACTCGTTGACTTAATTTCTGCTTATTTATTGTTGAACTGATTCATAGTCGTTTCTATGCCCGCCAGACAGAAACTTTTAATCATTTCACAGGCGATTTCTATTCTTTCCGGCAAGCGCCTTTGTTCATCTTCGGTGAAAGGGTTCAATACAAAATTGATTTGCGCGCCCTGTGGAAAATCGTTCCCGATTCCGAAACGCAACCGGTTGTATTGAGTGGTGCCTAAAGTTTCCCGGATGTGTTTCAGGCCGTTGTGTCCTGCATCGCTTCCTTTGGGTTTCAAGCGCAAAGCGCCGAAAGGAAGCGCCAAATCATCAACTACAACCAGCAAATTGACCGGTTCGATTTTTTCTTTTTGCAACCAGTAGCGAACAGCATTACCGCTTAAATTCATATATGTAGAAGGCTTTAACAAAATGAGCTGTTTATTTTTCAACTTCATTTCCGCTATTGCTCCATACCGCTTATTAACGTCAAATACAACATTGGATGCCTTGGCCAAGGCATCCAATATCATAAATCCTATGTTATGGCGGGTATTTTCGTATTCGCTGCCGATATTACCCAGTCCGGCAATCAAGTGCTTCATTTCGCAGCATCGCGCGCTGCCCGCGTTGATTTAACGGCAACCACAACGTTATTTTTGACGTTTAACAGTTCGAGATTATCAAAATGTACATCTCCAACCGAAATGGATTTACCCAAACCTAAGCTTTCAATATTAATTGTTAATTTTTCCGGGAAATCTTTGTAAAGACCTTTCACTTTCAGTTTTCTCATTCCCCGGGAAAGTTTACCGCCGGCTTTTACCCCTTCGGCCAGGCCGACTAATTCGACAGGGATTTCCATTACAATCGGTTTATCTTCAAATATTTGAAGGAAATCGGCATGTAACAGTTCATCGCTTACCGGATGGAACTGGGTTTCTTTCAGGATAGCTTTGTAATTTTTCCCTTCGACGGTCAAATCTACAATGTGGACTTCCGGCGTGTAAATTAATTTTCTAACGCTGTCTTTTGTTATTGTGAAATGAACCACTTCATCTCCCCCGTATAAAACGCAGGGAATAACAGACTCTCTCCGATAAGCTTTTGCAGCTTTTTTACCGGTACTTTCTCTTTTAGAACCTTTTAATTCAAATAATTTCATTGTTTTTTTTGTGTTACTCAAAATTAGACAAAATGCTTCCTAATCTCCCATCACACGGAATTTTTAAAAAAGCGTTGCAAAGGTAGTGTTTTTTTTTGTGAAAAACTATTTTTGTATTAGATTGAACAGGTGGCAGATTCAAGTAGTAAATGCAACTGCTATTTTATTTAGATTAAAGGTTTTTATCTACTGTTTATGTTGTTAAAACGAGAATAACTCAAAGAGTTATTCTCGTTTTAACAACACATCATCATTATCATATTACTTTTTATTTTCAATTATTTATTGGTAAAAAGTTGTATTTACTAATTGAACTTACTTCTACTTTGACAGATTAGAAAAGGAAGAAAAAAACGGCTAAATATTTGGCATTCAGCAAAAAAGCGTTAAATTTGCAACTCAATCGAGAAACAGACAAACAGATCAATAGAGTGGTTAATACAGGTTAAAAATAGAGGTGTATATG
>JAIRNV010000063.1 GCA_031257875.1 Dysgonamonadaceae bacterium
TTATCTTCTCTTTGATGCCGGCCTGCCAGGCACGGTAGCGATATTCCGGGAGAAAATGTTTTTTGCAGCTGTTGCATTGCCATTTTTGCGTGCCGTTGACTGTCCGGCCTTGCTTGACCGGGTTGTTGCTCCCGCAGTGGGGACACTTAATTACTGTCGTATGTATCATACTTTCTGTTTTTTGGCCGCAAAGGTAATTATTTATTCCGATAATCTATGACATTACCCCGTAATGGACGGTATAAACCGGCATTTTTTCACGGTGGGTTATGCGCTTGTAAATATAGGGCACGTAAACTTACTGGAGGCCTTATGTAAAGGATTTGATTTGCAGAGTAACGAAATTTTGAAAATAACCGAAGATGAGTTTTTTTTGTATTTCCAAGTAGCGAGACCGAGGATTGAACTCGGGACCTCATGATTATGAATCATGCGCTCTAACCTGCTGAGCTATCTCGCCAACACTTTTGCGGTGCAAAGGTAATGCTTTTTTCGAATAATACAAACAGCATGAGGCCTATTTTTTATCTCGCAGATTCAAGTTATAAATGCAACTCTTTTATTAATGTAAAAATTCACTCTGTTTATCGGGGTCTCAGAGTTAAGCAATTTTTCCGGTCTTCTGTTGATTTTATGCTGAAAAAGCATTAAATCCTCATCGGAGTATTTGTCAAAATGTTGTTTTTTAGGGATATACTGCCTTATTAGACCGTTAGTATATTCTTTCAAACCTCTTTTCCACGAGGAGTATGGGCGCAAAACAGTATTCAGCACCAGTTTTTTTTGCAATATACCTGTGTTCATAAAATTCGCTGCCGTTGTTAGAGGTAATAGGATGAACAAACTCTTTGTAAGGCAAAAACATATAAAACAATTCTCCGGCGAGCGCCTTCGCGTTTTTACCCTCTTTAAGTTTCCTCAATTCCCTGTTTTTTTATCCTGTTTAAACAGCCGTCTATTGCCGTTATGAATTTTTGAAAACTGGCACAATACTCATAATACAGACAGTCCTTTTTTATAAATTTCCACAACCGTTCTGTCAGGTTCAGATTCGGACTGTATGACGGTAGAAATAACAGTTCGATCTTCAATTTTTCTGCCAGTTCCCGGACCGATAAACAGTGTTGATATTTAGCGCCGTCAAGTATAATGCTTACCGGAACCGTTTCGTCTGTAAACTTTTCCCTGATTCTGTGCAACAGATCACAAACAGACGAAGCATTGATGTATCCGGTATTACGGATGGTTATCAATTCGTTGCCGATGGCGTCAGCTGCACCTGAAACACTGTATCCGCTTCTTCCCGACGGTGCCGGCAGAAATATTCTCACCGGACACTATAAATATCCGGCAAAAGCCCCCCAAACAAAGTGTGCCGCTCAACCGCTCTGTGTCGCCCGCAAGATATTCTTTAATGTAACTCCTTACTGTATTCCCGTCTATCTGCAATATCCGACATGTCAAATTATTTTGCAAACTGCATCTCTTTAAATACAGTGCCTCCATCTTTTTCATTGCATGAGGATGGGGATGCGCAAACCTTTTCTTTGAACAGTTGAACTCTGTCTTCTGCTGATATTCTTACCTGTATTATGACGTTTTTGATGCAAAAATACTGTTATTTCCTGAATTTACTGACGAATTAAGTATAATTAGGATTAATCTTTGTAATTTTGACGCCAGTATTCACTTTTTAAAATATATCATGGATACAACGAAAATTAAAGAAAAATTCAACAGTTTGTACGGAGAAGACGGCGTATTATACACGTCTCCCGGAAGAATCAACCTTATCGGAGAACACACCGATTACAACGGGGGATTTGTACTCCCCGGCGCAGTAGACAAAGCGATGTATTGCGAAATCAAGCCTAACGGGCGTGATAAAGTGCGGGCTTTCGCCCTGGATTTGAACGAACCGACAGAATTTAGCCTGCACGAAGAAGACAAACCGAAAGAAGGCTGGGCGAAATATATTTTCGGCGTCTGTCGCGAAATGAATAAAAAAGGTCGGGAAATTTCGGGGTTTGATATTGTCATTTCGGGTGATGTTCCGTTGGGAGCGGGCATGTCTTCGTCGGCAGCTTTGGAATGCGCTGTGGGGTTTGCTTTAAATGACTTGTTTAGTCTTGGGTTCACCCGCCGGGAACTGGCTTTGATCGGGCAGGCTACGGAACACAATTACGTAGGCGTAAAATGCGGGATCATGGATCAATTTATTTCATGCCTGGGCAAAAAAGGTTCTTTGATTCGTTTGGATTGCCGGTCTTTGGAATATGAATACGTGCCGTTTGCACCCAAAGGCTACAAACTGGTGTTAATCAATACTTGCGTGGAACACAATCTGGCCGCCGGCGGAGAATACAACAAACGCCGCGAGTCCTGCGAAAGGGTAGTCGCCGAGATTGCAAAAAAACATCCCGAAGTGAAACTGCTTCGTGACGCCACGCTTGACCAATTGAAGGAAGTGAAAGGAAAAACAGATGCAACGGACTACATCCGCTCGGAATTTGTGATTGAAGAAATCCAACGTTTGCTCGACACTTGCGAAGCCCTGCAAAAAAACGATTACGAAACCGTCGGAAAGAAAATGTACGAGACGCACGAGGGTTTGAGCAAAAAATATTCTGTAAGTTGTCCGGAACTGGATTTTCTGAACGAACAGGCCAAAAAATACGGCGTAACCGGTTCCCGCGTGATGGGCGGCGGATTCGGCGGCTGCACGATTAATTTGGTGAAAGAAGACAAAATGGATGAATTTGTAAAAGAAGCATCCGAAGCTTACGAAAAAGAATTTCACATTAAACCTAAAGCATACGACGTTGTAATCGGCGACGGAGCAAGGAAACTTTAGTAATGCGAAGTAAACAGGATATAACGGTAATATATGATCAATTATGATTTGTTAAAAATACGGGCGTTTGTTTTTGATGTAGATGGAGTTTTATCGCCTGAGTCCATTCCGTTGCATCCCAGCGGCGAACCGATGCGGATTGTGAATACCAAAGACGGTTATGCCATGCAACTGGCTGCAAAAAAAGGTTTTCAACTCGGAATCATCACCGGCGGAGATTCGGAAGCCGTCAGGATTCGCTTCGGGAAATTGGGGTTTCAGCACATTTATCTGAGAGCTAAAGATAAAATCGAAAAATTCCGTGATTTCATGGAAAAAACCGGCTTGAAAGCGGAAGAAATTTGCTATGTCGGTGACGACATTCCCGATTACGAAATCATGAAAACGGTAGGATTGCCGGCATGTCCTGCCGATGCGGTTCCCGAAATCAAAGCGATTGCCCTGTATATTTCCCCGAAAGAAGGAGGGAAAGGCGTCGGACGCGATATTATCGAACAGGTATTGAAAGTTCATGGAATCTGGATGCAGGACGATGAAGCATTTGGCTGGTAAATATCAGGTTATTTTGGCGTCTAATTCTCCAAGGCGTAAAGAATTAATGTCCGGTTTGGATATTCCTTTTGAAATAAAAATATTGCCCGGTATTGAAGAATCTTATCCCGATACTTTGCAAAAAGAAGAAATTCCGCTGTACCTCGCAAAATTGAAAGCCGAAGCTTATCGAACTTTGATACGGGACAATACGCTTTTAATCACGGCAGATACGATTGTTTGGCTCGACGGTAAAGTTTACGGTAAACCGGAAAGTGAAGCAGAGGCAAAATTCATGCTGCAAGCGCTTTCCGGTCGTACGCACGAAGTTTTTACCGGCGTTTGCCTGACCGGTAAACAAAAGCAAAAATCTTTTTTTGCCGTTTCCAAAGTCGGTTTTGCCGCCTTATCCGAAGACGAAATCAATTATTATGTAAACAAATACCGGCCTTTCGATAAAGCGGGGGCGTATGGCGTTCAGGAATGGATAGGATATGTAGGCGTTGAGCATTTGGAAGGCTCATTTTATAATGTAATGGGCTTGCCTGTGAGAATGTTATATCAGGCTTTGAAAGACTTTTAGCGCTCACATAACCAGTCTATTACGGAAACGGCTTCAATTTTTTTACCGTTTTCCAAAATTGTTGTTTTCTCGCCTTGTGTTATGATTTTCAGGCTGTTGCAATGCAATTCATCTGCACTTTTCAGCAGTGCGGATATTTCGCGTTTGCGTGTTTTTTCATTTTCAAGAGATAAAGAAACTTGTATAAATTGTTGAATATTACCGCTTTTTGCAATAACAAAATCTATTTCGCAATGATTGTTGTAATAATAAATATCAAAATTGTCTCTTGCCCGCCGCCTGCAAAGTTCCAAAAACACGATATTTTTCAGCAAATAACCTTCGTTTGAGCCTGTAATTTCAGGCAAAAACGACAAGAAAGCAGTATATGGCATACGTTTTCCGATTGCCTGCACGGGCAATACTTTTGTATGAAAATCGCGGCACGGACAGGAATAAATATGCCTGTTCGAGATACGAAACATAGTTTTGCGCCGTGTGAACACTTTTTAAGCCCAAAGTTTTGGCAAGTCTTGTGTAACTTACTTCGCGTGAGATATTGTTCAGCAAAACATTTGAAATGTCGCTTTATGTTTTGATATACTTAATATTAAATCGCTTTACAATATCCTTAAAAATGATTGACTGAAATAGTGTCCGCAAGTATTCGCGTTTTTGTGTTTCGCCGATTTGGAACATTTCGGGAAAACCGCCCTGTTTCAGATAATCAAAATATGCCTGTTGCCGGAATGCCAACTCTTTGGTTGTTTTTGCATTATGCTTGATTTTTTTGTAATCAAGTGTCTCGGAAAACGAAAACGAAAACGAAAACGGAAAAAGTTCAATTTCGACATAGCGCCCCGTGAGATGCGTACTCAACTCGCCACTCAACAGTTTTGCATTTGAGCTGGTGATAATCAGTCGGATACCCTGTCGCAAAAGTCGGTTAACAAACAAATGCCATCCCTCGACGTTCTGAATTTTATCTAAAAACAGGTACTTAAAATTGCCGTAAACAGTGTAAAGCGCGTGTAAAACATCGTTTAGTTGTTCACTTTTCAAATCAAGAAGCCGCTCATCGTCAAAATTAACATAAGCGTAATCTATATTGTTGTTTTATAAAACTTTATGACAAAGTGTGGATTTCCCGCTACGACGAACGCCAATAACGATTTGTGCAAACGGACTATTCAAATCAATCTTCGATTCGTCTGTCCGACTGCACCAGTCAACGATTGGCAAAGAGTCTCGTTCTTCTCGTTGCTCCGCTATTATCTGTTCAAATTTATTTTCCATAATATTGTAGTTTTATGCAGTGCAAGGGTAATAAAATTATCATTTTTATGCAATGAACTGCATAATTTTAGCTGTTTTTATGCAGTGAACTGCATAAATTTCATCGCTTTTGTCTGAAACTAATATATAAGTCATCGAATCACAATTGGATATTTAATTATGCGCCAAACAGTAGAAAATGGTAAATTCCTGCCGAACTGCGAGCAACTCCGATACACAAGACATTTTTTAGATATTCAAAAATTATTGTTGAATATGTGAAATCAAAATAGTACTTTTGTACCGAAAAAAATCATATTAACAATGAATTTTCAATTAACAATCGTAAAAGTAGGCGGAAAAATTATCGAAGAACCGGATTCGTTGAATGCTCTGTTGAAAGACTTTTCCAGGATAGCCGGCTATAAAATGTTGATACATGGCGGTGGACGTTTGGCTACCGAATTGGCTGAAAAATTAGGCATAGAAAGCAAAATGGCGGACGGGCGTCGGATTACCGATGAAGAAACCTTGAAAATCGTAACAATGGTTTACGCCGGTTGGGTAAATAAAAATATCGTTGTCCGGCTGCAAGCCTCAGGCGTAGATGCTGTCGGTTTAACCGGTGCGGATATGAATCTTATCGTTGCCCTGAAAAGACCCGTCAAAGATATTGATTATGGTTTTGTCGGAGACATTAAAAGTGTAAATTCCAAGGTATTATCCAATTTTCTTTCCCAGGGATTCGTACCTGTCCTGACTCCTTTGACGCACGATGGTGATGGCAACTTGCTGAATACCAATGCCGATTCTATCGCTGCCGAAACCGCCGCCGCGCTCGCATACGATTTCAATGTCCGCCTGATTTATTGCTTCGAAAAAAACGGCGTTTTGAGGAACAAAAACGATGAAAAAAGCGTTATCTCAACGCTTGATAAAGAACTTTATCAACAGTATAAGAATGAAGGAATTATCAAAGACGGAATGATTCCGAAATTAGACAGCGCTTTCCGCGCCCGTGCGGCCGGTGTGCCGGAAATCGTTATTACATCTGCTGCCGGATTGAACGCAGGCGGTGGAACTTATATCCAATGAAACAGACATTCGAAATGGCGGCAAAGACCTTATACGGTCTTGAAGAAATCCTGGCGGAGGAATTAATCGGCTTAGGTGCCAATGGCGTGCAGATTAGCCGGCGGGTCGTAACTTTTGAAGGGGATAAAGAGTTGATGTACAAAGCGAATTTTTGTTGCCGTACAGCGCTCAAAATATTGAAACCCATTATCCGGTTCCAGGCGAATAATCCCAATGAAGTTTACGGGAAAATCAAAAAATGGGATTGGCAGGAATATCTGACTGCGGATAAAACGTTTGCTATTGACGCCGTCGTTTATTCCGAAACATTTACTCATTCCAAGTTTGTGTCTTACCGTGTCAAAGATGCTATCGTCGACTGTTTTACGGAAAAAGGTCTTCCGCGCCCGTCGATACGGGTGAATAACCCCGATATACAGTTGCATCTGCATGTTTCGCACAATGAATGTACGCTTTCTCTCGACAGTTCGGGCGAATCTCTGCACAAAAGGGGTTACCGCATAGAAGAAGACGAAGCGCCTTTGAATGAAGTGCTTGCGGCAGGAATGATACTGAAGACCGGATGGCGGGGCGGGTGCCATTTTGTTGACCCGATGTGCGGTTCGGGTACATTGCTGATTGAAGCCGCTTTAATTGCGATGAACATTGCGCCGGGCATTTTCCGGAACAAATATGCTTTTGAAAAATGGGATGATTTCGACGCCGACTTATTTGAAAAAATCAGTACCGACGACAGTCGCGAAAGGGAATTTAAATACAAATGCTTTGGTTCGGATATTTCCCGGAAAGCGATGGTCGCCGCAATGAAAAACGTGAAAAATGCAGGTCTTTCCAAATATATCGAACTCAATGTTTTACCATTTCAGGAAATGCAGGAAAACCCCGGTAAAGGAATCCTGATTACCAATCCCCCCTACGGTGAACGGCTTCATCCTAACGATTTAATGAATCTTTACGCCATGATTGGCGAACGCCTGAAACATGTTTTTCCCGGTTATGAGGCTTGGATTATTTCCTCCAATCCGGAGGGATTCGACAAAATCGGATTGAAGCCCGCTTCCAAAATGAAATTAATCAATGGCGCTCTGGATTGCGAATACCGGCAATACGTCCTGTTTCCCGGCAAACGGAAAGACCGGATGAGCGGGAAATCTTTACCGGATTGAAAGTAAATTACGAATTTCCTGTCATTCCCGCGTTGTCGCGTTCTGTCATTCCCGCGAAGGCGGGAATCCCGTGATAATCCGTACGCTTTTACTTGGGATTCCCGCTTTCGCGGGAATGACAGGGCTTGCAACAGCACTGCGACAATTTGAATTCACCCGATTGATTTGGTAGCTTACAGGAAAAACGCTATTTTTGTCAAGTAAATTAAAAACTAAGAATTAGGAATAATGACTACCGTAATTATCAACGACAAATCTCAAACAGGACGCCGGCTTTTGAAACATATCGAAAGGCATCCACGCGTAGCATGTATTTTAGATGAACGGGATATTACCCCTTTACCTGTGCCGGAAGAAGAACTTATCTCTCTTGAAGAATTTAAGAAAAATTTTGAGGTCGCTATCCATGAAGATTTGGGACTAAAAATGATTTTGTAAATGTACCTTATTAATTCTACTTTAACAGATTAAAAA
The DNA here is from genome assembly GCA_031257875.1 of Dysgonamonadaceae bacterium. Taxonomy (GTDB): domain Bacteria; phylum Bacteroidota; class Bacteroidia; order Bacteroidales; family Azobacteroidaceae; genus Azobacteroides. Next base: position 7,958 of record JAIRNV010000063.1, read on the forward strand.
AGGGATAAAAATTCATATAAATATTTGTAAATAAGAGAAATAAATATTACTTTTGTAATCAAATAAAAACCGGATCGAGAAACAAACAAACAGATCATTAGGATGGTTAATACAAGTTAAAAAACGTGATGGATATGGAGAAACACTTCGCCCGATGTTGGGGCGATTCAACAGTTATCTGTCTGAATATGAGGATATATTTAAGAGTAAGACTAAGCGATTTTTCGATAAGGCCAAACTCTATTGCGAAGGGATATTTATGAGTGAACTAAGTAACATAGAGCGGATAAGTGAAGAAATGTTTGCTAACTGTCACCAGATGCAGCACTTTATAACGGAATCTCCATGGGATTACCGTTTGCTTTTGGATCAAGTAGCGCTGGATGTGAGTAAAAGTTTGCCCAAACAAAAATTGACCGGCCTAATTATAGACGAAAGCGGATGGGAGAAAAAAGGGAAAAAAAGTGTAGGCGTATCTCCCCAGTATTGCGGCAATGCCGGCAAAGTTTGCAACAGTCAGGCAGCTGTTTTCGGCGCGTTGAGCAACGGCGATTTTGCTTCCATGATAGATGCGCGTTTATATTTGCCTGCATCATGGATTTCGGATACAAATCGCTGCGAGGAGGCCGGGATTCCTGAAGCGGAACAGGTGTTTAAGAAGAAATGGGAAATGGCGATAGAAATAATCCGTCATCAGCAGTCGCTGGGAGTTTGCTTTGATTATGTAAAGTGGAGACGGTTATTATGGCAACAGTATGGAGTTAGCCGAAGCGATAGAAGAAATGGGTTATGTCTATATGCTTGATATCCATTCCAGTTTAACTGTTTATTTGGAAGAATCGGCCATAGAAGTTCCCCCCCCGCCAAAGGCAATCGCGGAGGTCAGCCGAAGCGGGCAAAACCGGTAACAAAAGGTATCCGGGCGGATAAATATATGGCGGAACTCCCTGATAACGACTGGCAAGAGATCGAAGTTCGCAATACCACCAAAGGGAAATTGACAGGCGATTATCACTTTCGAAGGGTGTATGTTTTTGATGAAGAAAACAACCGTATGCTGCGTCGGCTACTGCTTATTCGCCGGAGAAAAACGAAGAAGGGCGATTATGAATACAAATATTCCTTCACTAATGCCAATTTGGAACAATACACGGAAAAAGGTATCGCTTACATGCAGGCGCAACGCTTCTTTGTAGAGCATTGCATAAAGGAAAACAAACAGATTTTAGGAATGGACAAGTATCAGACCCGCAAATGGTTGGCATGGCAACATCAAATTGCGCTTAACTTCCTGCTATCAACCTTCATTTTGAAAGAAAAACTGATTTGCTTCGATAATATCCCTTTGCTCTCCGCCAGAGATGTAAAACGATGGATCATTTTCAAACTTTACAGACAAATGTCTGAAGATGAATTGATTGATCAAATATTTGAGAGACACTGTCGCAGGCAGGCTGACATAAACAACGCTTGTGATAAGCAAATTTTAATGTGTTAAAGTAGAA
>JAIRNV010000099.1 GCA_031257875.1 Dysgonamonadaceae bacterium
AGGCTCAGAGCCGGCAATTTTGTCAGTCATATCTTTAAAACCTGTGCTGCCCTGCATAATTTCAGAATTAAATTTAATCCGTGGCATTACGGAATCTAATTTACATAAACTCTAATATACTTGTGTAGGAGGAAAATTCTGTTAATCCCAAGTTTAACTCTTCATTTAATATCTTTGGAACTTTTACTGTTTTGCGTGAACCATAGCCACATTCTACACATATCCGTACACTTGGGGATACTGTCAAATCACTGTATTTATGTCCCTCTACCGGTTGCTCTGTGGACAGTCCCATTTGTCGTTTTTTTTTTTATTGTTTGTATTTGTTTTTTTTGCTGAAGCAGTTGTGAAGTGTTTTTTTTTATTTGTGGGTTTTTTTTTTTTTATGCGTTTCTGTATGATTATATAATTGATAGCTATTTTTAAATGATTCTGTCTTTTCTGTCAAAGCTCTTTTAAGTTTCTGTTTCTGTTTTGACTGGCGCCTTTCTAATTTTGTATCTATTTTGTCTTTCATTATAAATAATTTAAAAGCGCAAAATTAATTGTTTTTTGGAAAATGGAAACTGGACTTTGAACACCCTAGCCTATGGGTTTATTAAAGATTTAAAATTCGACCGTAATGGTGATTTATGGATGGCCGGCGATTCTCCCGAATGGCATTTTGCAAAATTTACGGGAGATTCGATTCAGCCTGTTCCCGAAATAACGCAAGCTGTTTATGGGATTTTAATTGACGATGACAACAACAAGTGGCTGGCAAGTTCACAAGGCTTGATTAAGTACGATGGTACACAGTTTGTTACATGGGACACCAAAAACTCCATTCTTCCCGCCAACGGTATATACGATATAAAGCAGGATACATCGGGCGATATTTGGCTGGCATGTTATCAACATCTGGTTCGGTTCGACGGGCGCGAGTTTACCGTCTATCCAAGTCCGCTGGTTGAGAAAAACAATCCGATGGATGCCATTTTATGCATGGAACTGGACGATCGCGGCAATATATGGTTAGGTACAAAATTGAGCGGACTGTTTAAGTTCACACCGGCACAGGAAACTTTTCTGCGTGTTTCGCACAGTCCTGCCGGCATTCAAACGATATCGGGCAAAAATGCGGATGAGGGATTGCTTGTCCGCACTGCGGATTCGGAACTGTCCGTTAATCTTTTGCTGGCCGGCGCCGCCAGGGTGTCGCTTACCGTATCGGACTTGCAGGGACGGGAAGTTGTTTCTCTCTTGAAAGAACAGTATTTGGACGGGGGAAATCATCCATATTCCGTCCTTTTGGCAAAGGGGGTCTATATTGTTCGATATACCGTTGATGACAAGTCCACCGCCAGGAAAATTCTGGTTAAATAAAGTTGTATTCTGTTAGAGTTGCATTTTGTAGGAGTGTATTTGACGGCGTTGATTTTCAAAATCAACGCCGTCATAGTTTTACAACCCGAACAACCGACGGGCATTATCGGCAGTTTTTTCGGCAACAGTTTCAAGAGAAAGTCCGTAAATTTCCGCCAGTTTTCCGGCAATATGGAGCAAATAACGCGGTTCATTTCGCTTCCCCCGATGCGGAACCGGAGTAAGATAAGGTGCATCCGTTTCCAGAAGAATGCGTTCTAAAGGAAATAAGGCCAGATAATCCCGAAATGCGGCATTTTTATAAGTTACAATTCCATTAATACCAATCATAAAGTTTTGCAAACGGGCGATTTCTTCCAACGCTTCGCGCGAACCGCTAAAACTGTGAAAAACACCCCGCAATTTGTCCGCGCCAACTTTATGAATACTCTCAAAAACTTCGGGAAAAGCCTCGCGGGTATGAATGGCGACCGGTAAACCCTTTTCAATACTCCACGCCAATTGTATCTCAAACGCTTCAACCTGTTCTGTCCGAAAAGTTTTGTCCCAATATAAATCTATGCCGATTTCACCGATGGCAATGTATTTCCTTTTCTCCAGCCAGTTTTCAACGGTTTCCAACGCCTGTCGAAAATCCCGGTTGACGCTTGTCGGATGCAAGCCCATCATCGGATAACATTGTCCGGGATATTGGTCGCTCAAAGTATGCAAACGGTTGATGGATGCAAGGTCTATATTGGGAAGACAAAATTGGGATACTCCGGCTGCCGTTGCGTTGCGAATAACTTCACAAACATCGGAATCAAATTCTTCTAAAAACAGGTGGGTGTGTGTATCAACAAAATACATCTACAACAATTCTTTTTGAGAATGATAGTTAATCTTATAACCCTGATAGATTTGCGACAGTTCCCGAAGCGGAAGATTTCCGTATTTTTCTTCCACCCGCGACCAGATATCCCGAATCATACTTTCGGATTTTTTCTGCATTTCATACAAAATGGTTTGTTGGCGAACCACATTTTGCCGGTATATTCCGGTACTGTAGACGACGTCCGAAAACAGTTCATAATGCACTTTCACCTTAGCTATTGCGGGATTATATAAAGGATAACCCCCGCGAGACATGCGCTTGGCTTCGCCCTGTATGATTTTTTCGCCCCAGTGGAGAACCGATTCTTCAGTTGATAAATCGGGCAACACCGTTTCTTCGCCGCTTTCAAATCCGTAATCGCTTAATGCTTCGAGTTTTATTTCATTCCGGATGACGGTTAGTTGCAAAACTTGAATAAAATGGGAAACATACATTTGAGCATTCTTAAACAATTCGACGTAATCCGTCTGCGATTTGGCAAAGTCTTTCAAGGCTTGTTTCAGTATAAACCGCACGCCTTCATAAGAAGTCACAAAAAGGCGTAATTCTTCTACTTCGTCTAATGATAATATAATTTCCTGATCGCCATTCAGTTCCTCGCGGTCAATCGCCGCCTGTAGCGCTTTGATTCTGCCTTCGTCTGTTTCGGGTACTTTTTTTAGATACATATTGTTATAATTCTCTTTCCATTAATTTTTCAGCAATATTTTTCAACACTTTTTTCCTGTTCTCATCTACGGAAACCGCTTGCAAGGCCGTCAGAGCCTTTTTGTAAAAAATCCGTATGGTTTCATCGGTTTTTTCTGGAATGGCCAATTTGTCATACAAACTGCGCACTGCAACAATTTTTTCTTCCGGTCTGTCATTGCAGGCAAGCCATTTGAGGAGTTCGGCTTTATCTGTTATATCCGCGCTGTTCAAGGCGCTAATCAACAAATAAGTTTTTTTATTACACAAAATATCCCTGCCTGTTTCCTTTCCAAAAACATCGGGATTTCCGTAAACATCCAGCAAATCGTCTTTGATTTGAAATGCAATGCCCAAATAGATGCCGAAATCATAAAGATTTTGTCCGTCCGCCTCGTTCGCACCGCCGATAATGGCTCCGCTTCGGAGGCAGGCGCCAAACATGACCGCCGTTTTCAGACGAATCATTTCGATATATTCCTGTTCGGAAACATCCGGTCGGCGCTCAAATTCCATATCGTATTGCTGGCCTTCGCAAATTTCGGTTGCCGTCATGGAAAACAGATCCAGCAGCGGCTTTATATTCCCGGCAAGTGATTTCGCCATAAAAGTATAGGAAAGAATCAGCATTGCGTCGCCGGAAAGAACGGCCGTATTTTCATTCCATTTTTTGTGAACCGTCGGTTGTCCCCTTCGCAATTCCGCTTTATCCATTACGTCGTCGTGCATCAGCGTAAAATTGTGGAAAATTTCCCAGGCCAAAGCCGGACAAATAGCGGCTTCAACATCATCCCGATATAAATTGCAGGCTAAAAGCGTAAAAGCAGGTCGAAGTTTTTTCCCTTTCATAGTCAACAAATAAGCAATCGGTTCATACAAACCGGCCGGTGTTTTAGGGTATTGTATCGCTTGAATTTCCCGGTTAATAATTTTCAAAGTATCTTGAAGGCTCAACATGTTAATAAATTTAGTAATGCAAAATAAACAAAATATAGCAATTTAAATCCCCCCCCCTCCTCCGTGTCCCTCCGTGAAACCCACTCCGTGCAACTCTGTGTTATAAAATTATTAAACACGGAGTTGCACGGAGTGGGTTTCACGGAGGGACACGGAGGAGGGGGTTATTGTTATTTATTTTTTATTTTGTGGCAAATATAGTTAAATTTTAAATACAACAGGCAAATAAACTTTCACTTTTACGTTTTTTCCTTGCGTTTTCCCCGGAATCCAGGGCGGCATCGTCTTCAAAACCCTGACTGCTTCTTCGTCTAAAAAAATGTAAACGCCTTGTTCCAAAGCGACATCCGAAATCGTTCCATCCCGGTTAACCATGAAAGAACACCACACCCTGCCCTGTATGCGTTGTTTCAAAGCAACCGACGGATATTGAATATGACTGTAAATAAACTTGACAAGCGCTACATTTCCGCCGGGAAATTGAGGCTCCGCATCCGTTTCATCCTCTTTTTGCCCATCCGTTGGGATAACTTGATCGGTTTTTGTTACAAGATTTTTCAAGTCTGGGATTTGATTTTGTTCGTTCAACGCAATATCCTGTTTTTCTTGTTCTTCTGGCGAAATTTTTTCCACAATCTCGAAGTCTTCGTAAACCTCCGGCTCTTGCTTTTCCGGCTCAATCACAGGTTGTTCGACCATTTGTTCATTTTCAATATCCGCTGGAATATCCGAGTCAAATTCATTTTCAATAAAAACGGGAGCCGACAATTCCGGAAATTCGGAATCATCCGGATAATCGCTTTTCCATTCCAACAACACGTAAAAAGCAGATAAAACGACTGCAAAACCCATCAAAAAAAAGAGGGTTCGTTTGTTTTCCAAATCGGCTTCCGGTGTTTTTTTTGCTTCCATGTTTCATTGCCAAAGCACAAAGATAAAAAGAAACGGCAAGAAATCGGATGGGAAGCAATATTATTTGTGCAGGAGATGCACCCCAGGCGCATATCGTAATTTTCAAGGAAAAGATGGGAAGCAATATTATTTGTGCAGGAGATGCACCCATAGTATAGTCATGAATCAATTTATACTTCACGCGGTTTTATGTTTGTGCATAGTCTGGATTGCTTCACTGTTTCGCAGTTCGCTGGTGACGCAGTGGGGTTGAAATCATCGCAGCTTAAGAAGTAAGCATCGATCAATTAATAAGATATAATAAGGTAATAAGGTTGGTTACGGATGGAACAATTCTCTGCTACTCAGGTTGTTTTTGTTGTTAAATAAGGTTTGGGAATAAGGTTTTTCCGCATCGTGAATCAGGATATAAACCTTATTTTTTCCAACAAAACAACCTGAGTAGCAATGAATGATGCGCATATTTCCCTGACCTTATTACCTTGTTTATCTTAAGTTGACAACATTGGGCCTTGCCTGTGAATAACCCCCGGATAAATCTGAGGCTGTCTCAAAAGAGTAATATGAACACAGATGAAACGGATTTTCACTGAATATTTCTTTTTGTAAAAAAGCGTAATTATCTGCCATTCAAAAATATAAAAAAACTGTGTTTATCCGTATCATCCGTTTTATCGGTGTTCATATTGACTTTCAAGACAGTCTCAAATCTGGGGGTGGGTAGTGGAGAGGGGATTTCCGAACCCCGGCAGAGGTTGCCCCAACCGGTCGGGAAAGCCTTACAGGCTTAAAGGAATAGAGAGATGCCCCCCCCCGGATAAATCCGGGGATTATTCACAGGCGACGCCTTACGGTGTCGGGTTTTGCCGGTCATTGCGTGGTGCGTAACATGAGGTAATAATCCGCCCAAACTCGACTGATTTTTGCGCAGTTTTATTCGTTTTGTGCAGTTTTTCCCCGCTTTTGTTTGTTTATAAGTAATAAAGCGCTACATTTGCAGCCGAAATCGTATAAAATTTTATTCACAATGAGTCTAAAAATTATTGTATTGGCAAAACAGGTGCCGGATACGAGAAATGTCGGGAAAGACGCCATGAAAGAAGACGGAACGGTCAACCGCGCCGCTCTTCCCGCTATTTTCAATCCGGAAGACTTGAATGCCCTGGAACAAGCCTTGCGTTTAAAAGACCTGTATCCCGGTTCAACAGTTACCTTATTAACTATGGGACCTCCCCGTGCAGCCGATATTATCCGGGAAGGATTATTCAGAGGCGCCGATGGCGGTTATTTGCTTACAGACAGGGTTTTCGCAGGCGCCGATACCCTGGCGACAAGTTATGCGCTTCACATGGCTGTCAAAAAAATCGCCGATTTCGACCTGATTATTTCCGGCCGTCAGGCGATTGACGGCGATACTGCCCAGGTAGGTCCTCAGGTGGCTGAAAAACTGGGCATTTCTCAAATTACCTATGCCGAAGAAATTCAATCCGTTAAGGACAGAAAAGTTACCGTCAAGCGAAGACTGGAACGCGGTATTGAAATCGTAGAGGGTAAATTGCCGCTTTTGATTACCGTAAACGGTTCGGCTCCGGCTTGCAGGCCAAGAAACGCCAGGTTAATCCAAAAATATAAACACGCTCAAACGGCTTCCGAAAAACAAAATACCGAAAGACCGGCCTTAGCCGGTTTGGAGGTCATCCGCCCTTTCCTTAATTTGGACGAATGGAGCGCGTCCGACGTGAATGCCGATCCGCAACAATGCGGGCTTTCGGGTTCGCCTACCAAGGTGAAGAAAATTGAAAACATCGTTTTCCAAGCCAAAGAAAGCAAAACTTTTGATGATTCCGACCTGCAAATCGAGGAATTAATTGTAGAATTAATTAACAATCACACAATTGGATAACGATATGAACAATATTTTTGTTTACCTGGAAATAGAAAACGGCAAAGTAGAAGACGTCAGTCTCGAACTTCTCACCAAAGGGCGTTCACTTGCCGACAAGCTGAATTGCAAACTTGAAGCGGTGGCGGCAGGCAGTCAGTTGAGCCGAATCGGTACACAGGTTTTCCCTTATGGAGTAGATGTACTTCACCTTTTCGACGACAAACGTTTGTCGCCCTACACTTCTTTGCCCCATACTTCCATTCTGGTGAAACTTTTCGAGAAAGAAAAACCGCAAATTGCACTTATGGGTGCAACCAGTATCGGCCGGGATTTGGGGCCTCGCGTTTCTTCCGCTTTGTTCAGCGGATTAACGGCCGACTGTACAGCTCTTGAAATCGGCGACCACGAAGAAAAAAAGGCCAATAAAACCTATAAAGATTTGCTTTACCAGATTCGTCCGGCTTTCGGAGGCAATATCGTGGCAACTATCGTCAATCCGGACAATCGTCCGCAGATGGCGACCGTGCGCGAAGGCGTGATGAAAAAAGAGATCCTGGACGCTAACTATCAGGGCGAAACCATTTCACACAATCCTTCCGAATATGTTTCGGATGAAGATTTTGCAGTCAGCATCATCGAACGCCACATCGAATCGTCGAAAATCAATGTCAAATCCGCTCCAATTATCGTATCGGGCGGATATGGAATGGGTTCCAAAGAAAACTTCGGGTTGCTTCATCAATTGGCGGCAACCATCGGCGCGGAAGTCGGCGCTTCGCGTGCCGCTGTAGACGCCGGTTTTGCGGAACACGAACGCCAGATAGGACAAACGGGCGTTACCGTTCGTCCCAAACTGTACATCGCATGTGGTATTTCCGGACAAATTCAGCACGTTGCCGGTATGCAGGATTCCTCTATCATCCTGTCTATCAATAGTGATACAAATGCGCCAATCAATACAATTGCCGATTATGTAATTGTTGGAGAACTGGAAAACGTTATCCCCAAGATGATTAAGTATTATAAGAAGAACAGTAAATGACTTTATTTAAATTATGGCTAATTTTTATTTAGACAATCCGTCATTAAAACACCATTTGCACCATCCGTTGATGAAACGCATTGTTGAATTAAGAGAACGGAATTACACGGATGCGGAAAAATACGATTACGCACCGTTCAATTTTGAAGATGCGATAGACAGTTACGCAAAAGTGATGGAAATTGTCGGTGAAATTACCGGCGACGTGATAGCCCCGAATGCGGAAGCCGTTGATGCTCACGGTCCGACACTGTCCAACAACCGCGTACAATACGCTCCGGGTACGGTTGAGAACCTGAATGCGGCCATACAGGGCGGAGTGATGGGACTTACCATGCCCCGCCGCTACAACGGACTGAATTTTCCAACATTAACCTTTATCATGGCTTCCGATATGGCCGCCCGCGCCGATGCCGGATTTGCCACGCTTTGGGCTTTACAGGACTGTGCGGAAACTTTGTACGAATTTGGCGACGAAGCGCAGCGCAGGGCTTTTCTTCCGCGCGTGTGCGCCGGTGAAACCATGTCGATGGACTTGACCGAACCGGACGCCGGTTCCGACTTGCAGGCGGTGATGTTGAAAGCGACTTTCGACGAAGCCAATGACTGCTGGCGGTTAAACGGAGTTAAACGATTTATTTCCAACGGCGATGCGGATATTCATTTGGTCCTGGCCCGTTCGGAAGAAGGTACGAAAGATGCCCGCGGATTGTCGATGTTCATCTACGACAAGCGGGATGGCGGCGTAAATGTTCGCCGGATTGAAAACAAAATGGGCATCAAAGGTTCTCCGACTTGCGAATTGACGTACAAAAACGCCAAGGCGCAACTTTGCGGTAGCCGCAGGTTGGGACTGATTAAATACGTGATGTCGCTGATGAACGGCGCCCGCTTAGGCATCATGGCGCAGGCGACCGGCATTTCGGAAGCGACTTACCGTGAAGCCGTCGCCTACGCCAAAGACCGCAAACAGTTCGGAAAAGCCATCATCGAATTTCCGGCCATTTACGAAATGATTGCCGATATCAAAGCCAAACTGGACGCTTCCCGCGGGATTCTTTACGAAACTTCACGTTTTGTAGATATGTATAAAACTTTGGAAGACATTGAAAGAGAACGCAAACTGGATGCCGGAGAAAAGGAAGAACTGAAAAAATACAGGAAGTTGGCCGATGCATTCACCCCGCTGGGCAAAGCCATGACTACGGAATATGCCAACCAAAACGCTTACGACTGTATCCAGATTCACGGCGGTTCGGGTTTTATGAAAGATTATCCCTGCGAACGTTATTATCGCGACGCCCGTATCACCAATATTTACGAAGGAACGACCCAGTTGCAGGTCGTAGCCGCCATCCGTCATGTCTTGACAGGCACTTATCTTTCTCAAATGAAAGCCTATCAGGAAGAAATAACCGCTCCCGAACTGGCCGGCTTAAAAGCGCGTCTGGCAAAACTGGTTGATATATACGAACGATTGATACCGGAAGTTGCCGATACAAAAGACAATGAATACATTGATTTTCAAGCGCGCCGGCTGGTAGACTGCACCGGTTATATTGTTTTGAGTTATCTTTTATTGTTGGATACTCAACGAAACCCGGAAGCATTCAGGGATTCTGCGGAAGTGTATATCCATTCTGCCGAAGCGGAAGTGAAGAAGATTAATGATTTCATTACCGGATTTGATATGGACAGTTTGAAATATTATAAAAAACAGTTACGAATTACAGGTATTTCGTAATTAAAATAACCTCCCTGCTTCCTTCGCTTTCGCAATGACGCAGGGAGGTGAAATACCTTGCCCGATGTAGCGGGACGTTATGCCGAACGGGGATGCAATTCAAATTGTCGCAGTATCGTTGCAAGTCCTGTCATTCCCGCCTTCAAAACTCATTTCGAAGGTTTCAAAACTCATTTTGATGGCTTCAAAACCCATTCCGAAGGCTTCAAAACTCATTTTGAAGGCTTCAAAACCCATTTTGAGGGCTTCAAAACCCATTTTGAGGGCTTCAAAACCCATTCCGAAGGCTTCAAAACTTATTCTGTCAAATCAATCATGCGCTGCATGTTATCAAGATTAACAGAAAAAGGAAGTAGCATAAAAATAATGTTGAATTACCCGTAATTTGTTGTTCGTAATCCGTAATTTACTGCTGCATGTTTTTTATGCGACTTTTTTCATCCTCAATTGTCGATTTGGATTTATATTTAATTTTGGACGGTTTGAAATGGTAAGTCAGCGACAGTTGTATTGATGAGCGGTCAAAATAATAATTATACCGGATATGCCGGTCGTTTAATGTGGCGTATGTATTCATCCCGTCTGAAGAAAACAGGTCGTTCCAAAGCAGCGAAGCAGTCAGTTTGTTATTTAAGAAATTTCTTTGCAGATTCATGTCCATTCTGAATACGGGGTCGAAGTAGAAAATATTTTCTACCCCTTTTGTGTAATAGCGTATATTGGATCCAAGTTTGAAACCGTATGGTAAATCAATATTGAAATCTGTATATATATACCACATGTGTCTGTGCAAATCAATTACTTCCGTAGCCGCATCGTTGCTCTTCGCAAAAATAAGACCGGTGGAAAGAGAACTCGCAATCCGTTTATTCCTGTAAGGAATAAACAAATTACAGGAGTATGTATCGGACTTGTCGATATTTTTTTGTGTTGCTTTGGATACAGCCGGATTTATGTTGTCCTGTTCCAAATACCAGGCAAGCATATTTTTTCTATGTGCATAGTTAAAGTCAATTGATGCGTACGATTTATAGAATATGTTAAAATGCAGTGAATGTTGTTTTTCTGCTGTTAAATTCGGATTTCCCTGAAAATAAGTTAACGAGTCGATATAGTTAATTGCGGGATTCATATCCTGAAAAGCGGGTCGGTTTATTTTCATCGCATATCCTGCGGATAAATTCCAAATATCATTTATTTTATAATTTACGGATAAATGAGGGAAAATATCCAACTTCAATTTTTCTTTTTTTATTTCTTCTCCATTACTCATTGCCCTATTGTTCAAGGCTTCAATTCTTATTCCTCCTTCAAGGCTGAATTTGGATATCTGCCCGGATAATAATGTGTATAGGGCATATATGTTTTCACTGTATCTATAATCTATCAATATGTTTTTTTCACAGGGATTCACAAAATGTGTTTTGCCTGAATTGAATACATGTGAAATTTTGCTCCCCGCATTGAAAATCCAATCGTGTTGATTTTTAATTTGCCAGTCCATTTGAAGTGCATCAACAGTAATATTTGTTTTAATATGGTTTGCTTTTATGGAATTATTTTCCTTAATATCCGTATTATCTTTATTATTAAAATTTGATTTGTCATAAAAAATTGTAAACGAACTGTTCTTTGATTTCGGAATATATGAGTAATAAGCTGTTCCTGAAATAAATCCGGTTGTTAAAGTTCCGTTCTGGAGAGATTCAAACACGGATAGATTATCTTTTTTATTCACATGATTTGAATTGTAAATATCCTTACAGGTGTTTCTTATTGAAGCGTTAATCTGGATGCCGGCAGTATGTTCCGATGAAAAATTATAATCCAGCGCCAATCTTGCATTATGATTATTTTTATGATTCAGTTCTGTTTGTCTGTTATTTATTATGAAATAATCATTTGATAAATTAGACCCGTATTCATATGTTTCTTTATTCTTATGTTTGGACGGGGCATAAAAATACGATGTAAAGAGGGATAATTTATTCATTCCGGCAGAAAATTCAGCGCCTGCATATTTTCTCCAGTCTTCGCCTTTACCTTGCCTTGCATGAATATCCGCACCCCATCCCTCATTTCCGGCTTTTTTAAGAGTAATTTCAATAACAGCTTTTCCGGATGCATCATATTTTGCCGATGGATTAGTAATAATATCTATTTTTTCAATATCTGTTGATGCGATTGATTCGAGAATCTGAGTTGAAGCCAAAACTTTTCCATCCACAACAACCATAGCCTGTCCGATACCCAAAACAGATATTCCACTGTTATCAACTCTTATACGGGCGGCTTTTTGCAGGATATCAACTGCAGTTCCACTCTGACTGAGAACGGTATTTTTTACATTCATTGTAATTCTGTCATTCTTTACTGTATAGGCCGGGATTTTCGTTGAAATGACAACTTCAGACAGTAATTCGGATTCGATATCCAATATGATATCCGGAAATTCCCTGTTGTTTTTATCAACATATAATACGGTATCTTTATAGCCTAACGAAGATATTTTCATGATCAGGGGTAATTTTATTTCTTCAACTTCAATTTCAAATGTTTCGGTCGGGAAAAAATCGCCTTTATAAAAAGCAGAGTCCGATTTGGTAAATAACAGAAGATTATATCCTCCATTATCGGTCATTGCAACAGATCCTTTTATTGTCCGATTTTGAGCATAGCTTATATTGCAAAGCAAATTTACAGTTAGAATTAATATTGTTTTTTTCATAATATTTTTTTCAAAAAAGATTGATTCGATACTAATATTTTTCCGTTCAGCGTTAAATCCAGGATGCCGGATTCAACCGGAGTCATAAAATATATCCTTATTTGATAATTTGACTTTTTAATTGAACCGTTCGTTTCGATAACCGGAACTATTTGAGAAACGAAACCTTTAAACAATTGTCCATCCGCTTCAAATTTAACTTCCTGTCCGGTTTTGATTCCTTTTATTTCTTTTCCCGAAAGATAGCAGATACCGTAAACGGATGGAATGGAATCCGATGCTGCCTTTGCCATGTACAATTTCACCGGAACCGTTTTGTATTGAGGATAAGGAATTATATAAGCCAAAAACAGTATCAAACCGATAACCGTTGAAATGACAGATATTCCTATCCTCTCTATATTTGAAGGAATTAGCCCTATCATATTCCGAACTTTTTCACTTCTCAATTCAATATCCGCATTAAAATTTTCATTCATTATTTACGCTCCCAATTCTAACTGGTTTTTAACTAAATGATAATATTTTCCTTTCAACTGTACCAGCGATTCATGATTTCCCTGTTCCACGATTTGACCGTTGTCAAGCACTACAATTTGATCGGCATTTTTAACCGTACTCAAGCGGTGAGCAACCACAATGACCGTCTTCCCGCGATAAAATTTTTCCAGATTCTCAACAATGATTTTTTCATTATTGGCATCCAAAGCATTGGTAGCTTCATCCAGGAAAATGAATTGCGGATTTTTATATACTGCCCGGGCAATTAATAACCGTTGTTTCTGACCCTGACTTAAACCCTGTCCTTCCTGACCTGCAACCGTATTGTATTTTAAGGGCAAATTCATAATAAAATCATTACTGTTTGCAACAGAGGCTGCAAAATGCAAACGTTGCGTGTCAATTTCCTCGTCGGAAACAGCTATATTGCGGGCAATGGATTCGGAAAAAATAAATCCGTCCTGCATCACGGCGCCACACAGCGATCTCCAAAGCGTCAGATTTATTTGTTCCAGGGGCAAAGAGCCAATTGTAACTGAACCGTTGATCGGGGAATAATTTCCAAGCAACAGTTTGATTAGCGTTGTTTTTCCACTGCCGCTTGCCCCGACTATCGCAGTTATTTTTCCTTCCGGTATATCCAGATTAATTCCTGACAGTATTTTTTTTGAACCTGCGCCCCCGTACTGAAAATCCAGGTTACGAATATGAATGGTTCTGTTCCCTTTTTGAGGTATTTCATTAATTATACGGCTTGCATTTTCTTCCTCTTTCATTGTGTGAATTTCGCTCATCCGTTCCAAGCTGATGCCTGCATCCTGCCATTGATAGATAAAGTTCATGATATGCTCTACCGGAGCATTCAACTGTCCGGTTATATATTGCGTGGAAAGCATCATTCCCAGAGTCATGTCGCCATGGATAACCGCCGTTGCGGCAAAAACGGTAATCAAAATATTTTTCACTTCATTGATACAGACGCTTCCTGCTTCCTGCGTCTGTTGCAAAGACAGGGATTTCATATTTATATCAAACAAATCGGCTTGAGTATCTTCCCATTCCCAGCGTTTTCGCTGTTCGCATCCCTGCAGTTTTATTTCCTGTATTCCGTTTATCAGCTGATAAGTTTTACTTCGATTAGCCGCCTGCTGTCCAAATTGTTTATAATCCAATATCCGCCTTTTATCCAGAAAGAAAAATATCCAGACACCATACAGTATGCTTCCGATAACAAATATGGAAAATATTTTAATATCGTAAATTAATAACACTGCTCCAAATATTACAAAATTTAATAAAGAAAACAACAGGTTTAATGTTTGTACCGTTAAAAAACGTTCAATCCGGCTGTGATCTTCAATACGCTGTAATAAATCTCCCAATAATTTTGTATCGAAGAAAGCCATCGGAAGCTTCAATAATTTAATAAAAAAATCCGATATCAGGGAAATATTAATCCTGGCACTGATATGCAATAAAATCCTCCGCCGGATAAAGTCGATACTGCTACGTCCGAACAACAGCATTAGCTGAGCCATGAGAAGCAACCAGACAAAATGGATATCTCGCTGCCCGATGCCGGTATCCACGATTGCCTGAGTCAGGAACGGAAACAGCAGTTGGAGTAAACTGCCGATAAACAAACCTAAAAAGAGTTGTCCGAAAAATCTTTTATGCCGGAGAAAATAACGGCCAAGGAAACT
Organism: Dysgonamonadaceae bacterium; assembly: GCA_031257875.1. Classification (GTDB taxonomy): domain Bacteria; phylum Bacteroidota; class Bacteroidia; order Bacteroidales; family Azobacteroidaceae; genus Azobacteroides. The sequence continues at coordinate 14,399 of JAIRNV010000099.1, forward strand.
CAATTTATTTTTAACCGGCGCTGATTTTTCTCCGGATTGTTCGTAAAAACTGCCTGTCGGTTCCAACAACAGTAAAATGCCTTTTTCCTGTCCTTTCGACAAGGTACTGACCCAGTGCGTAACAAATTCATCGCCGGAATAAGATAGCAATCCGTTGCCGGGATCTGCCACATGGATGATATAGCCTTTCTTCTTTTTTGTAATCCGGTGAATTACCACAAAATGCTCCTGATCCCAGTGGGCAATACAGGGTAAAGGCGCTTTTTCGACTAATTTTTCAAATGTAAACCGTCCGCCAATCGTTTTGAAGCCGATTTTTTCCGCTGCTTTGCTGATTCCCAATAAAGAAACGCCGTCTTTCCCGATGAATGTATTTTTTCTCAAAAAATCCAAAGAATAATTACATCCATAAAAAGAACAGATCATTTGCAGACAGGCCGGGCCGCAGTCCATCGCATCCGGCTGTATGTGTATCGGGAATTTTTTCTTCATCGCGCTGTTATTATTTCATTATACCCGATTCCGTATCACTGTTATTGAGTTTTTTACCGGAAGTATTGTAATCCCGCCCGAATGAAAGAATATATGCCAGCCTTACACTGAATACATTCCCGTTATCGCCGAAAGTAACCGTTTTCATTTGACCGGTCTGTTTAGACTTCGTTTCAAACTGATTTTTGAGGGAACTGAAAAAAGGATTCCATGTACTTATTCCTATTAGCCATCGGTTTTTTATTATGTATTGCAGTTGCATGGATATGTCCGGCGCATAACGGGAAAAAGTTTCTCCGAAAAGCTCTTTCGTTTTTGTTTTGAAACTGCCTGAAAACGAGAAATTTTTATAAAAAGCGCCCATATTGGCAAAACCATAACCGGATACCAGCCTGTGGGTATATTCATATCCATTGCTGTGTTGCGATAAAATTCCACCCCCAATCGAAAAGCGAAGTATATTCCAAAGCGTTCCCACAGCAATTTGCGATTCGACTTGCAGTTGATTCCAGTTCTTTTGATTTGCCGGTGTTCTTATTAATCGGTCCGAATCATAAGAATAATTTTCCATAACCGGATTTTTTCTGTACTGATAATTCAATTCTGTACTGAATCCGACTGTTTTTTTACTGAAATTGTATATCAGGGCATTTGTATAACAGGAATACGGTTTCAGATCAGGATTCCCTTTGACTGTCTGAACGTCATCTGCAAATCTCTCCACATCACTGAGTTGAGCAAGAGCAGGATTCCGGTTTAATACTCTGAATCGATTTGTAACCGTATGATTATCATTTATTGTGTATTTCAGAGAAAGCGAGGGTCGAAAATTGCAGTACTTATATTTTCCCGTGTTTTCACTAAACAGGGAGCGATTCAAACCTGCTCCAACACTGAAACCGAGTTTTGATATTACGGATGAAAATTCACCGAATAAATAACTGTTTGCCTGACTCAGACCGGTTTTCGCCTCGGTACTTCCGCTGTAAACATTATCGGAATAAGCCTGTAAATGCTGAACGCCGACGCTTAATTTACTGTTTTCACCCCATTGACCGGAATAAACACCTTCGAAAATTACGGAACGCTTCTTTCCTTTTACAAATGTCCGGTAATCCGTGATTTTCTCTTCATTTTTACTTTGGGAAAAATGTGATTCATTCTTTTCATCCCACCATGTTCCAACCACATCGAAAACAATTTCCTGCCCCTCGGTTATTTTTTTTTGATAATAAATATCCAAAACAGGTCTGCTGTATGGATTTGAAGATTTTCTTTCCGTAAATAAAACGGTATTGTTTAGATTGTTATGTTCATTCCAAACCCTGTTGTCCGAATGATTCGGTAAAATTTCATTCTTGAATAAAACATTCAGTACGTAATTATTCTGCGACTGTAAATGCCAGGAGGCCGATATTACATGTTGCATATAACTGTACGGCTGATTGATTCCCTGTTGGGTGCGTTCGTATACCCTGCCGTCGGGATAATAAAATGAATCGTTCCCGTCTTCCCTGCATTTACTGTAATTACGATAGCCCATAAAATAATTAAGCGAAAATTCGGAAGATTTGGTATTAAATGCAGTATTTATCGCGTTGTTTGATAATCCTGCGGTTACGGCATTTGACATATCCGCATACAGCGAGCCTCCCGATTCGGCGTGAACGGTAACATAATTGATGACGGCTTCCGCATCCTCCCCTCCATACGCCGCAGAAGGCGAATCATAGTATTCCACTCTCAGTATTTTATCCGGGCGCAACGCCGCCACGTTTTGAATGTCGGACCGTATATTGTTAATCCGTAACTGAACAGCTCCGCCATTTATTTTTTGTATCTTCATTTCTACCGGATTAACGTATATGCCCCTGACAGATAAACTGTTTAACAGTTCAACGCCGGTCTGCGAAATACGCTTTTGAAATGGAGTGGGTAAATAAGTTTCACTGTTCGTTTTTTGTATGATTGACTTTCCCTCTACGACAAGTTCCTGCAGATCAATTGCAGCGGGAAGGCTGTCGGGAAGGGTATTTTTCACATGCGAGGCAGTACTGTCGACAGCGCCGGTAGCTGCGGCAACCGCTATCATATTATAACCTAAAACGATAATTGATAATAATTTTTTCATGATGTTGTTTTTTGTTCCTTCACTGCATGTTATTAAAACCGGTTTATATCATCTTCAGCAGCGCTTCCGCCCCTGTATTTCTTTTTGTAATTGTTGAATAAATAAGTGATTGACAGCTGAACATAACGGGTTTCACGTTTTTTATCAATACGCCATTGTAAATTATTAATCTGCATCCCGTTTTCAATATTTACCCGATTGAAAATATCATACATATCCAGATTTAACCGGAGGCGATTGCCGAAAAAGGATTTCCGAAGGCTCAAATCAAACTGTTTATTTCCCTTAATCCTGTTCAAATAGTAATAATAATCACTGTAATACTTGAAGTTGCAGGAAAAAATAAATGACAGCGGCAATGTAAAATCATTGTAAGCCTTAATCGTATAATTGGCTTGATTATAATCAATATTGTTTCCGTTATAATTTGCCGAAAAATAAGGCTTGCAGAGATTTGCCGTATAACAGGGTTGCCAAAAAGCAATTTTTTTACTGAAGTTCAATGTCAGATTCAACTCTTGATACTTCGGATAATTAGTAGATGTCGACAGGATAGCATTTGAATTTTCCTGCCGTACTTCGGCGTAAATATAAGTCGGGTTCTTTTCATAACTGTATCCGGCATTCAAATGGAACATTTTATACAGGGCCCGGACTTCAGCATCGTAAATATCCGTCTTTTTCAGATATGGATTTCCTCTTTGGAATAAAAACCGGTTGATATATGTCGTAGTACCGTTAAGTTCCGTAAACCCGGGGCGTTTAGTCCGTTTATTAAGTACAAAACTCAATTCCACATTTTTTATTTTTTTTGAAATGGATAAATTCGGATATATATCGCTGTATTTCCGGTCGATAATTACTGTTTGCGCACTGTCTTTTGTATGTTTTTCACCTGTAAACTCGTATCTTAAACCCGCATTGAACCGGATATCTCCAAATGTATGGGAATAAGAAATAAACAGTGCGGATTTTTGTTCCCTGCCGGAAAAAATATCGTTTTCGACATATCTTTCCGGATTTAATATACTGCCGTTACCTTTGATATGGTTATACTCTCCGCCAAATTCAAATAAGCCGGCAGTTGTATGGTAACTGTTCGTCAATTTACCTGCATATAAATCGTAACCGGTTTTGCTGAAAGCATTAAATGTCCGGTTTTCCGAACCGGACATTTCTTCGGTCAACTGCCTCCTGTCGTCAAAGTATTTCATGCAGTCAAAATCAAACCTCAGTGAAAACCTGTCGCTGATATTTCCGCTGTAAAACGCATTAAACAAATGCTGGGGGCGGCTTTCATTCATGCCTGTCTGCGAATGCAGTTCATCATACAATGCTTCATTCAAATAAGTCGAAGCATTTGTTTTTACCACGGGACTGCCATATTGAAAACCTTTAAACAGATATTGACCGCCGATACTGTGATCATCATTGATACTCCAGTCGATCCCGCCGGATACTTGATGTGAATTGACGGAAGCAGTATAAAAAGGCATTAGCATATCATGTTTCCAAACTGTATCAGGCCGGTATAATTGATAATAATAGTTTTCCTTTTCTATCCCCATTTTCAGGTATTGATGGTAATACGAAGCAAACAGATGCAGATTCCTTTTTGTATAGGAAATATTTATATTTTCAGTATATCCAAAATATTTTGCCTTCATAATTCTTTCCGTAATTTGAGCCGACAGCCCGTTTTGCTTCTTTTTTGTTTTCACAAGCAGAACAGCCCGCCCTTCGGCGTCGTATCCGGCTCCGGGAGCGGTAATCAGTTCGATGGTTGATATATCGGACGATTCCAGTCTTTCCAGTTCCTGATTGTCCTGTACTTTTCGGTTATTAATATAAACAATTGGGGCGCCTTTTCCGAATACCGTTATTCCGGTTTCCGTCATCATAATGCCCGGTATGCGTTGGATAACGTCGGTTGCCGTGCCTAAACCGCTGAGCAATGTTGTACTTACATTGGCAATTAAACCGTTGTTGCCAAGTTTGAAAGGCGGCGTCCCGGTTGTAACGACAACTTCTTTCAACATATTGGCCGAAGGCGTCAGCGGGATGGTTCCAATATCGGTCGCTTCCCGTGAAAGGAGAATATCCAGGAAACAGTCTTCATAACCGATGTAAGACACTTTTAGTATGCAGTCTTTTTTGTCCGGTTTTTCCAGTGAAAAACAGCCCTGCGCATCGGTATAAGCGCCGGAGACAAAAGCAGAATCCGGCGAAGACAGCAGGATAACGTTGACATATTCAAGTGAACGGGATTCTTTATCTGAAATTTTGCCGGTGATACTGTTCTGTGAATAAATCAAAGAAGCGTTTAACAATGCGAATAAGAAAACCTTTGCTTTCATTGTTGGATTTGTTTTAATAATACTCATATCTCTTTAAAATCAGGCGGTCTTTACAAACACGTGTTGTTTGCCATTTTGGCAATATGATATTGGAGAATAAAACGTTTTCCCTTGATAAACAGGTTTCAATCTACAATTTTTAGCTATGCATCTAATATTAAATACACAGTTTTTACATTTTTCCAAATCGTTTAATTGTGTTTTTCCTCTAAATATTTCCAATTTATCAGAATACCAGCAATCAACTAATGAATTTGCCGGAAATGAACCTAAAAGGTAATTTTTAGAATTTATGCCATATATGCATGGATATATATTAAAATGATTATCTATTGCTAATATTTTATTTCCTGCAGCACAAGTAATTGATTCTTGAGTATCAATGTCGGAACTTAATTCGGAATCATCAGATAGCATAATTCTATTATTATATTTTCCTGTAATGGATACAATAATTTCCTTTATGTTCTGTTCACTTTCACCATCCAAAAATATATTATTATTATCAATAGCACGTCCTAATGGTTTTAACATATTAATAATAATGCTTTGACCGCCATAATCATTAAAAACCTCAGCTCGGCGTAGCGTCCACGCTACGTCGTGTTAAAAGCAAGGCTCCAGCCTTGCATATAAAAATATTCGTCTGGTGCAGTGTCTTCTGCTCACCTGCTTTATATCCCATACTCATTATTACATTTCTGTTTTTTTGTTTGCAAGGCTATAGCCTTGCTTTTAGCGCGACGTAGCGTGGACGCTACGCCGAGCGCGATGTGCCGTTAATTAATCAGATTAATCCTGATTAATGTACTGTCTTTGGTTAATGAAAATTTGCTTTCCTTGAAACTCGGAGGTCCCATAAACCCTTTCACATTGTTGCTAAAACCGTAACCCTCCGTTGGAATGCCAAAGACGCCGGTATCTAATTTGTTGTTATCATTCTCGTCATGATAAACAGAAATTGCGTACTCGCCTTCGGGCAGTTCAACCGAAAATTCCAGGCTCGTATCCGTAACCTCGGCGGCATAACCTTTATAAGTTTTTTTCATAAAGGTGGAACTTG
>JAIRNV010000127.1 GCA_031257875.1 Dysgonamonadaceae bacterium
CAAATATAAGCATTTTACAGAACTTTGACAAATTTATCTCTTACTATATTCATCCACTATTTATCTCTCTATTGGGTTGGTATCCTGATGGTTGCACGTTTTCGGACAGATACTAAATAGATGAAAAACAGTAATTTAAAAATCGCATCCAACCGCTTTGGGCTGTTTCGGGGCATTTTTAGGGGGTATAAATGGCAAGTTGGGTTAAGGCATTTCAAATAGGAGGACAAAACGGCGCTCTTATGGAATTCCCGCTTTCGCGGGAATGACAGGGCGCGACAATCATTTGAAAATTCACCCTAATTTAAAATCAAATCATCCGCAACTCAATCCTGAAAGTAGTCCCTTTCCCCGTTTCCGATTTATACACAAAAATTTTCCCGTCGTGATACGATTCGATAATCCGCCTGACGAGCGACAAACCCAGTCCCCACCCTCTTTTTTTAGTTGTGTAGCCAGGTTGGAAAACAGTGTCGAACCTGGATTTCGGAATGCCTTTGCCTGTATCGCTCACGTCAAGAACGGCTTTCTTTCCTTTGACAAAGGCGGAAATGGTAATCAAACCCTGCCCGTTCATGGCGTCTACTGCATTTTTGATAAGGTTTTCAATTACCCAGCCGAAAAGAGATTCGTTCATCAATATGCAAACCGGTTCTTCGGGGAAATGCGTTTGGATACTGACTTTCTGGGAAATGCGTTTGCCCATGTATTCGATGGCGCGGGATATGGCTTCGGCCAAATCCACAGGTTCTGGATTTGCACTGGAACCGATTTTGGAAAACCGTTCGGCAACGGTTTTCAAGCGCTGCACATCTTTGTCTATTTCGGTCAATAGTTGGGAATCCATATCTTTGGATTTCAGGTATTCCACCCAGGCCATCAGGGAAGAAATCGGCGTCCCCAGCTGGTGGGCGGTTTCTTTCGACAGGCCTACCCAAACCCGGTTTTGCTCGGCTTTTTTCGTACTGTTTAATGCGAGGAAAGATACGGCAATGAAAATGAAAACGACGGCTAACTGCACAAACGGGAACAATTGCAGGTTTTTCAAAACGGTAGATTCGTCATAATAAACATAAATTTTAATATCCTCTATGGATTTTATCACAATGGGTTCATGCCGGTTTGAAAATTTTTTTATTTTTTCTTTCAGATATTCATCCGGATTTTGTTCCGGCGCTTCGATGTTTTTTTTGTCGGCCACATTACCCGCTTCATCCGTAACGATCACGGGAATTGTGGTATTGTCCTGTATGATATTTAACAAATGAGACTTGTAGCGGTTGAAAGCGTCTTCCACCGCTTTGTCCAGGCCTTCAAATTCGGGTTGAGACATCAGCAGGGCCAGGGATTCCGCCCAGACTTCAATCTTTTTACGTTCTTCTTCTTTCAGTTCATTCACCAGAGCATTCGTTATCCACACCGAAGCGATGGCGATAACGAATGCCGAGATGATAAACGGATAACGGAAGGTTTTCATTTGAATGGAGAATTGAGAATGGAAAATTAAATGAGTTCTACCATGACGGGGGCATGGTCGGAAAATTCGGCTTGCGGATAGATGGCTGCGGATTTCAAGCGCGATTTTAAACTTTCGGAAACGATATGATAGTCAATCCGCCACCCTAAATTTTTCTGCCGCGATCCGGCGCGGAAACTCCACCAGCTGTACCGGTTCGGTTCCCGGTTGAACACGCGGAACGAATCTACAAATCCGAGATCAATAAGCCGGTCGAACCATTCCCGCTCTTCGGGCAGAAATCCGGATACATTCGTGTGCCGTTCGGGATGATTGATGTCGATGGGCTTGTGACAGATGTTGTAATCGCCGCAAATCACAAGATTCGGGCGTGTTTTCCTCAATTCCATCAGGTATTCCGTAAACGCTTCCAGAAACTGCATCTTGACGGCTTGCCGCACTTCGCCGGTCGTTCCCGAAGGAATGTAAACACACACCACAGTGACATCCCCGAAATCGGCGCGAATAACCCGTCCTTCACTGTCATAATCCGTTACACCCATTCCGATGGAATAATAATCGGGTTTTTGTTTGCTGAAAACGGCAACGCCGCTATATCCTTTTTTCAACGCCGAATGAACCAGTTGACTTTTATAACCGAGACTCTGTAAGGTCATACCGTCGATTTGTTCCGGCTGCGCTTTGGTTTCCTGCACGCAGAAAATGTCGGGACTCTCCTGACTCAACCATTCAGACAATCCTTTGTTGATTGCCGAACGGATTCCGTTTAGGTTGAATGATATTATTTTCATATTGTTTCCCTGATATTTGTAAGTTTCTCTAAAACAGTGGAAATAAAAGGTTTTAAATCCGTAAATACCGTTTCCCGGAGTTTTTCCGCCCGCTCAATACACGAATTAATAAACGCTGTATTTGCTGTTTGGGCGCTTCTTGCTTTGTCTATTATTTCCGGTTGAATTTGCGTTTACATGCTTCATCTATGAGGCGTTCGGTAAAAACGCTGGAAAAGATTTGGGTTTCGGATGAATAAGATATATAATCTTTTAGTAAAGCACTGTAATTTGGATGGTATTGTCTAAACATATCCCCATTTACTTCCGGAAAGATTTGTTCTTTATGTTCGTTTTTAGCAATGTCGAATAAATTACTTTTGCCGGAAGCCGGTTGTCCTCCTAAAATAATAGCCGTCGGATTCGCAGAAAAATGTATGCCTTCTAATAAATCCGAAACTATTCTATCAAATATTTTATTTACCGCTTCACGATACATAATATGCTTTTAATTGAGGAGAATACAGATTAAACGCTTTATGAATAAGAGATTCTTGCATATCCCCTTTTGTATAAACAGCACTTTTTTCAAATCTTAGCATGTCAATTTCTTTTTGAATCAACACTTTCTTTTCCACATTGGTTTCCAAATCACGTTGTTTGCATTTCAACACAAACATTGCAAAAATCGTTTCAACTGCAATATCAAGATCATATTCCGAATTATTCATAGTAATTATCGTTTTCATCTGTTTTTTTTACTCCAAATAAGTATAACCATAAAACCCCGACCGGTAATTGGATACTGTTTTCATACGAATAATTTTTCCATGTCAATTTCCAGTCCCGGCAAGCTATGCACGGGAATTTTCACTTTTCCGGTATATACGATACCTTTGGCATAAGCGCCGTCTTCCTGTAAAAGAAATACGGTAATGTCGCTTTTCGGCTCTGCCACCCAGTATTCTTTTACGCCCGAAGTTTCGTAAAGCCTGTATTTATCGTTCAAATCGTGTTTACGGGTGGAAGGAGAAAGCACTTCTACAATCATGTCCGGCGCGCCGATACAGCCATGTTCGTCAAGTTTGGAGGGATCGCAAACCAGACAGATATCGGGTTGGACAACCGTATGGATTTCGTTATCTTCCTTTTCGCCGTTTTTCGGCAAACGCACGTCAAAAGGCGCGGTAAAAACTTCGCACTGTCCTCCATGCAGGGCAATATAATTATAAACGGCATGGTAAATCCGTCCACTTATTCTCGCGTGTGAGAGGGAAGCCGCAGGCGACATCACCTTGATAAAACCGTCTATCAATTCCCGGCGCTTATCGTCCCACCATGTCAGATAGTCGGCGTAAGTATAACGCCGGTTTGGATTCAATGTCAGTTCCATACGCAATTTGTTTTTTTAATTGTTATTTCCTTGCTGTTTTTAAGTTTCTTTAAAATAATGGAAATAATCCGTAAATGAATATTGAAATTTTATCTACTTCTTCACGATACACTGTATGCTTTCAATAGGGGAGAATATAATTACCATATTCATATTTTCTGCACTAAAATTCTCCCAAAACATCTTTTACCATTAATATACGGAACGTATTCCCTGTCTTCTATGAGCTTATATCCCTTTTCCAGTATGCCGTTCAGTATCACACGGACAGAAACGGCAAAGGGCTTTTTTACATTGCCCGGAATATAGCCGTTATCTACCACTAATATTTTTGAATCGTCATATCTTTTATACTTTTCGGGAATATCTTTTAACGGCATGATTTTTAACAGTGCGTATTTGGGTCTGTTTTTGACGGGAAAATTTGTAAACCAGTGACCTGCCGCATCCGTAAGCTGTCTTTTCGGATTTAAAAAATAATCAACACGGTTGTACCCCGCCCAAACCCGACTGTTTCTGATATATAAAATATACGGTTGATTCTTTACGCTGGTAACATTTGATATAATCAAAAATTTCTTCCCGCTTTCGACAACAATTTTCCAGTATTCCTGCATTCTTGAAAACGGCGGGTTTGTGCAGACAATATCTGCTTCTTCTTTCAGTATTTTTAATGAAATCGGGTGGTCAAAACTGCCGTCGTAGCCTTTGGGAAAGTCCCTGTATATTGTGTCGCCGTCTGTTGTAAAGGATATGTATGCAACGTATGCCTTCGAACCCTGGTTAAACAGGTCAACCTTGCCCGCATAATGCGTGCAAATCAGCTTGTTTAAGCCCAGTTCCTTGAAATTCCTGTAAAAATACCATGCGAAGGCGGATGATTTCTTTTCATCATCTTTATCTATTGCATCATCGCAGTTGCAAAATACCGTTTTGTCTTTCCAGATGCTTTTGTCGTACATCGAAATTTCCTTTTCAACGTCTTCGTAGCGGGTGTAAAATTCGTCATATTTTATTCTTTTTGCCTTTTCCATCACACCCTGATGGGTCAACCCGCGCTCTTTCAAACTCGGCGTTGTCTTCTTTACTATTTTTACAACCGGTTTGTTTTCTTCCTGTTTAATAAATATTTCTTCGACAAAAAGTTCGTGGGACTTGATAAAGGTTACATAATTTTCAAACTTAACAGGGTTGTAAAAATATATTTCCCTGCTTTTATTTTCCCGGTCTGCTTTAAACTGCTCCTTTATGTTTTTTTCCACCGCCG
>JAIRNV010000151.1 GCA_031257875.1 Dysgonamonadaceae bacterium
GATTCTAATTCTTTTATTTGAACCGGCAATGCTTCATTTTTAACTTTGTAGCGGGCGTTTTTTTTATTCAACGCCTGTTCCTGTTGCAAGGATTGCTTACTTTTTGTCAATGCTTGTGTTTTTGCTGTCAATGCCTTTTCTATATGTTCTATCCTTTAGGCGACCTCCTCCTAACCCCCATCTGTGCCTTCGGTTTAACGGGGGTTATTCACAGGTTAGATTAAAGCGTTTGCGCCGTTTTGAAAAAGTAGCATTGGTGGCAGGTAAAACCGGAACCGTAACGTTCACGCTGCGGTGAAGCAATTTAGCGTTTGTCAATTTCAACAACAGAAAAGTAATTGCAAGACCTGTCATTCCCGTTTTCGCGGGAATGACCGGGAGGGGTTAGACCGCGACAACTTTAAATGCACTCTTTTCACAGTTTTCCGGTTCAAAACAAATCCCCCTGTTTTCCAAACCGGCGCCGTCCCAAATGGATATATGCAAGGTCGGTAGCTTCCCGTCCCCGCGGGGTGCGCTTCAAAAATCCTTCTTTAATAAGGAAAGGTTCATAGACTTCCTCTACCGTACCGGCGTCTTCGCCGAGCGCCGTAGAAATGGTGGTAATGCCCACCGGTCCTCCGCCGAATTTGTCAATGATGGTCAGAAGGATTTTATTGTCGATTTCATCCAGTCCGTACTTGTCGATGTTTAGCGCTTCAAGGGCAAAGCAGGCGATTTCCATATCAATGGAACCGCTGCCTTTTACCTGTGCAAAATCCCTGACGCGGCGCAAAAGTGCGTTACTGATACGCGGTGTTCCCCGGCTGCGGGAAGCGATTTCTTTAGCGGCGATGTCGTTGCAGGGAACATTTAATATGCCCGCCGAACGTTTGACAATACCCGTTAAAGTATCCGCATCATAATATTCCAGATGCAGGTTGATACCAAACCGTGCGCGTAAAGGCGAAGTCAGCAACCCGCTCCGCGTAGTCGCTCCGACCAGTGTAAACGGCTCCAGTTCAATCTGAATCGAACGGGCGCTCGGTCCTTTGTCAATCATTATATCTATCCGGTAATCTTCCATCGCCGAATAGAGATATTCTTCCACTACCGGACTTAGCCGGTGAATTTCGTCGATAAAAAGCACATCGTTTTTTTCCAAAGAAGTCAGTACGCCAGCCAAATCGCCGGGTTTATCCAGAACGGGGCCGGAAGTGATTTTGAATCCGACATTCAATTCGTTGGCGATGATGTTTGACAGGGTTGTTTTTCCTAATCCCGGCGGGCCGTGCAGAAGGACATGGTCGAGCGCTTCGCCCCGCTGTCGGGCGGCGGTAACAAATACTTTCAGGTTTTCAACGATTTTTTCCTGTCCGCTAAAACTCCGGAATGATAAAGGACGAAGGGCATTTTCAAATTCCTTTTCCTTTTCGGTTACATTATTTGTGCGTATGTTGTACTGGTCCATTTTTTTAAATTTTTTCTCCGTAAGCCAAATCCCCGGCGTCGCCCAGTCCGGGAACGATGTATGCTTTATCGTCCAAATGAGGATCAACGGCTGCCGTCCAAATGGTCGTTTTGCCTTCGGGAAATATTTTACATGCCGCATCAATACCCTGTCGGCTGGCAATGATGCAAGCCACATGGATTTTGGTGGGATTTCCCCGATGCAACAAACTTTGGTACACCGAATCCAGAGAACTCCCCGTCGCCAGCATCGGGTCAATAACAATCAATGTTTTTCCTTCTATTGACGGGGAAGACAAATAGCCCGTTTCAATTGCAAAATTGCAATGATTTTCGCTGTATTTCCGGGAAGCGGCAATAAAAGCGTTTTCCGCCCTGTCGAAATACGAAAGAAACCCATAGTGGAAAGGCAAGCCGGCTCGAAGAATGGTAGCCAAAACAATCTGTTCGTCGGGAACGGAAACGGCTTTCACACCCAAAGGCGTTTGTATGTCAATCGTTTTGTACCGTAATGTTTTACTGACTTCATAAGACATAATTTCACCGATGCGTTCAATATTTCTCCGGAAACGGAGTTTATCGTTGTGGATATGAATATCCCGAAGTTCCGCAATAAATTGATTGAGAATGCTGTTGTTTTTTCCTAAATTATTTACAGTCATAACATAATATATTTTGCAAATATACATAAAAGTCAGCATATATACACAGACAGACAAAAATTGGTAGCAATTCAGGGAAAAATAAGATTCATTGATTCTCATCCCGATCATAAGCGCAAGTGCAAAATCTTAAATTCCACATACGGGTCTTTTTTGCATAAATCCATATAAATAGATTTCCTGATATCTTGTATGTTATCTGCCCAAAAAGATTTAAAGGTATTTTAATTGTGGGTATATGTGTAAATATAATTTTGAATTATATTTAATATACTTTTAGAAAAAAAGATATTCCGTATTATATCCGTTCTTACTCCGTTCTTTCTTCGTTCATTCTCCGTTCATTCTCCGTTCATTCTCCGTTCATTCTCCGTTCTTTCTTCGTTCTTGAACGGAGAAAGAACGGAGAATGAACGAAGAAAGAACGAAGAAAGAACGGAGTAAGAACGGAGAATGAACGAAGAATGAACGGAGAATAAACGGAGAAATATTAATACGGAAAGTAGAATGCCGTTTATTCAGCGTGGAATTTTCCCTTACCCCATTTTGTCTTAAAATCCGGCAAATTCACAAATATTGGAATAAGTAATACCGGCAAATATTTTGATTTTTCCGAAGTACTCAACCCGGTTGATCAACACCAAATGATGTTTCGAAATTGTCAGCGCCGGAGTGCTTTTCCGTACCTGATACCGGTAGATATCATCACCTGTTTGGAAGAATGAAACTTGCAGACTTCCACCTGTAAAAGTCCCTTTTTCGTTTCACCTGCCTGTTTTTTCCGGTCAAAGACAAAGCGTAATAACAAATTTTCATCTTAAGCAGTTAATACTTTTGTTACCGTTTTGAATTTTGGTAACAAAATTTGGCGGTTTTAGATGTAAACCAATGTCAGTTAACGTTTGGCAAATTGCTTTAAATTAGCATTTTTATGTGTAACCGTTTCATTGAGAATGAATTGATAGCGGAAAGAGAGGGATTCGAACCCCCGGTACAGTTACCCGTACACCGCATTTCGAGTGCGGCCCGATCGACCACTCCGGCATCTTTCCTGTTGTGTTTTTTGTTTACTTTAGCTTATGAATTTGACTGTTATATTGAATTGAGGTGCAAAGATACAACCTTTTTTAAAATAAAAACAAAATTAACCGTATATAATCACTATTGTGTTAAAAATTATTTATACCTTTGCGCCACTATTTTTAAATCACATATAATATTATTTAAATTTGACAAAAAAATGAGAAAGAATTTTTTAATCTATCAGATTATTTTTAGTTTTTTTATTTTGTCCTTTTCGTCTTGTATTAATCAGAATTTCGATTTGGATGACGACAAGTTGGACACAAACGTTACTTTAGGCAGTGGGATTGATTTACCTGTCGGCGATATTGAAAAAATTTCCATCTACGATGAACTTCTAAAAGTGTGTGACTCATTAAAGGTTGGAAATAATGGTGTTCTTTACATTGAATATGGCGGAACATTCCCTGTCGAATTTCCGGAATTTACAGTTCCGGCAATACAGAAAGTAGACCCCGAGAGAGCTTCTATTCTTCAAAATTATTCAGGCGAAAATATACTGCTACCGGACGAATTGCTTTTAACAGAAGATGAAATAGCGGATGTGATGACCAAGCCGGAATTGGAAGATGACAACCTTCATATTGATCCGATAGAAATCGGGTTCAGTTCCCTTACTTTAAAGGTCGGTTTTGAACTTTCCGGTCTTAATCTTGATCTTGATGTGGAAGATAATAATACGGTAATTGCCGTAACTTTAACGTTTCCGGAAAATTACGAACTCGAAGAAGAATTGACAATTAACAGAGAGGTTTACAGAGAGGTTCCCTTTAAAGATATAAATAAAAACGGTTATACTTTTTTAGAAGGAATTAAAGTTAAATCCTATACATTTGGTGATAAGGGATATTTAACTTACAAAGTTGTTTTAAAGAAAGGAGATGCTACCTCGCTTGATGTAACAAACCCGACTTTTAAATTTGTTCTTGAAGCCGAAAGTCCAAATCCTCCTGAAATATCATATTTGAAGTGTCATCTCAGAGGCACAAAAAGTTTCAGCGGTGAAGTAACCAACTTCGGCGATTTGCAAAGTGCTTTTGGTGAGGGTGACACTCTTGAATTTAAAAATTCTTCGCTGTCTTTTGACCTGAGAACCAATTTTATAAGCGCTGATTTCAAATTGGGATTTAACATGTCAAGCGACCGGACATCTGCATCTCTTGGTGATAATCTTTTAATATTCAACAAACCGGAAAACGGCGATACATCTTATGTTCTGACTAAGACGGAATTGGAGAATTTCGACAGGATAATTAGTACGCCATTCCCCCAGAAATTGGACTATTCCGTAGAATTAATTTTTGACGATCCGGCTCAGGAAGTGATACTGCCCGGCTCATTGGATTTGTCGGCTAACTATTCGTTTAAGATTCCGTTCGAGTTCGATAAGATAAGTTTAAGCCTGAAAAATACGATTACCGATTTATTCAATGAAGATACTTATGAACAGATATTTAGCCATGTAGACGATGTTTCCATTGTAGCTGATTTGGATATAAGTATTGAAAGTGGCAGGATTGAACTGGATAATGCCGTCATACTGGATTCCGATTCCAAAGAAATCCCTGATTTGGTTACCGCTTCAAAAGACGGCAACCTGTTATCAATTGCCATAAAAAATAACGAAGAGGAAAAAATGAAAAAGGCCAGACATCTTGAACTTACTTTCCGGTTATCGGGAGAAGGCGCTATTAAAGAAAGCGATTATATCAAGATTAATAAACTGCGACTCGTTTCGAACAGTGGTATCCATTATGAATTTTAATTTTAAATTTTTACAACAATGAAACAATTATATAATCGTACAAAAATTATTTTCGCTCTGTTCGGAATTTCTTTCCTTGTCAATTCCGCATTCGGACGATCGGCTCATACGGAATATTTTATTTCGTCCTCTTATCTCAAAACTTCTTTGAATCCGGCTTTACGTCCAACAAAAGGATATATTGGGATTCCCGGATTGACAAATTTGTCTGTAGGATACCGGACAAATACATTTGCGCTGGACAATTTCCTGTTTCCCGGTGTGGGAAAAGATGGTAAAACCGGTTTATTCCTGAATGAAAAGGTTACATACGATCAGTTTATGAAAGGAATTTCCAATCAGAATTATTTGAATTTAGACCTTAATGAAACCGTTCTCGGTTTCGGTTTTTATGCAGGGGATGCTTTTCTGACATTTGATGCCAGCCTCAGAGTCAATGCGGAAGTTAATATTCCCAAAGATGTTTTCGATTTCCTGAAAGGCGTTGCTTTGGACGGAAGCCGAGAACAGTATGATCTCAGCGGTGTTTCCGCAGATGCAATCGCTTTCGGTCAAATCGGTTTGGGCGGTTCTTATCCTTTGCTGGACAATTCTCTTTTACTGGGAGCTAAAGTGAAGGTTTTGTTAGGATTGGCCAATGGCCGCACCAGTCTGGATAAGATGAAATTACATATAGGGACAGATAAATGGTCGGTGATGGAAACACAGGCTTCCATACAACTTGCCATGAAAGGACTTAAACCCAAATATAAAGATGGCAAATTTGAGGGGTTCATTTCGGATGACGTCGCTATCGGTGTGAACGGTTTCGGATTGGGTTTTGACTTGGGGGCGACTTTCAAACCAGGCTATTTTCTTGATGATAAAAGTTCGTTCCTGAATAATTTTACCGTTTCGGCGGCAGTAACAGACTTGGGTTTTATTAACTGGAATAAGTCAAACAGCCTTTATTTGGCGACCGACCCGACAGATGAAATTATAATTTCAGGGGATAATACAATTGGCTTTGAAAATTCGGAAGATATTTTTGGCGATTTGGAAGATTCTTTCAAAGACGCATACAATTTTCAGGAAAAACCGGACGAGCTAAAAGGAAAAACCAGTCTGAAAGCGAAACTCAATTGGGGTATAGAATATGCATTCACGGAAAAAAACATCAATGTCGGTCTTTTGTCTACGACCTGGTTCAATTCGGTTAAAACCGTTTCGGAATATACAATAGGCGGCGCCATCAAACCGGTACGCGGACTGGAAGCTGGCCTGAGTTATTCGTTTGTCCATGGCGGCTTTCAAACGGTTGGACTGTCATTGCATTTAGGATCAGTCTTTTACATTGCGAGCGATTATGTATTTCCCAAGACTAATTCCATGTTTATTCCGGTCTCGGCGCAAGCGCTCAATTTTCAAATAGGATTTGCAATTCCTATCGGAATGGAACATTGACCGTTTTCGGCGAAAAGCGAAAGACAAAGGGCGAAAGAAACCGGAATTATCCGGCTCTTTCGCCCTTTCATTATGTATGAAAATCAGGCTATATTTTTCACATACCCTTATAAATTACGATAGCATATTTTTTTTATCACCACAGGAAAAAGCATGTAGTTTCATTGGTTTACTCTTACCTAAAAATGTACATTTACTGTCGCAACCGACTCACCTGTAGTCCAGAGCGGACCTTCTTTGACTAAACGCAGAGCCTCCCAATCGGCTAAATGGCAGAGTGATTTCGTGACGCGGACGTTATACGGAGATCCGTTTTTATCAATGAGAAACGAAAGGGTGACAAATCCGGTGGCCGTTTTACATTCGTCATCCGTAGGACGGATCAGGTTTTTTTTCAAGTATTCGTTATATGCTTTGGTTCCCATAACCGGTTCGGGAGTAACTGCCGGTTTTTTTTGCTCTGCATTTTCGGATATAACGGATTTATTTTCAATAGAATCTACAGTCGCCGGTTGAATCATATCGGTATTGGTATCGGATACCGGCAGTTGCTTCTCCACCGGGATGCTTGTTTCTTCTTCGTTGTTAACGGTTATTGTTTCCGGCTGCTTACTGTCAATTTTGGCAGTGTAATCTTCCTGTATTTCCTGTTCTGCAAAAGAATCGGCGATTTCTTCCGATTTTTCAGCGGCCATTGTATCCCATGAATTCGAAATATTTTCCGTCATCATTACGGTTTCCGGCTCGTTGAATTGATCCCACAAAAAATATCCTCCTGCGGCGATACCGATGATTAAAAGAATGCTTGCAACAACACCCCAGTGGTGCAAAGTAGAATTTGAAGGGCGGGTTTGGGTGGAAACCTTGTTTTGCATTCTTTTTATACGGGTTTCGTGTTCCCCCTTGCGGATTTTATCGTAACCTTCCATTGCCTCAGCCAAAACCAAATCTTCCATCGCTTCCCGTTCGAGGCGGTTGATTTCACTTCCTTTCCTGATTCCCTGTATGTAATGGATTAAATTCATTGTTTGTTTTTTTCAATACAAATTTTCAGATTCCGTTTTCCGTTTTGAATATAACTTTTCACTTGTTTCAAATTATATTCGGTAGTATCGGCAATGTCAGTATATGACATTTCTTCCATGAAAAAACGGATGATGGCAATTCGCTGTTCAACAGGAAGTTGCTTTATACAACGCTTCACCAGTTCTTTTTTCTCCCTGTCGTTAATGCTTTCATCAAACAAATGCAAAATTTCATCCGTTTCCACTATTTCAGTATTGAAATCCGCAATAATTTCCCGGTTTTCATTTCGTAATATCTGTAAACAATGGTTTTTCATCACTGAATAAATCCATATACGAAAGTTGGAAATATCGTATTGGGTAATTTTTGGAAGCAAAATTTCAAAAAGCTGCATCACTGCATCTTCCGCATTAGCGGTGTCATTCAGATATTTTAAGCCAATACCGTAAAGCAAGGGGATATAGCGGTTGTATAATTTCCCAAAATATTCGGCGTCTCCCGAATCTTTATAGAGACTCAAGACTTCTTCGTCTGACAGTCTGGATATGTTTTTTCGTTTAAGCAAAGCGTTTTTTTTTGCAAAAGTATAAAAAAATATTATTATTTGTACGAAATTTTGAAAAATATTATCTAATTCACATTAAATCGTTATTTTCCCCCGACAACTGCATATTGCATTTCATTTTTTAAGACTCAAACCTTGCCAAATAAAAAAGAACGTATTTAAATTGTAGTATTCTGTCATTCCGCAGATTCAAATATTATTCGTACATTTTGTATCGCTGTCCTTTTTTCACCCTGCCCCGTGCGAACTTTGCAGAAAATTTCAATCATCATGGCAAAACTGCACGTAGTACCGGTAAAGTACGGTCAGAAACTGCCCGTTGCACAACACGGAACACAGCCGGGGAAGATATCAAACCTGCACAGGAACTGTTCAGGTCAAAGCATCATTTCGATTTTGACTTCCGGCAGCAGTGGCAAATCAAGGATTTGGTCGATACGATACTTGCCTGCAAACAGGAAGGCAAACAGAAAGAGCGGATAGCCGCACAAAAAGTGTTGAAAGAAATCATTGGCTCGAAGCCGGAACCATCGGAAGACCCGAAACGGATGGAAAAGAACATTTTCCATATCCGGCTGAACAACAACCGGACTACGGTCAATGTTTCCGTGGATAAACTCGGGGGCCGTCCACGGAAGAAATCCGGACGGTTGCCGCTTCGCTGACGGCGTCGGCGTCGGTGAGGATGTACGCCCCATGCCGCGGGGAATAACCACCGTTACGCAGGATACGCAGGAGCAGGCATTGACAAAAACGCTGCATTCGACATTCAAATACCTTGAAAACCCCATTTCTAAACGGACACCCGTACAGTTTTCCGTACAGAATATAAAATGTATGAAAACTGTGCGGAAATTGTACAGGGTGCGACAATTTGAAATACCCCTCCCCCTTTACAAACGTCCTTTTGAAAATTCATTTTAATCCCCTATCTTTGCACCCAAAATTTAAGTATAATGATTCTTTTCTTTAAACGCGGCACAAATTCGATTATCGCTGTTGATACATCAATCAAACTTTCTAAAATAGACAGTAAAAAACTGATTTGGCTTTTGGGCAGCGCCGAATTTTTATCTAAAAAAAATATAGATGCTTTTCTGGTAGGGCCCCGGCGGGAAATGGTTACGCCCTGGAGTACCAACGCTGTCGAAATTACCCAAAACATGGGCATCGAGGGCATCAACCGGATAGAAGAATTTTGGATTGTTCCCGATAAAAATGCCGGATACGACCCTATGCTTCAACGCCTTTACAGCGGAATCGGGCAGGATGTCTTTACAGTCAACAAACGGCCGGAAGCTATCGTGTTTATCGAAGATATTGCTATCTACAACCAGCAGGAAGGCTTGGCTTTAAGTCCGGAAGAAATCAAATATTTGAACGGGGTCAGTGAAAAATTAGGCCGAAAACTGACCGACAGCGAGGTGTTCGGATTTTCACAAGTCAATTCTGAACATTGCCGCCACAAAATTTTCAACGGTATTTTCATCATCGACGGAATAGAAAAAGAATCGACGCTTTTCAACCTGATACGCAAAACTTCCCAAACAAATCCCAATCAATTAATCTCGGCTTACAAAGACAATGTCGCTTTCAACGCAGGTCCCGTTATCGAACAGTTTGCGCCCCAGTCGGCCGACAAACCCGATTATTTTTCCGTAAAAAATATAGAAACCGTTCTTTCGCTGAAAGCGGAAACGCATAATTTCCCGACTACCGTTGAGCCTTTCAACGGCGCATCAACCGGCGCCGGCGGCGAAATACGCGACCGCCTGGCCGGCGGGAAAGCCTCCTTACCCGTTGCCGGAACGGCCGTTTATATGACTTCCTATCCGCGAACCGAAGATGGCCGCGAATGGGAAAATGCAATGCCGCCCAGAAAATGGCTGTACCAGACCCCCGCTCAAATTCTAATCAAAGCTTCAAACGGAGCTTCCGATTTCGGGAATAAATTCGGTCAGCCGCTGATTTGCGGTTCGCTTTTGACTTTTGAACACGAAGAAAACCGGAAGAAATTCGCTTACGATAAAGTAATTATGCTCGCCGGCGGCGTTGGTTTCGCCAACAAACGGGACGCCTTGAAAGACGAACCCGAAGCGGGTGAAAAAGTTGTTGTCCTGGGCGGCGACAATTACCGCATCGGAATGGGGGGCGGAGCCGTATCGTCCGTGGCCACCGGCGAATACAACAGCGGAATTGAACTGAATGCCGTTCAGCGCGCCAATCCCGAAATGCAGAAACGGGCTGCAAACGTTATCCGCGCACTCGCCGAATCTGACCGTAATCCCATCGTATCCATCCACGACCACGGCGCCGGCGGACACCTCAACTGCCTCTCGGAACTAGTGGAAGCAACCGGCGGAAAAATCAGCATGGCGAATTTACCCATCGGCGACCCGACCCTCTCTGCCAAAGAAATTACCGGAAACGAAAGCCAGGAAAGAATGGGTTTGCTACTGAAAAAAGAGGATATCGACCGTGTACGCAGCATCGCCGACCGGGAACGCGCACCTGTGTACGTAGTCGGTGAAACAACCGGCGACGGCCGGCTGGTATTCGAACAGGCCGACGGTCAAAGGCCGCTGGATATGCAATTGGCCGATTTCTTCGGAAAACCGCCGCGCACGGTCATGAACGACCTGACTATCGAAGAACATTTCCAGCCGATTTGTTATGACCTCAAAAATATAAACGGGTATCTGGAAAATGTGCTGCAATTGGAATCCGTAGCATGTAAAGACTGGCTGACAAATAAAGTCGACCGTTCCGTTACCGGAAAAATCGCCCGCCAGCAATGCCAGGGTGAAATCCAGTTGCCTTTGAGCGATTTGGGGGCTGTCGCACTGGATTATCGCGGAAAATCAGGCATGGCTACTTCAATTGGTCACGCCCCCCAAGCCGGTTTGATTAACCCTGCGGCCGGTTCGATACTGGCTATTGCGGAAGCGCTTACCAATCTTGTTTTTGCGCCCCTGAAAGAAAAATCGGCAAGCATTTCGTTGAGCGCCAACTGGATGTGGCCGGGCAAAAACCCCGGCGAAGACGCCCGTCTGTATGAAGCCGTTGAGGCATGTTCCGGATTCGCCTGCGACTTGGGCATCAATATCCCGACCGGAAAAGATTCGTTATCCATGACTCAAAAATATGGCGACGAAAAAGTTTTCTCTCCCGGAACCGTCATTGTTTCTGCCGGAGCGGAAATTTCGGATATCCGGAAAATCGTTTCCCCTGTATTGGTTAATAATCCGCGTTTTGCTCTTTATTATATTGATTTTTCATTCGACACATTCAAACTGGGCGGTTCGGCTTTCGCCCAGTCCCTAAACCGTTTGGGTGAAGAAACGCCGACCGTAGCGGACGCCGACTATTTCAAAACGGCATTCGATACCGTCCAGGAACTGGTTGAACGGGAACTGATTATTGCGGGACACGATATTTCGGCGGGAGGAATGATTACCGCACTTTTGGAAATGACATTCGGAAACATGGATGGCGGTTTGGAAATCAATTTAGACAAACTGAAAGAGCCCGACCTGATAAAAATATTGTTCAGTGAAAATCCGGGGATTCTGATTCAGGTCGAAGACAGGCAAACTGTAGAAAATATACTGAACGACAATGGAATCGGTTTTGCCAGAATCGGAAAAACAACCGCAGAACGGCATATTTTGATTTCCAAAGACGGAGCCGGATACCATTTCGGTATTGACCACATGCGCGATATCTGGTTCGTTTCGTCTTACCTTTTAGACCGTTTACAAAGCGGGGAAACATGCGCCAAAGAACGTTTCCTCAACTATAAGCAACAACCCCTGCAAATGAAGTTCCGCAAGGAATTTACAGGCGCTTTGGCCGGATACGGTTTGAGTTTCGACCGCCGTCCGTCGGGAATCAGGGCTGCTATTGTCCGCGAAAAAGGAACCAACGGCGACCGGGAAATGGCTTATGCGCTTTATCTGGCCGGATTTGACGTAAAAGACGTACACACAACTGATTTGGTTTCCGGACGGGAAACGTTGGAAGATATCAACATGCTTGTTTTTTGCGGCGGATTTTCCAATTCCGACGTATTAGGCTCTGCCAAAGGCTGGGCGGGAGGTTTACTGTTTAACGAAAAAGCAAAAAAAGCGCTGGATAAATTCTATGCTCGTCCCGACACGCTGAGTTTGGGCATTTGCAACGGTTGCCAGCTGATGATGGAATTGAAGCTGATTGCTCCCAGACACAGAATTCATCCGCGGATGCTGCACAACGATTCGCATAAATTTGAATCGGCATTTGTTTCATTGACGATACCCAAAAACAAATCTGTGATGCTCGGTTCACTTTCCGGCAGCAAGTTAGGCGTCTGGGTAGCCCATGGAGAAGGAAAATTTTCTTTGCCTCTGGAAGAAAAGAAATACCGGGTTGTTGCCAAATACACATACCCTGCCTATCCCGGCAATCCGAACGGGTCAGACTATGCCGTAGCAGGAATTTGTTCCAAAGACGGCCGGCACCTGGCGATGATGCCTCACCCCGAAAGAGTGATATTTCCCTGGCAATGTGCATATTATCCGGAAAAACGGAAAAAAGATGAAATTACGCCATGGATAGAAGCGTTTGTTAATGCACGGAAATGGATAGAAGCAATGATTAGTGATTAATGATTAATAGGTGGTTTTCAGGCAATTCTTAACTGTTAATCACTAATCATTAATCATTAATCATTAAATTTAGATAAGTATGGAAACAAATATTTTGGATAACGAGACCAAAGACAAAATAGGATTCGTCACGTTCATCATCGAAGAGTTTGCCACGTCGTACAAAATGAACCGGCAGGAGGCATACCGCTATCTGAAAAAATACGGCGGAATTGACTACATATTTGAATGCTGGTGGGCGTTGCACATCGACAACCCGTTTTGGGCGGTGAGAGATATTTACAAGGTATGCCGCAATAACGGAGGATACAGGTAAATGAAGGTATTTCATGAAAATAAGTAATATGCAAATCAACTTAAAAAAAATCAACTCCCCCATCGGAATACTGAATGTAGCAGCTACAGAAAACGGAATCTGCCGGCTGGATTTCGTCGACAAACCAACTGCCGACAAACATCTGGAAATTTTCGCAAAAATGCGGAACGCTTCAATTTCTCAGGATAATAATTTGATTATAGGCGAACTGGAAATTCAACTCAAAGAATATTTTGAAGGAAAACGAAAACAGTTTACCGTAAAACTGTTCATCGAAGGAACTCCGTTTCAAAAGAAAGTATGGGCAGCCCTGCAGGAAATTCCTTACGGAGCGACCTGTTCCTACAAAGAACAATCCGTTGCCGTCGGAATGTCGAAAGCCGTCCGTGCGGTTGCCAATGCCAACGGGGCGAATCCGGTTTCCATTGTCATCCCCTGCCATCGGGTAATCGGTTCAAACGGACAACTGACGGGTTACGGCGGCGGACTTTGGCGGAAAAAGTTTTTGCTGGAGCTGGAAACTGCGAATCTTTTGTGAATTTTCTTAAAAAAAAGTTTTACCTTTACGGCCGTTTCAAATAATATCTTTATATAGCATGGAAAATAATATCTTTCAACTCTCGACCAGTCAATTGAAAAACGTTGCCGTAACGCTTCAAACAAGAATCAGTGAAGGACTTCTGGAAGACGGGAAACAAATCCGTTGCCTCCCGACTTACATCATCCCCAAAACCAATTTGCCCAAGGAAAAAGTGCTTGTCCTTGATTTGGGCGGAACCAATTTCAGGGCTACCGTAGTGGACTTTACGGGTGAAACGCCTGTCGTTTACGACGGTATCAAGAAAAATCTGGAATATGTCATGAAAGCGCCGGAAGGTAAAACCGCAGAAGATTTGTATGCCGAAATTGCCAGTCTGATTTCTTCGCTCAATCTGAATGGCGTAAAATCAATCGGTTACTGTTTCTCTTATCCCTGTGAATCGACGCTCGAAGGCGACGCTATTCTGCTCTACTGGACAAAAGGCGTTACTGTCAAAGGAATGGAAAACGCGCTTGTCGGAAAATCTTTGATGGATTACCTGAATAAACATGTTAAATCGGTGAATTTCACCGGAATCAAAGTGATTAACGATACGGTTGCCAGCTTGTTTGCCGGACTGACGGATAAAACTTCGCAGGCGCATATCGGTCTGATTGTGGGTACGGGAACCAATATGGCGCCCTTTTTCCCTTCGGATAAAATTAGTAAGCTAAATCCGGGGTACAAACAAAAAGGACTGATTCCCCTGAATCTCGAATCCGGGAATTTTTACCCGCCTTTCCTGAGCGTAGTGGACGACAAAATAGATAAATATTCGGATACGCCGGGTATGCAGCGATTTGAAAAAGCCATTTCCGGGATGTACCTCGGACGGCTTTTGGAATTTATTTTTTCCTGCGAAGAGCTGGAAGCCAATTTTGACGCCGAAAAATTAACGCGCATCATGAGCTATCCCGATATGTACAAAGAAAAATACGTACAGGCTGCTTTTGAAGTTTACGAAAGGTCGGCAAAATTAGTTGCCGCATCCCTGGCAGGACTGATTCTGAAACTGATTGCTTCCTGCGAAACGCCTGTCACCGATGTACGTTTGACGGCCGAAGGCAGTCTATTCTGGAGTGAAGATCAAAAGGGCGGGGGAAATGTTAAATTCAAGAGTTACAAAGATTTGGTTTTAGACCAGTTGAATCTGCTTTTGAAAGAATTCGGTCACGGCGGTATTACTGTCCATGTGGAAAAAACGGCCAATGCCAATCTGATCGGGTCGGCGATTGCCGCTTTATCATAAGGTTAAACGCAAATTACGCGGGTTACGCAAAAGATTTTTAGTTCTTGATATGCGTAATTCGCGTAATTTGCGTTCAGACATCTCTACTCTACTTTCTAATACCCAGTTGCTTGATAATAGCGCGATACCGTTCGATATCCCTGTCTTTCAGATAATCCAGCAAACGGCGGCGTTTACCGACCAGCATTTTCAAAGATCTTTCCGTGCTATAATCTTTCTTATTTAACTTGAGATGCTCGGTTAAATGCGAAATACGGTAAGAAAACAATGCTATCTGCCCTTCCGAAGAACCGGTATCAGTGTTAGACTTCCCGTACTTTGCGAAGATTTCTTTCTTCTTTTCAGAATCTAAATACATGATTAATAATTATTTAATTTATTTGTAAAATTGGATTGCAAAGATACGAAAAAGAATTGGAAACAAAAAAATAATTTTTCTTTCTGCAGTGCATTTCAATTGTCGCAACGCTGTCTCGTGCCCTGTCATTCCCTTGTTGCAACTATCCCGACAGGTTGAACCTGTCGGAACAGAGGGCGCGAGGCACAGCCCAATGTCTTCAACTTTAAGGATTTTAACCTTATTTTTTCCAACAAAACAACCTGAGCAATGGCCGGGTTTTGCCATCCATTGCGCGGTGCGTAGCATGGGAGAGTAATAATTCCCCGCAAACAGGGTTAAAAGCCTCGACTTGGGAGCAAAAAACTCCGAAGTCGGGGCTTTTTTCTTTGGATTCGGTGTAAAAAGCCCGGGCTTCGGTGTAAAAAGGACAAAGTTGTCAGTAAAAGAGACAAAGTTGTCACAAAAAGAGACAAAGT
>JAIRNV010000163.1 GCA_031257875.1 Dysgonamonadaceae bacterium
GCGATAAACAGGTCGTTACAGAAAACCATAAATCACGAAAACAAAAAAGAGCTGGATACACTGTTAGCATTGAATTTTCAACTCTACGATAGCGCAATTTATAGCCGAGCATAGTATAATTTTCCGGTAACTACTTTTAATCTTCCGGTAATTACTTTTAATTTTCCGGTAATTCTACTTTAACAGATTGAAAAGCAGATGTCTCATATAACACTGTTGGAACCATTTTTTTAATCTGTTAAAGTAGAAATATATCAAAAAAACTAACCAAACGGTAAGTTACCAATTAGTAACTTACCGTTTGGTTAGTTTTTAAATTATATATACCTTTGCAGCAAAAATAAGCATGAAAGCGAACAATCCTTTTTATTTTGGGAGAATGGTCAAAGGTAATTTGTTTACCGATAGGGAAAAAGATACGGAACGTCTTATCGCCAACTTCAAAAATGGCTTGAATACCATTATTATTTCTCCGCGCCGCTGGGGGAAATCGTCGTTGGTACAAAGAGCAAGTGAGAAGATAAACAGTGATAAAATTCGAGTTGCAAGTTTAGATATGTTTTCTATCAGGACGGAACTGGAGTTTTACACGGAATATATAAAGGTCATATTGGTTGCTACTTCATCAAAATGGGAAGAACATTTGAAAATATTGAAAGAGTTTCTAAAACAAATAACACCCAAAATCACTGTGGGGATTGATCCTGACCATACCTTTTCGCTTGGTTTTGATTGGGACGAAGTCAAGCAGAATGCCAAAGAAATATTGAATTTACCCGAAAAAATTGCAAAGTCGAAAGGGATAAGGATTGTAGTAAGCATTGATGAATTTCAAAATATTGCCGTGTTCAACGAGTCGCTTGCTTTTCAAAAAATGTTGCGTAGCGTTTGGCAAAGGCAGGAGGAAACTTGTTATTGTCTGTATGGCAGTAAATTTCACATGATGCAAGAATTGTTCGAACGTCAATCCATGCCTTTTTATCGCTTTGGAGACCTGATTCATTTGGGAAAAATCGGAGAAAAAGAATGGACTGAGTTTATCAAAGAGCGATTTGAAAATACAGGAAAGCATATTGATGATGTGTATATTTCAAAAATTATCAATGACGTGGACAAACATTCATATTATGTTCAACAACTATCACATCTGATTTGGGAAAAAGCCGACACAGAAGTTACGAGTATGGTTTATCAAGAAGCATTAGACGATATGATTTCACAAAATGCACTTCTTTATCAAAGAGATACCGAATTAATGTCATCAACTAAACTAAACTTTTTAAAGGCAATCGCTTCCGGCGTAAAACAAAATTTAAGCGGGAAAAATATGGTAGCAAAATATAAATTAGGTACATCGGCAAATGTTGTAAAAATAAAAAACCATCTTTTATCGGAGGAAATTATTGATATTCAGAACAAAATCGTTTCTTTTATTGACCCCGTGTATGAACTTTGGTTTAAAAGAGAAATATTGTAAACCACGTTAGTGTAATGCGACAATTGAAATTACTTATCAAGTGCATCCGATTTTAAAGATTGTCGTGGAATTTACAGGAAAGCCTTTGCCAATTAAAAAAAAATATATACTTTTGCACCGTTTTTAATAATAATTAGAAATTTTAATGACAAAAATATCGACATACGGACTATTGCTCGGCAATATTATTATTCTCTTGTGGAAAACAAGCTGAAGCGGGGTTGGTATGTGTATGGAATGTAAGCCTTTTTCGCTGTGCGGGAAAGGTTTTTTAATAAATAACAGTATGGATAGATTATTTATTTTTGACACGACTTTGCGGGACGGTGAACAAGTTCCCGGTTGTCAGTTAAACACGATTGAAAAGATTCAGGTGGCGCAGGCGCTGGAAAACCTGGGGGTGGATGTGATTGAAGCCGGTTTTCCGGTTTCCAGTCCCGGCGATTTCAATTCGGTAGTGGAAATTTCCAAGTCGGTGACATGGCCGGTCATTTGCGCTCTTACCCGCGCCGTGGAAAAAGACATCGACGTGGCGGCCGAAGCCTTGCAATTTGCCAGGCATAAACGGATTCATACCGGCATCGGGACTTCTCCTTATCATATTAAGTATAAATTCAATTCCACTCAGGATGAAATTCTCGAACGGGCTGTCGCTTGCGTCAAATATGCGAAAAAACAGGTGGAAGACGTGGAATTTTACTGTGAAGACGCAGGCCGCACGGACAATGTGTATCTGGCTAAAGTCGTGGAAGCTGTTATCAAAGCCGGTGCAACGGTAGTAAATATACCTGACACAACGGGTTACTGTCTCCCTGCCGAATACGGTGAAAAAATCAGATTCTTGATGGAAAACGTGAAAGGCGTTCAAAACATTGTGCTTTCGACACACTGTCACAACGATTTGGGAATGGCGACCGCCAATACGATGGCCGGCATTACGGGCGGCGCCCGCCAGGTGGAAGTAACCGTCAACGGTATCGGCGAACGCGCAGGAAACACTTCTTTGGAAGAAGTAGCCATGATTCTGAAAAGCCATAAAGAACTGAATATCGACACGAACATCAACACCCGGAATATTTATCCGGTCAGCCGAATGGTGTCGAGTTTGATGAACATGCCGGTGCAGCCCAATAAAGCGATTGTCGGACGGAACGCTTTTGCGCATTCTTCGGGAATCCATCAGGACGGCGTACTGAAAAACCGCGAAAGCTACGAAATCATTGACCCTAACGATGTAGGAATCGACGAGAACACGATTGCACTGACGGCGCGTAGCGGGCGCGCCGCCTTAAAACACCGACTGTCCGTACTCGGCGTTGAACTCACTCAGGAAAAATTAGACAAAGTTTACGAAGAATTTCTTAAACTGGCAGACCGGAAGAAAGACATTACCGACGACGATGTTTTAATGCTGGCGGGGAAAGACCGGACGGATTCGCAGCGTATCAAGCTGGAATATCTGCAGGTAACGTCGGGAGTCGGCGTCCGTCCGGTAGCGAGTGTCGGACTGAATATTGCCGGTGAGAAATTCGAATCGGCCGCTTCCGGCAACGGGCCGGTTGATGCGGCCATCAAAGCCCTGAAACAGATTATCCGCCGGAAAATGACTATTCAGGAATTTCTGATTCAAGCTATTAACAAGGGCAGCGACGACATGGGAAAAGTACACATGCAAGTTGAGCATGAAGGCGTAAACTATTACGGTTTTTCGGCGAATACCGATATTATTGCCGCTTCCGTCGAGGCTTATATTGATGCTATTAATAAATTTGTGAAGTAGAATTACCGAAAAATTAAAAGTAGTTACCGGAAGATTAAAAGTAATTACCGGAAAATTAAAAGTAGTTACCGGAAGATTAAAAGTAGTTACCGGAAGATTAAAAGTAATTACCGGAGAATTAAAAGTAATTACCGGAAAATTAAAAGTAACAGCAGGAAGATTGGATTCAATTGCAGGAAAAATGGATTCAACAGCAGAAAAATAAAATGAATAACCCCCGGCGTAGCGAGACGCCGGGCAGGACGGGGAAAAACCTGATTCCCACCCTCATTTATACTTCACGCGGTTTTATTTTGTGCATTGTTTTTTTTCTGGATTGCTTCACTGCTTCGCAGTTCGCAATGACGGCTGCAATATTAATCATTAAAAATTAATCATTATTTCTACTTTAACAGATTAAAAAAAATGGTTCTAACAGTGTTATATGAGACATCTGCTTTTCAATCTGTTAAAGTAGAAATAAATGGAAATTTAAATATTAAATTATGCAATACAACATTATACCGGAAAAAGTGATTATAAAACGAAACTTCTGGATTAACGAGATTCAAAAAATAAGCGGGAACTTCGGAAAAGATTCAAACCGTTTGGAAATAGAACTCACAGAGGAAGTTACAAAAAACGGTACAAATTCTCTAATAAACCATTTGCGATTGTGCGGCAATATTCCCGAAGGTTACGGACATGATACAAGTGAAGAAAAACTGTATTCAAAGTACACGGATATACTTCTATCATTGGCATACAAACAATTAGGATTAAACAGTATCGTTTTGAAAGAAAGATCTGATACTGCCGATGTTGAATCTTTTGCAAAAAATTACAGCTTTGTTGCCGACGCAAAAGCATTTCGTTTGAGCCGAACAGCAAAAAATCCGAAAGACTTTAAAATACAGGCAATGGCCAATTGGAAACGAGGAAAATCATACGCAATGCTCGTATGCCCGATTTATCAGCTACCTAATTCTTCAAGTCAGATATATCAGCAAGCCACTACAAGAAATGTTTGTATATTCACTTATTCTCATTTAGCATTACTGCTGGCGTATTCCGAAATTGAAAATAAGGATAACGCACAAATATTATTGGAAAAGATATTTCAAACCATTCCTGCATTAAATCCGTCAAAATCGGCAAATGATTATTGGTTGGTTGTCAATAAAACGATTCTTTCTTTTTCAAAGAAAATTGAAACACTTTGGAATATGGAAAAAATGGCGGCAACAGAATCAATTGTTATTGCTAAAAACGAAGCATTAACATTTTTAGCGCAAGAACGTGAAAAAATTATGCGAATGACACATGCAGAAGCATTGAAAGAACTCATTAAAATTCATAAAATTGAAAATAAAATCAAAACAATACAGGCCGTTTCGGACAACGAACTTTTTTTAATACGATAAATGAAAATAGACAGTTACATAAATAGCATTATAGTAGGAAATTGCGTAGACGTAATGAAAAATTTTGACGACAATGTGATTGATTTAACTATAACTTCACCTCCTTACGACGATTTGAGAAATTACAACGGGTATGTCTTCCCATTTAATGAAATTACAAATGAACTGTATCGTATTACAAAACAGGGCGGAGTTGTAGTGTGGGTTGTCGCCGACGCTACTATTGACGCTACCGAAACAGGGACAAGTTTCAGGCAGGCGTTGTTTTTTAAGGATGTCGGATTTAATTTGCACGACACCATGATTTTTCGCAAGCGAAATCCGATACCTCAAATTTATAGGAAGCGTTACAATAATGAATTTGAATATATGTTTGTATTCAGTAAGGGGATGGTAAACACACACAACCCTATTTTAGTGGATTGTTTGCATGCAGGATTGGAGTTAAATGGAACTACTTACAAAAATTACTCGAAAAACGAACAGATAAGGGAAAAATCAGCAAATCCGGTAAAAGACAAAAAAATAAAAGGTAACGTTTGGGAATATGTTGTAGGCAAGAAGCAAGAAGACCAAGAAGCTAAAGGACATCCGGCTCCGTTTCCCTGTGAACTTGTCAGAGACCATATTCTTTCGTGGACAAACAAAGGCGACGTAGTATTTGATCCTATGTGCGGTAGCGGCACAACTCCGCGAGTAGCCTGCAAACTTGACAGACAATACATTGGCATTGATATTAGCGCTGACTACTGCCAAATAGCCCGGCAACGAGTAAAAAGGATCGAGATGCAACCAACATTGGCGCTTGAGTTTGAACAAGCATAAGTATAGCGCAATCAATTCCAAACGAAAACAATAAATAATTAATATGGCAAAAACATTATTCGAAAAAATCTGGGACAAACACGTAATCACAACACTTGAAGACGGTCCCACACAACTTTACATCGACCGGATGTATTGTCACGAGGTAACAAGCCCGCAGGCATTTGAAGGACTGAGAAAACGCCGCTTGAAAGTTTTCCGCCCCAAACAGATTACCTGCATGGCCGACCACAATATTCCGACCATTCATCAGGAAGAACCGATTAAAGACCCTGTTTCCCGGAATCAGGTTGATACTTTGTCCCGAAATGCCCGTGATTTTGGTTTGGAATGTTATCCGGTGGGGCATCCTTTGAATGGAGTAACTCACGTTGTCGGTCCCGAAACCGGACTGTCCATGCCGGGAATGACTATTGTCTGCGGAGATTCGCACACCTCAACCCACGGCGCTTTGGGAGCGATTGCTTTCGGCATCGGAACCAGCGAAGTGGAAATGGTACTGGCTACGCAATGCGTTTTCCAGTCGAAACCGAAAACGATGCGTATTACACTGAGCAACCGGCTGAAACATGGCGTTACCGCCAAAGATATGGCGCTGTATGTCATCGCGAAAATGACAACCGGAGGCGCAACAGGCTTCTTTGTGGAATATGCGGGCGAAGCTGTGGAAAGTCTTTCGATGGAGGGCAGGCTGACGCTTTGCAACCTGTCTATCGAAATGGGTGCGCGCGGCGGAATGATTGCGCCCGACGAAACTACGTTCCGATATCTCGAAGGCCGGCAATTTGTCCCGAAAGGCCAAACTTGGGACAGGGCGGTGGCTTACTGGAAAACCCTCCGTTCCGACGACAACGCCGTTTTTGATAAGGAAATAGTTTTTGATGCCGCCGAAATCGAACCGATGATTACTTACGGTACGAATCCGGGCATGGGAATGAGCATTAACGACGCGATTCCGTCTTCGGGAGCGATAGACGAATCTTCAAGGGTTTCTTATCTCAAATCATTGGAATATATGGGATTTAAATCGGGCGAGAAACTGATTGGCAAACCGGTAGATTACGTCTTTCTGGGCAGTTGCACCAATGGCCGGATTGAGGATTTTCGCGCATTTGCAAATCTTGTAAAAGGGCTGGAAAAAGCGCCGCAAGTAACGGCATGGCTGGTTCCGGGTTCGTGGCAGGTGGACAGGCAAATTCGCGAAGAAGGTTTGGATAAGATATTGGCGGAAGCCGGTTTTGAGATTCGCCAGCCGGGATGTTCGGCCTGTTTGGCGATGAATGACGATAAAGTTCCGGCGGGGAAATACGCCGTATCAACGTCAAACCGCAATTTCGAAGGACGGCAGGGTCCCGGCGCAAGGACTGTTCTTGCAGGACCGCTCGTTGCCGCTGCTGCCGCAATTACAGGGAAAATTATCGACCCGCGGGAGTTGGAACGCAGAGAAAACGGATGAAACGGAATTTCACGGAATATAATTTATGAGAGCTATGCTGTATCAGGGATTAAGTGAAGACATTATAAATTCATTTTTTGAAGTTTATAATGAATTGGGATTTGGTTTTTTGGAAAGAGTTTATAAAAACTCATTGTATTTTGAATTAAGCGATGCCGGTTATAAATGCGAAACGGAAAAAGCAATTGAAGTTTTTATAAAAAAAGAAAGGTCGGATTGTATTACGCAGATATTGTGATAGACGATACGATTATTTTAGAATTAAAAGCCGCCGAGACTATTTCTAAAGCCCATGGATATCAGTTGTTAAATTATTTGCGTGCAACAAAATATGAAGTAGGATACGTTCTTAATTTTGGGAAAAAGCCCGAATTTAAGAGATTCCTGTTGACAAATGACAGAAAATCATGATGAACATATGAACACGGATTAGACGGAATACACGGAATTTCACGGAATAAATTATATTAGAATAATCATTCCGTGAGATTCTGTTTTATCTGTTTTATCCGTGTTCAAAATTCAATAAACAAATGGAAAAATTCAAAAAAATAACAAGTACAATCGTCCCTCTCAGGATAGAGAATGTCGATACCGACCAGATTATCCCTGCGCGTTTCCTGAAAGCAACCACGCGCGAAGGTTTCGGCGATAATCTTTTTGCAGACTGGAGATACGAAAAAGACGGGACGCCTAAAAAGGATTTCGTCCTGAACAACCCGGTTTATCAGGGAAACATATTGGTTGCCGGAAAAAACTTCGGAAGCGGTTCGAGCCGCGAACATGCCGCATGGGCGATTGCCGGATACGGATTTCAAGCAGTCGTTTCGAGTTTCTTTGCCGATATTTTCAAAAACAACGCAATGAACAACTTCGTTTTGCCGGTTGTGGTGTCGGAACCGTTTCTTGCGGAAATCTTCGAAAGCGTCGATAAAAACCCGAAAATAACTTTAACCGTTGATTTGGAAAACCAGCTAATCACCAATAATGCTACCGGAAAATCCGAAAATTTTGCCATTAACGCTTATAAAAAGGAGTGTTTCCTGAAAAGTTTCGATGATATTGATTATTTGTTGAGTAAAAAAGAAAATATTGTTAATTATGAAAAAACACTTGAATGGAAATTTTAGATACAACTTTGCGTGACGGCGAACAGACTTCCTGCGTCTCTTTCTCCGCCACCGAAAAATTGCATATCGCGCGGCTTTTGATTGAAGACCTGAATGTAGACCGGGTAGAACTCGCTTCGGCCAAAGTTTCCGACGGGGAATTTGAAACCGTTAAAAAGGTAGCCGAATGGGCTGCATCCAAACAATACCTTGATAAAATAGAAATCCTTGGCTTTGTCGACGGCGATAAATCGCTGGATTGGATAAGTCGAGCCGGGTGCCGCGTGATGAACCTTTTGTGTAAAGGCTCGTTAAAGCATTGCAGGGAGCAGTTGCGGAAGACGCCCGAACAGCATTTGTCCGACATCCTCGCCGTTTCGGACAGTGCGAAAACGCGCGGGATAACCGTCAATGTTTATCTGGAAGACTGGTCGAACGGCATGTTACATTCGCCCGGTTATGTCTTTTTTCTGATGGATAACCTGAAAGATACGAATATTAAACGCTTCATGCTTCCCGATACTTTGGGAATTTTGAATCCTGTCAATACGGCTCAATTTTGCAGGGAAATGAAAACGAGGTATCCTGACCGGCATTTCGATTTTCATGCCCACAACGACTACGATTTAGCCGTCGGCAATGCGTTTGCCGCCGCATCGGCGGGCATTGACGGGATTCATACAACGGTCAACGGTCTGGGCGAACGCGCCGGAAATGCGCCTTTGACAAGTGTGATTGCCATGCTTCACGACCAGCTGAAAATAAAAACGAATGTCGTGGAAAACAAGGTAAACCGCGTCAGCCGCATCGTGGAATCCTATTCGGGCATCCGCATTCCAAACAACAAACCGGTAATCGGCGACAATGTTTTTACGCAGTGCGCCGGTATTCATGCCGACGGCGATAACAAAAACAAACTGTATTACAATGATTTGTTGCCCGAACGCTTCGGGCGCGAAAGGGAATACGCTTTGGGAAAAACTTCCGGAAAATCCAATATTCTGAAGAATCTGGAGACAATGGGCATCGTCCTGGACGAGGAAGGGATGAAAAAAGTAACCGAACGGATTATCGAACTGGGCGACAAAAAGGAAATTGTTACCCAGGACGATTTACCCTATATTGTCTCGGATGTTTTGCACACGGAAACGGCAGACACGATAAAAATGGTCAACTTTTCCCTGTCCCTGGCTCGCGGCCTGCGTCCGACAGCGACGGTGCGGATTGCAGTCGACGGACGGGAATATGAAGAAACCATGCCCGGCGACGGTCAGTATCATGCTTTCTCGAAAGCCTTATGGCGGATCTACACGCGCCTGAACAAACCCAAACCGACGTTAACGGATTACAATGTTACTATTCCTGCGGGAGGCCGCACCGATGCTTTGGTGCAGACAGCGATTGCCTGGAATTTCAACGGTAAGGATTTCAAAACAAGAGGTTTGGATGTCGACCAGACTGTGGCGGCGATTAAAGCGACGATGAAAATGCTGAACATGATTGAAAACATGTAATTTCATCCTGTTTCGGGTATTGAGCATGTACCTGTCATTATTATAATAAACAACACAATCCATGAAAAAAATTTTTGCAATTATCATTTCAGTAATAATTCCTTATATGACTGTATTTGCGGACACATCCAGGAAACCGGAAATCACGCTTCCGGCCATTGAAAAAGTAATAGCCGACTTATCGGTTAAAAATCCATCCGGTAAAACGCTGATAGAAAAAGGTGTAAAACAAACGGCAAGGCTATGGCAGCCACAAGACGGAACAGAAGACGAATTTATTCGTTTTTGTATGGATAATTATATTTCCGATCCTGCGGAAAAGGAAACGGTTTTCCTGAAAATCAGCGATTACATGGAAGCTATTTTGGGAAATTACAACAAAATGTCTCTCCAACTGCAAAAAAATGTACATGAGGCGACCGGCCCATTGCTCAAAATTGACGAACAGTTTGCGGCTTACAGTCCGAATACACATTTCAGCGACGATATGTATGCCAACAAACTGGCATTTTTTATCTCGCTGAACTTTCCGGAACATTCTCTGGAAGAAAAGGAAATGCTTGGGAATAACCGCCTTAGCTGGGCTTATGCCCGGTTGGGCGACATGTTCACAAACCGTGTTCCGGCAGAACTGCAACAAGCTGTTACCAAAGCCAATAGCGATGCCGATGTATATATTGCCAATTACAATATTTATGCCGGTCATCTGTTGGATAAATCAGGAAAAAAGATTTTTCCTGAAAATATGATTCTGCTGTCACACTGGAATTTACGCGACGAAATCAAAGCAAACTATAATAAAGGAGAAACCGGACTCAACAAACAGCAAACCATCTATGAGGCCATGAAGCGAATTATTTCGCAGGAAATCCCGAAAGAAGTTATTAATTCGGGCGATTACGATTGGAATCCATATACCAATCAAGTATATCAATCGGGTAAGACAATCAGTGGAAACAGCGAAAATACAACACGTTATGAAGTTTTGCTAAATAATTTCAGGGCATTAAAAGCCATTGATGCTTATACGGGAAACACTTATATTGACCGGAATTTTTCGGAAGATATGGAAGTGTCGGTCAATGAAGCCGAAAAGCTTTTCAGGGAATACCTTTCTGCTCCCGAAGTGAAAACGGTTGGGAAAATTGTGGCTACCCGCCTTGGCCGGGAATTGCGGGCTTTCGATATTTGGTACGATGGTTTTAAATTGAGAAGTTCTTTGAATGAAGACAGTTTAAGCAACATCACCAGAGCGCTTTATCCGAGTGCAGACGACTTAAAAAAAGATTTGTCAAATATCCTCGAAAAATTAGGATTTACAAAGAAACGCGCCGGATATTTATCCGAAAAAATAGATGTTGACGCCGCCCGCGGTTCGGGACATGCCTGGGGCGCTTCCCAAAAAGGCGACCATGCTCACCTCCGAACCCGCATTCCCGAAGGAGGTTTGGACTACAAAGGCTATAACATTGCCATTCACGAATTTGGCCATAATGTAGAACAAACTTTATCGCTCTACGATGTTGATTATTACATGCTGAACGGAGTGCCGAACACCGCTTTTACCGAAGCATTGGCTTTTGTTTTCCAGAAAAGAGATTTGGATATTTTGGGAATTAAAGATAAGTCTTCGGGAGACGATCATTCGGACGTTCTGGATAAAGTTTGGAGCTTATTCGAAATCTCAGGAGTATCTCTTTTAGATATAAGCGTTTGGAAATGGATGTATGCAAATCCCGATGCAACGCCTGCGCAATTGAAAGAAGCCGTCGCCCGCCTGTCCAAAGAAATATGGAACGAGTATTATGCCCCTGTTTTTGGCGTAAAAGACGAACCGGTTTTAGCAATTTACTCCCATATACTCAGCTATCCTCTGTATTTATCGGCTTATTCATTCGGGCAAATCATTGAATTTCAACTGGAACAATATTTACAGGGAAAAGATTTCGCCACAGAAGTCGATCGCATTTACCGTTTGGGAAGACTGACGCCCAATCAATGGATTTTGCAGTCTACAGGGAAACCGCTGTCGGTGAAACCTTTACTGGAAGCTATCGGGAGGGTAAAAGGGTAAAGGGTGAAGGGTAAAGGGTGAAAGGTGAGTTTGCAGGTAATTATACTTCACCTTTCACCCTTTACCCTTTACCCTTCACCCTTTACCCTTCACCACTAATCAAAGCACTTTCCGCCGAAGTTCAAAGTCCCGTCCCAAATATTTTTCCCGAACAACCGGATTGGCGGCCAATTCTTCCGCAACTCCCTGATACAGGACTTTCCCTTCAAAAAGCAGATATGCCCGGTCGGTAATACTCAAAGTTTCGTGAACATTATGGTCGGTAATCAGGATACCGATGTTTTTG
The DNA here is from genome assembly GCA_031257875.1 of Dysgonamonadaceae bacterium. Taxonomy (GTDB): domain Bacteria; phylum Bacteroidota; class Bacteroidia; order Bacteroidales; family Azobacteroidaceae; genus Azobacteroides. The sequence goes on from JAIRNV010000163.1 coordinate 11,925, forward strand.
TGCTTCAGTTTTCCCACAATTTGCTGGATATCCTGCACGGCAATCGGGTCTACGCCGGCAAAAGGCTCGTCCAGCATGATAAATTTCGGATCAATAGCCAGACACCGCGCAATCTCTACCCGGCGCCGTTCGCCGCCAGACAGCTGGTCGCCCAAACTCTTGCGGACTTTCTGCAAACCAAATTCGGTAATCAGACTCTCCAATTTTTCTTTTTGATAATCAGCCGGATGTCCTGTCATCTCTAAAACAGCGCGGATATTGTCTTCAACCGACAGTTTCCTGAAAACCGAAGGCTCCTGCGCCAGATAACCTATCCCGTTCCTCGCCCGCATGTAAACCGGAAATTTGGTGATGTCTTTATTGTTCAAAAAAATTTTCCCTTCATTCGGCACTATCAAACCGACCGTCATGTAGAAAGTCGTTGTTTTCCCGGCGCCGTTAGGTCCCAATAAACCAACAATTTCACCTTGTTTTACATCAATCGAAACATGGTTTACAACCGTTCGATTTCTATACCGTTTCACTAAATTCTCCGTGCGAAGTACCATTTTTTCCATGAAGTCATTCTATTTTCGGAGGCAAAAATAATAAAAAAAAATGATTACATTTGCACCCGAAAACGGTTTGAACGATTTTCTTACAGAATGAAAGCATTAGAAAAATTCGGAGAATATGTGATTTTGATGGTGAGAACACTTGCGATTCCCGATCGGTGGAGCGTATTTTTCCGGCAGACATTGAAAGAAATTTATAAATTAGGCGTAGATTCGCTTGGAATTGTCATTTTCATATCCATATTTATCGGATCGGTTATAACCATACAGGTTTCCCTGAATATCCAGTCACCGCTTATCCCTGATTTTACGGTAGGTTACATTGCCCGCGAAGTAATTCTTCTTGAATTTTCATCAACAATTATGTGTTTGATTCTGGCCGGAAAAGTAGGTTCGAATATTGCTTCCGAATTAGGAACAATGCGCGTTACCGAACAAATTGACGCCCTTGAAATTATGGGCGTAAATTCGGCTAATTATCTGATTTTACCCAAACTGGTTGCATTTATTCTGTTTATTCCCGTTCTGGTTATCATCAGTATGTTTTTCGGAATCGGTGGCGGATATTTGATTGCATTTACTACGGATATGATAACGGTTGCCAAATACGAATACGGCATACGGTACTGGTTTGTACCTTATTATATTGGGTATTCGATTATAAAATCAATGGTATTTGCTTTTTTAATTGCTTCAATTGCCTCTTTTTTCGGATATTATGTTAAAGGGGGCGCTTTGCAGGTCGGCAAAGCCAGCACGGATTCCGTGGTAACGGGTAGCGTGCTGATTCTGACTTTTGACTTGATAATGACCCAGTTAATGCTTACTAAATGACTCATGTTACGCAAACGTAAACAAATGAACCGTATTTATCCCGGATTGCTTCACTGCTTCGCAGTTCGCTGGTGACGTGTGCGGTATTTCAACCCCGCTGCGTCACCAGCGAACTGCGAAGCAGTGAAGCAATCCAGACATGAATTATTAATTGATGCGTAACATGAGTAAATGATAGAAGTGCGCCTTCACAAATTTGCAAAACCAAAATTAAAAACGATGAAAAAAGAAAGACTGAACCCGCTAAACGATTATCTGTTTCTGAAATACATGGGTGAAAAGGGAGATGAAGAACAGTTGCTTGCTTTTTTGAACGCAGTGTTGCAGAAAACAGGCAGAAACAGAATTGTTTCGGTGGAAATCAAAGAGAACAGGAAATTGACGGCCGAAATTATCGACGACAAGTCCAGTATTCTGGATTTGCGGGCAACAACAGACGAAGGTGTAAAGGTAAATATTGAAGTGCAGCTCCGCAATGCCGGAAACATGGACAGGCGAAGCCTTTTTTACTGGAGCCGGGAATATGTGCGCGGCATTGAATCGGGGCAGGATTACGCGGAACTCCCGCCGGTGATTGCCATTAATATTGTCAACTTCGACTTTATACCGGTGGACGAAGTACATACAAGTTTTCACTTATGGGAAGATCACCATAAGGATATAATGCTGACCGATGCTTTGGAGATACACTTTATCAGCATGAAAAAATTCCGGCAACTGGGGAAAAGGGATATTGACAATAACAGCCTGCACAGGTGGCTGACATTTTTTGACAGAAATACGGACAGTAAAACATTAAAAAAGATAGTAAAAATGGACAGTGGAATAGCAAAAGCACAGGAAAAGATTGCGTTTGTTTCGCGCAGTAAAGAAGCGTTACGCGCCTATCAGATGCGGGAAATGGCATTGTCGGACTACACCAGCGGCATCAATCATGCCATGCGTGAAGGCATCGCAATCGGCGAGCAACGGGGTGTGGCAATTGGCGAGCAGCGGGGCATAGTAATCGGTGAGCAGCGGGGCATGGCTATCGGTGAACAGCGAGGCATAGTAATCGGCGAGCAACGGGGTGTGGCAATTGGTGAGCAACGAGGCATCGCAATCGGTGAGCAGAAAGGCAAAGACGAAACATATCACGCCATTGTGCACAATGCTGCCGGTAAGGGCATTTCCATAGAAAATATTTCCGAACTTACGGGTCTGTCCGCGGAAAAAGTGCGGGATATTCTGAAAATGCAATGAAAACAGGGTTGCGACATAGTCGGCCATTTCCTCCCAAAGTGGGGGACAAAAGCCGACATGGTCGGATGCCTTTTTAACAAAAAATTTAAAATACCGAATGATAGAAGTACGCCATTTATACAAGTCATTTGAAGAAAAAGAGGTGTTGAAAGACATCTCAACGCTTTTTGAAAAAGGGAAAACCAATTTGATTATCGGCCGAAGCGGTTCGGGTAAAACGGTTTTGATGAAAAACCTGATCGGTCTGATTCGTCCCTCTTCGGGCGAAATACGTTACGACAACCGGAATCTGACCGCAATGAGTAAAAAAGAACTGAATGCGCTTCGCCGCGAAATGGGCATGTTATTTCAGGGATCAGCCCTTTTTGATTCGATGACCGTTTTGGAAAATGTGATGTTTCCTTTGACCATGTTTACCCGCGACAGTTGGAAAGACCGCGAAAAACGGGCAAAGTTCTGTCTGGAAAGGGTGAACCTGACCGATGCCGACCGTTTATATCCGGGGGAAATCAGCGGCGGAATGATGAAAAGGGTAGCCATCGCCCGCGCCATTGCAATGAATCCGGCTTATTTGTTTTGCGACGAACCCAATTCGGGATTAGACCCGAAAACTTCCTTGCTCATTGACGATTTGATTCACGACATTACAAAGGAATACAACATAACAACGATAATTAACACCCACGATATGAACTCGGTAATGAACATCGGCGAAAAAATCGTTTTCATCAGCGAAGGGCGGAAAGTCTGGGAGGGAACCAAAGAAAAAATCGTGACTTCAACCGACAGGGAATTGAACGATTTCGTATTTGCATCCGATTTATTCAAAAAAGTAAAAGAAGTAGAAAGTTTTATCAATGAAGAAGGTTAATCCGAAAATAACAGGGATGTTTCTCATTGCGGCTGTTTTAACGGCCGCCTGTGCAAAAAAACAGTACGAGGTAAAAAGCGTCGAAGTCGCCCGCGTGGAAATGGACAGCGCGTGGGAGCCGGCTGCAAATACCGCCATGCGGGCATTAGTCGATTCCCTCCGTGCGAAAATGACCGGAGAAACCCGGACGGTTATCGGAACGGCCGGGCGGACACTGACCAAGGGAAAACCCCAGAGTCTGCTAAGCAATTTCACCGCCGATGCAGTCTTCGACTATGCTTCCGGCTTGTGGCAACCCGTCGATTTTGCGGTGATGAATACCGGGGGAATCCGCAGTATACTGAATCAGGGACCGATAACCACCGGAAACATGTATGAAATCTTCCCGTTCGACAACCGGATTGTTTTACTCGAATTGCCGGGAAAAGCCGTTGAAGAATTTTTCGATTCCATAGCAAAAAGAGAGGGCGAAAGTTTGTCGAAAAACATAGAAGTCGTAATTAAAGATCAAACCGTCCGGTCGTTGAAAATCGGCGGCAAAGCCATTGACGGGAACAGGATTTACCTTGTTGCCACCGTCGACTACCTCGCCGAAGGCAACGACCGGATGGAAGCGCTCACGAAAGCCGTGAAAGTTACGGACTCAAACATGCTGCTCCGCGATGCCATGATAGAACACATCAAAAAGCAAACAGCCGGAAATAAAGCGATTGACTCAAATTTGGATAACAGAATAACGGTTTTACAATGAAAGCAATACCTGTAATTATACTACTCATATTATCCGTCGCCGTTCAGGCGCAGGAAAAATCGCTTGTCATCCTGCACATCAACGATACGCACAGCCGCATCGAACCGTTTCCCGAAAACGGGGGCGACTATTCCGGCAAAGGCGGAATGGTGCGCTTGGACAATTACGTGAACACGGTACGCAAAGAAACAAAAAACGTTCTGCTTTTCCACTGCGGCGACCTTGTGCAGGGAACGCCTTATTTCAACCGCTACAAAGGCGCCGCCGAAATCGCCGCCGCCAACCTGATGCGTACGGACGCCGCCTGTCTCGGCAACCACGAGTTTGACAACGGTTTGGAAGCGCTGTCCAAAATGGTTAAACAGGCCAAATTTCCTTTCATCGCTACGAATCTGGATTTTTCGGGTACGCCGGTGGACGGGCTGACAAAAAAATACCATATCATCAAACGAAACGGAATAAAAATCGGCATTATCGGATTGACCATCGATCCCAAAGGCCTGGTTTCCAAGTCCAATTCGGCGGGAGTAAAATATCTCGACCCGGTCGAATCGGCCAATGCAACGGCCGGTTTCCTGAAAAACAGGAAGAAGTGCGATTTAATTATCTGTTTGTCCCATCTGGGTTATTATCTTGACGAAGAGCGTGTAGGGGACATCACCCTGGCTAAAAGAAGCCGCCATATTGACCTGATTCTGGGCGGACATACCCACACTTTCATGCCCGAGCCAGACAGACGGCAGAATGCAGACGGGCGCGAAGTGATTATAAACCAGACAGGGGCTTACGGCGTCTACGTCGGACGTGTCGACATGATTATGGAGGAAATAAAGAAATGACAAAGACTTACCTGCTAACGCTAATCGGCTGGCTGATTATTATTCCCTTAACTTATGCGCAAAAACAGCCGGCGCTGTATCAACTGGCCGATGCGGCGAAAATGAAACACTGGGTAGATTCGATTTTTGACACGATGACTTTGGATGAAAAAATCGGACAGTTATTTATGGTTGCGGCAGACCCAAGTCTTTCCAACAGTGACAAAACCCTGAAATACATCCGGGAACAGAAAATCGGCGGAATCATTTTTTTCAAAGGCGCTTTGGAGGATGAAGCCCAAAGCATTAACCTGTACGGGCAATCTTCGCGGGTCCCGCTGTTGATTTCCCTCGACGGGGAATGGGGATTGTCCATGCGCCTCGAAAATACGCCGCGATTTCCCAAAAGCATGATGCTGGGGGCAATTGCAGATAACCACCTGATTCAGCTTTACGGCGCGGAAGTAGGGCGCGAATGCCGGGAATTGGGCATACACATCAATTTCGCCCCGGTTTTGGATGTAAACAGTAATCCGGATAATCCGGTGATTGGCATCCGTTCTTTCGGTGAAAATCAGCGGCTTGTAGTCGAAAAGGCCATTGCCTATTCCCGCGGTCTGGAAAGTTACGGTGTAATGGCTGTCGGAAAACATTTTCCCGGACACGGCGATACTTCCAAAGATTCGCACAAGACCCTGCCGGTAGTTGACAACACATGGAGGCACATAAACGACATTGATTTATACCCTTTCAGAGCGTTTATTGAAGCCGGTTTTTCGGGAATCATGACGGGACATTTGTCTGTCCCCGCTCTGGATAAAACTTCCCGTTTGCCGACCTCCCTGTCTCCCAAAATTGTAGACAAATTATTGAAAAAAGAACTGAAATTCAAAGGACTGACGTTCACGGATGCGCTGAATATGAAAGGCGCTTCCATCAAAAAAAGCAATTGCGTACAGGCTTTGATAGCGGGAAATGATATTTTGCTGTATCCGGAAGACCCGGCTTCGGAAATTGCGGAAGTAAAAAGAGCCGTCGAACTGGGCGTTATCAATTTGTCAACCGTTGAAAAAAGATGCCTGAAAGTATTGAGTTACAAATATGCGGCCGGATTAAACAATCCGAAACCGGTTGAAATAAACGGCCTTAACGAAAGAATTAATTCGGATTATTCCAAATGGCTGGTGCAGAAACTGAACAGCGAAGCCATTACGCTTTTGAAAAACGAAGACGAACAGATTCCTGTTAAAGGATTAGGCAGGAAAAAAATAGCTGTTCTTTCCATTGGAGCGAAAGACGAGATTGCTTTCCGAAACAGGCTGTCTTTATACGGCGCATTCGACTTTTTCAGTCTGCCGTCAACCGAGGTGAAAACTGGCGTAACAAATGTTTTCAGGCAACTGAAAGACTACGATGAAATCATTTGCACCGTTTATTCCGCAAAACAGACCGATTTTCCGGAACTTCAGCGCCTGGCAAAAACAAGGGACGTCAGTTTGTGTTTCTTCACCCTGCCCTACTCCATCGCCCGGTTCAAACAAAGCGCCGTTGCGGCCAAATCGGTCATAGCCGCCTACGAAGACACGCCCGGAGCGCAGCAGGCCGCCGCCGAACTGATTATGGGCGGGATTCCCGCCAAAGGAAAATTACCGGTAAGTATTGCCGGTTTGTTTGATTTCGGTGACGGCCTGAAAACGCAAAAAGTGAGATTGTCCTATCAGGAAGCGATAGAGGCGGACATGTCGCCCGAAACACTGCGGAAAATCGAGGCCATTGTCAGCGAGGGTATCAACAGCCAGGCCTTTCCGGGATGTCAGGTACTGGTTGCCAAAGATGGAGTTGTCGTTTACAACCGCTCGTTCGGCGCATTTGACTACACCGCCGAACGTCCCGTCCTGAACACGGATATTTACGATATAGCATCGCTGACCAAAGCAGTGGCGACGCTTGCCGCCATCATGAAACTCCATGATACAAAAAAAATTGCCCTGTCTGATAAAATCAGCCGGTTTGTTCCCGAACTGAAATATTCGGATAAAAAAAATCTTACGATTCAATCGGCATTGTTTCACGAAACCCGTTTGCCCGCTTTTATTTTGTTCTACCGTTTGCTGACCGGAACAATGGTCTCAAGCCAGCCTGCACCCGGCATCGAAAAACAGGTAGCAGACCGGCTCTATATCAAATCGGATTTTCAGAAAGATATAATGAATGAAATCGTCAACGCCAAACGGAGCAATAAAAACGGTTATCTTTACAGCGATTTGAATTTCATGCTCTTGAAAGAAGTTGTGGAAAACAGTTCCGGGCAAACGCTTGATAATTTTCTGGATCATTGGTTATACGCCGGTTTGGGCGCTAACTTCACCGGCTTTTTACCGTTAAGAAAATTTCCGAAGGAAAATATTGCGCCTACGGAATACGACGAAATCTGGAGGAAACAGCTCTTAACCGGCTACCCGCACGATGAAGCCGCCGCCGCAATGGGAGGCGTTTCCGGAAATGCAGGCCTTTTTTCCAACGCAAACGATTTGGCTAAAATACTGCAAATGTTACTGTACGGGGGCGAATATGGCGACGAAAAATACCTGAGCCGGGAAACCGTCAAACTGTTTACCAAAACCCAAAGCGCACACAGCCACCGCGGACTGGGCTTTGACAGGCCTGACCCGAAAAATCCGGGCAAGGGCGCATGCCTTTCCGCATCGGCATCCGTTTACGGGCATACCGGCTATACGGGAACCTGCTTTTGGGTTGACCCCGATAAAAACCTGATATATATTTTTTTATCCAATCGGGTCTATCCGTCCCGAAAGAACCGGCAATTGATACAACTGAATATCCGCGAGCGGATACAGGATGTAATTTATGAATCAATTAACAATTTCAAATATTCGGAATCATGAGATTAACAGTGATCAGACATACCTCTGTGGATGTCCCGTCGGGCGTATGCTACGGTTTTACCGACGTAGCCCTGAAACCATCTTTCCAGACCGAAGCGGAAACCGTAAAGCAACAGTTAGCCGGTAAAACGTTCGACCGGGTCTATTCAAGTCCGCTGTCGCGCTGTACCCTGCTGGCCGGATACTGCGGCTACACGCCTGTCCTGGAGCCAAGACTGAAAGAACTGAATTTCGGCGACTGGGAAATGAAATCGTGGATGGAAATCGACAGGCAGGAGGCTTCCGGCTGGTTTTCCGACTGGATTAATTATCCGGCAAAAAACGGAGAATCCTACCGGATGATGCAAAAAAGAGTCTGCGCTTTCATGGACGAGCTCAAATCTTCGGAAGCGCAATCCGTCTGTATATTTACGCACGGAGGAGTTATCCGGTTGATACACGTATATTCGGGAATTTTCGGACTTGAAGATTCTTTTGAATTTCCGGTAGAATACGGGCAAATATTCGAGTTTAATATTTGAAAACAATTGGATTTCGCCGAATACTATAGGATTTCGCCGAATTAACGGATTTTTTTATTGATTCCCACATACAAAAAAAAGCCGGCGATTACCAGAGACAAGCCTGCCGTCAGTGTTGCATTAGTCTCATTTTTCAGGAAAAACGGAACTATCAGGAATAATTCTCCTGCTAACAACACTCCTATTCCGCTGTTTTTAAGAAAAGATTTCATTATTGAATGATTAATGATTTTTATCGTTGCAACAAAGTTTTTATATTTTAACATGTTATTCATACTCTATTTATTTAGTCGTCTATTTCTATCTTTTCACCTTAATTACTCAGCTCGGCGTAGCGTCCACGCTACGTCGTGTTAAAAGCAAGGCTCCAACCTTGCATATAAAAATATTCGTCTGGTGCAGTGTCTTCTGCTCACCTGCTTTATATCCCATACTCATTATTACATTTCTGTTTTTTTTGTTTGCAAGGCTATAGCCTTGCTTTTAGCACGACGTAGCGTGGACGCTACGCCGAGCGCGATGTGCCGTTAATTAATCAGATTAATCCTGATTAATGTACTGTTTTTGGTTAATGAAAATTTGCTTTCCTTAAAACTCGGAGGTCCCATAAACCCTTTAACATTGTTGCTAAAACCGTAGCCCTCCGTTGGAATGCCAAAGACGCCGGTATCTAATTTGTTGTTATCATTCTTGTCATGATAAACAGAAATTGCGTACTCGCCTTCGGGCAGTTCAACCGAAAATTCCAGGCTCGTATCCGTAACCTCGGCGGCATAACCTTTATAAGTTTTTTTCATAAAGGTGGAACTTG
>JAIRNV010000195.1 GCA_031257875.1 Dysgonamonadaceae bacterium
CTTAATCGAATTGCCCTCAATCTCATCAAACATGAACAGTCAAAAAAGAGAAGTGTGAAAGGAAAAAGACTCGATGCCGGATGGAATAATAATTATTTATTGAAAATCCTAACGAATTAAGATGCGTTTACCCTGATTTGTCCCCGGATTTTGACTTAAAATTAAAATTAATTGAGTACTTTTGTACTTGACCCGATAGTTTTCGTTTCCATTATAACTAATTGAAAATCAGTCGTAAAGGCACGAAATTTCAAGGTCTTTTCCGAATAAATAACAAAGTATTTTGCTGATTTTCAGCAATTTATTTTACAGTATAAATTTTTGTCATATTCGTATATTAAAATGAAAAATTTAGTTTTCAATATCGCTTCTTTTGATGAAGTCGAATTAATAAAAACTTTTCCGTTGCCTTATTACATCGGGAAGATACATAATTTTTCCGTTACTGTTGTTTTCCATCAGGATGAAAACAGTGTAAATCTTCCTGAATATTACAAAGGAGCTTTATTAAAGCCGCTAAAATATCCGGGTAAAGGAAAGCATTTCACTTTTAGCGGCGAATGGTATTTTTTCCGGTATTTTTTCAAGCATGCAAAAGAAACAGATGTTCTTGTCAGGGTACATTTTTCTTATCAAACGGCCATTATCGGCATGATATACAAATGGAGAAATCCCAAAGGAATTTTTTATATTTTCAGTGATGGCTATGGCGTTTGGAAATCCATGCTTCGGGATGAATCCGGATTCATGACAAAGATTAAAAATTCCATCATTCGGAAAATTCTATTTAAAACAGTTGAAACTGCCAATAAAGTCTCAATAGAACTGGCAGAAATATACGATTTCTTAAAAAAACAAAAGCCTTTCCTGAAAACACCGGAAAAATTAACATTCTGCGCTGGGGTATAGATGAAGAAATAATGCAAGTTAATCATATCAAGGAATTACCTGTTAATCAAAAAGAAAAATTAATTATATCGGTTGGCCGCCACGGGTCTAAACAAAAAAATACGGAACTTTTTTTAGATGCTTTGAAGAAAATAGCGTTGAAAGATTATAAAGTTGTGTTTATCGGTCCAATAGAAAAAGTAGAATGTGATTTTCAAGATTATATCAATGCTTTCTTCAATCAAAATCCTCATCTAAAAGATAATGTTTGCTTTATCGGCCCTGTTTATGATAAAGCAACATTGTATAATTATTTTAACAGGTCGAAAATATTTGTACATACGGCTGTTTACGAATCTTATGGTATTGTGATTGGGGAAGCTTTCCGTTTTAATAATTATATAGTGGCGACCGATACCGGATGTGCAAAAGAATTGATTTCGGAAGGGATGGGCGAACTTGTCAAATATGATGCAAATGACTTAAGCCGTTCTTTACAGCGAATTATTGATGGAGAAATTGATATTTACTCTATTTACCAAAAGAAACATATCCACAACCAATCTATTTCATGGGAAAATGAAGTGATGAAATTAGGACATTTTTAAATAGAAATAACATGAGAATAGGGTGTATTGCAAATCGATTCGATATTTTGTAATTACAAATCATAATGACATTAAAAGTTAATTTTAGCGTCATTGCGTTTCATATACGAAATAAATACAATCTATATGATATTTTAATTAGTTCGTTGAATAAAATTTTTTCGGTGGTGATGTAAAAAGTATGCCATTATAAAAATTCGGCAATCAGGGAATAAGTATGTATTTTAGTTGAATGCAAATAAAAATCACACTTCATTGCCCCGACTGCCAAAGCACAGAGATAAAGAAAAACGGCAGAAAATCATACGGGAAGCAAAATTATTTTTGTAAAGCGTGTGGCCGGCAGTTTATTGGCGACCATGCGTTGCCATTCTTCTTAGACCCGAAAGGTATTGGGGAAGGAATATCCTGAAATTCACCCGGCAATCAGACTTTGTCCGGTCGAACCATCAAATGCAGTTCATCCAGCTGCTCGCCGGAAACCGCAGCCGGCGCATCAATCATCACGTCGCGCCCGGAGTTATTTTTCGGGAAAGCGATGCAGTCGCGAATCGAATCCAACCCCGCAAAGATGGAAACAAGCCGGTCTAAACCGAAAGCAATTCCCCCGTGCGGGGGCGCTCCGTATCTGAAAGCATTCATCAGAAACCCGAATTGCGCCTGCGCCTGCGCTTCCGTGAAACCAAGCAGCGAAAACATTTTCCGTTGCAACTCGCTGTTATGGATACGGATGGAGCCGCCGCCAACTTCCGCTCCGTTAATCACCATGTCGTAAGCATTGGCGCGTACAGCGCCCGGACGGGTATCCAAAAGCGGAATATCTTCGCGCTTCGGACTTGTAAACGGATGATGCATGGCATAATAGCGATTTGTTTCTTCATCAAATTCCAGAAGCGGGAAATCTACCATCCAGAGGCAACCGAACCGGTCTTTCTTCCTCAGTCCCAATCGGGAACCCATTTCCAGACGGAGTTCACCCAATTGTTTTCGGGTTTTTTCGGTCTCGCCGCAAAGAATCAGCAGCAAATCGCCGGGGTTGGCGCCCGCTTTTTCGAGCCAGGGTTTCAAGTCGTCCGGCGTATAGAATTTATCGACAGAAGATTTGATGCCTCCGCCAGCTTCGTAGCGAACATATATCAAGCCGCCCGCCCCGATTTGCGGACGTTTTACAAAAGCGGTCAATTCGTCCAATTGCTTGCGGGTGTAGGCGGCGCAGCTTTCCGCACAAATGGCGCCGACGTATTCGATGCTGTCGAAAACGCCGAAGCTTTTTCCGCCGGTCAGGTCTTTCAATTCGACAAAAGACATGGCAAAGCGAGTGTCCGGCTTATCCGAACCGTACAGTTTCATGGCTTCGGCATACGGCAGGCGGGGCATTGCCGGAATGTCTATCCCCTTGATGGTCTTGAACAAATAACGAATCAATCCTTCAAAAAGGTTCAAAATATCTTCCTGTTCGACAAACGACATTTCGCAGTCGATTTGCGTAAACTCCGGTTGACGGTCGGCGCGTAAATCCTCGTCGCGAAAACATTTCACAATCTGAAAATAACGGTCGAAACCCGACACCATCAACAGCTGTTTGAACAGCTGCGGCGACTGCGGCAAAGCGTAAAATTCGCCGGGATTCATCCGGGAAGGAACAATGAAATCGCGGGCGCCTTCGGGTGTGGAACCGACCATCATAGGCGTTTCCACTTCGAGGAAATGCTGTTCGTTCAGATAACTGCGGGTAGCAAAAGCCATCCGGTGACGAAGCTCCAAATTGGAATATACCGCCGTCCGGCGCAAATCCAGATAGCGGTATTTCATCCGCAGGTCGTCTCCGCCGTCGGTATCGGTTTCAATAGTAAAAGGAGGCGTTTCCGAAGGATTCAGTACCTGCATTTCCGATACAATAATTTCGACGTCCCCAGTTGGAATACCCGGATTTTTGTTAGACCTTTCGGCTACTTTACCCTTCGCCCGAATCACCCATTCCCGACCTAATTTTTCGGCATCTTCACATAAATAAGCATTAATTTCCCGGTTAAAAACCAATTGAGTAATCCCGTACCTGTCCCGCAAATCGACGAAAATCATCCCGCCCAGCTTTCGCGCCTTTTGTACCCAGCCGGCTAAAACTACTTCCTGATTGAGATGAATTATGCGTAATTCCCCGCAAGTCTTTGTTCTGTACATAAATAAAATTGTTAGTTTTTTTAAATTTCCGCAAAGTTACATAAAAGAATCATTCAACGGTACTTTTATTGAATTTTCTCAGCAATTCAGGGATAAATAACTTTCATTCATTCATTCATTCATTCATTCATTCATTCATTCATTCACATCCTGTGCATAATAGCAGGAGCAAAAGCAAAAGCATCCACTTAAGTAATAAGCAGAAAAATTAGCAGTAGTAAAAGATTACAAAGTATCTGTTTCGTAAAAATATTTTTAAGATTGTTTTAACTTATGCTCAAAAAGAAATAGAGTACGAATTAACGAGTCTGAAATTTAGAGTTAGCAGCGATTGCAATTCTTGTTTGTATTCAGCAATGTTTACGAAGAAATTCATCACAGCCTGTTTAAAAAGTTCCTTTGTTCTGTAAAAAT
>JAIRNV010000201.1 GCA_031257875.1 Dysgonamonadaceae bacterium
TTGACCAGGTTGTTGCTCCCGCAGTGGGGACACTTAATTACTGTCGTATGTATCATACTTTCTGTTTTTTGACCGCAAAGGTAATTATTTATTCCGATAATCTATGACATTACCAAAAAAAGTATTACCTTATGTTGTCTCAAAAAATAGATAGATAACAAATGGAAGAGGATAGAATAATAAAGGAAAGAATAGAAAAGGTATTGCCGCTATTAGGCGAAAAACAAAGTCGTTTATATCTTGGAGCAGAATCCCAAAGCACAGGTTGGGGCGGTCAAACGAAAATTGCAGAGTTGTCAGGCAAAAGTCGATTTCTAATTGCACGAGGCGGGAAAGAACTTCAAAATCCCGAGCTACAATCGGATAATAATCGCATGCGACACAAAGGGGCAGGTCGCAAAAAAGAGGCGGATAAATATCCCGAACCTGTTCGGCAATAAGAGAACCTGTTTCACCATATACAGTTGGCGATCCGGAAAGTTTGTTGTTGTGGACAAGCAGAAGCATTCGACATTTACAGGATGATTTGCGCAAATTAGGGTATGTCGTTTCTCACGAATATATACGTCAGACATTGATTCACGAAGGATACAGTATGCAGTCCAACAGGAAAACAAAGGAAGGCGGCGACCATGCGGATAGAGATGCTCAATTTGAATACATTAATAATACAGCGAAGGCATTTATTGCAATTAATCAACCTGTTATATCTGTAGAATGTAAGAAAAAGGAATTGACAGGAAAATATAAAAATAATGGGCAGGAATGGCATCCATCAAATCAGCCCGTTGAGGTAAATGTTTATGACTTTACAGATAAAACCAAAGGCAAAGCGGCGCCTTACGGAGTTTGTGATATAGCCAACAACAGTGGATTTGTAAGTGTCGGTATAAGTCACGATACCTCAGAATTTGCGGTTGCTACCATTCGCAAGTGGTGGAACGAAGAAGGTAAGATGCTGTATAAATATGCGGAAAATTTGTATATTACAGCAGATGGAGGAGGAAGCAACGATAGCAGAAATCGCTTGTGGAAAACTCAATTACAAGAATTTGCCAATGAAACAGGATTGAAAATATGTGTGAGTCATTTTCCTCCCGGTACAAGCAGGCGGAACAAAATAGAACATCGTCTATTTTCCCCATATATCAATGAATTGGAGATGAAAACCATTGGAAACATTGTATGTTATTTTGAGTTTGACAGGAGCTACTGCAACAACGACCGGATTGACTGTTAAAGCTGTAATTGATGAAAAGCAATATAAAACCGGTATAAAAATCAGTGATGAAGAATTGTCCAAATGTAAAATAATAAAACGCACTTTTCATGGTGAATGGAATTATTGTATTGAGCCTGTTGAACTAAATTGTTAAGTTAATTTTTTGACAGCCCCTTAGTGTCTGTCCGAAAACCCCATCATTTCAGCAACTATGTTAATATATGCAAAATAGGAACACCGCTCCTTTTGTTTTTCCGGCAAAAAAGTCATCGTGATCTGAAAAAAAGGGAAAAAACCTTACATGACGGTCACGGTACTCTTTATTCTTATACAACTCGCGTAAAGCAACCACCAGGTCCGCCATCCCGTCACGGCTACGGGGGGGTATCTTCTATTAACAATTGCCCTAACTCTAATTGGGGCTCGAATCTTTTGCGCATCGTTTGAATCTTTGGAGTTTTAATGGCTTTTTATCGCACTATTGCTTTATAACAATGCAAATATAAGCATCTTTCAGAACATTGACTAATTTGTCACTTTCTATATTCATCCTGTGTTTATCTCATTATTTAGCTGATATGTTGACACTTATGCGTTTTTCGGACAGACACTGCTTAAATTTTTTAGTTTTAATAGTGCGTGGCCCTGTCATTCCCGCCTGCGCGGGAACGACAGGATGCAATGACAGAGGCGCGACAATTTGGCTGTAGTGATACCCCAATGTCATCAAGTTAATGATTAATCACTAATGGTTAATGGGGACGGGCGAAACCTGTTGTGGATGGGACGGGCAACCCCGTCCCTACGTTTTCTCACCGCTGGTATTTAAGTGTTGCCAATCGGATTTTTGTTTTGGTGCATCTGTACTTTGCAATAATCCATCTGCACTTTGCAAAAGTACACCTAAACACAAGTAGGGACGGGGTTCGCCCGCCTTCCTGCGAAAAACGGGGTACACACCATCCCTATAGATGGGTGTACCCCGTTTTTTAATGATTAATGGGGGACGGGCAACCCCCGTCCCTACGCAATTTTTGAATTTGCTTTTCAATCGCTTCATCTTCAATTTTTTCAAACAACAATTCGGATTGATTGAGCTCGTGACCCGCTTCGAGCAAATCAATACTTCCCAAGCCGTTCCATTTCAAGTCCTTTTTGTCAATTATCCGTTTGAGTTTTTCGGAAGAGAAAGGCAGGAAAGGTTCAAAGGCAATCGCCAGATTAACAGTAATCTGCATGGCAATATTCAGGATAGTCGCCGTCCGCCCAATGTCGGTTTTTGCCAGTTTCCAGGGCTCGGTATCGGCTAAATATTTGTTTCCGGTACGCGCCAGATTCATGGCTTCTTTTAATGCATCGCGAAAGCGAAATTGATTGAGATAGTCTTCCAGGTTCTGTTTAATGCACTTCAACTCATTCAGGGCTGTGCAATCGTAATCATCACTCAATTCGCCTCTTTCCGGAATTTTTCCTTCAAAGTATTTGTGAACAAGCACCATAGCGCGATTGACAAAATTGCCGAAGACGGCGACCAGTTCATTGTTGTTCCGCGCCTGAAAATCTTTCCATGTAAAATCGTTATCTTTGGTTTCCGGTGCATTGGCAGTTAATACATAGCGCAATACATCCTGTTTTCCGGGAAAGTCTTCCAAATATTCGTGCAACCAGACCGCCCAGTTGCGGGAAGTCGATATTTTCTCGCCTTCGAGATTGAGAAATTCATTGGCGGGTACGTTTTCGGGTAAAATATATGTTCCGTCGGCCTTGAGCATGGCAGGGAAAACGATGCAGTGGAAAACGATATTGTCTTTTCCGATAAAGTGAATCAGGCGTGTTGAACTGTCTTTCCACCACCGTTCCCAATCGTCCGGCGAGTGTTCGATTGTATTGGAAATGTAGCCGATAGGCGCATCAAACCAGACGTACAGGACTTTTCCTTCACCGCCTTCCACCGGAACCGGAATGCCCCAGTCCAGGTCGCGGCTCACGGCGCGCGGCTGCAATCCCGTATCCAGCCATGATTTGCATTGGCCGTAAACGTTGGATTTCCATTCTTTATGGTCTTCGAGAATCCATTTTTTCAGCCATGCTTCATGCTTGTCCAGCGGAAGATACCAGTGTCTGGTTTCTTCCAGTACGGGAATGCTGCCGGAAATGGTCGACTTCGGATTAAGCAACTCGAGAGGGCTGAGCGTGACCCCGCAAGCTTCGCACTGGTCGCCGTAAGCATGTTTGTTATTACAGTGCGGACATTCGCCGGTAATATAACGGTCGGCCAGGAATTGCCCGGCTTCCTTATCATAATACTGTTTCGATGTTTTTTCGATAAACTCACCTTTTTCGTACAGTTTTTTAAAAAAACCGGAAGCCGTTTGATGATGAATTTTGGAAGTTGTCCGCGAATAGATATCGAAAGTAATACCAAATTCTTCAAAAGATTTTTTGATAATACGGTGATAACGGTCGACTATTTCCTGGGGAGAAATCCCTTCTGTTTTGGCTTTCAAGGCGATAGGAACTCCGTGTTCGTCCGAACCGCCGATAAATAAAACCTCTTCCCCTTTCAGGCGAAGGTAACGGGCATAAATATCCGCCGGAATGTAAACGCCCGCCAGGTGTCCGATATGAACGGGACCGTTAGCGTAAGGCAAGGCAGAAGTAATCAATGTTCTTTGAAAAGTTTCACTCATGATTGAAATTAATTTTTGGTTGCAAATAAATAATAATCCAGGATAACCATGGCCGCCATAGCTTCCACAACCGGCACGGCGCGGGAAAGTACGCAAGGATCATGCCTCCCGTGTATTTTTAGCGAAATTTCGCGCCCGTCTTTATCAACCGTTTGCTGTTCTTTGAATATGGTAGCAACCGGTTTGAATGCCACGCGAAAATAAATATCTTCTCCGTTGGAAATACCGCCCTGTATTCCGCCTGAATGATTGGTTCTGACGCCGGTTTTTCCATCCGGTTTACGGTAAAAGGCATCATTCATTTCGGAGCCTTTGTATCGGACGCCCTCAAATCCCATACCGTATTCAAATCCTTTTACCGCATTGATACTCAGCATGGCATTTCCCAAAGCGGCATGCAATTTCCCGAAAACAGGCTCGCCCAGTCCGGCGGGAACACCGCGGCAAACGCAGGAGACAACGCCTCCAACCGTATCGCCTTCTTCTTTTACTGTTTCGATTAGTTCAATCATCTGCTGCGCCTTTCCCGGATCGGGGCAGCGAACGGGATTGGATTCTATCTTGCTAAAATCCAGTTCGGTATACGGTTTATCCAAACAAACCGGACCCACTTGCGAAGTATAAGCAACAATTTCAATACCCTTTCCTTTCAATGCTAATTTGGCAAAAGCCCCCGCCACAACCCTTGCAACTGTTTCCCGGGCAGAGGAGCGGCCGCCGCCCCGGTGGTCGCGAATGCCATATTTTTGTTGGTAAGTATAATCGGCATGGGAAGGACGGAAAACATCCATCAGCATGTCGTAATCCGAAGAATGAGCGTTGGTGTTCCGGACGATAAACCCGACGGGCGTTCCCGTCGTTTGTCCTTCATAAATACCGGAAAGAAATTCTACTTCATCGGGTTCCCTGCGGGGAGTAGCAATATGGGACTGTCCCGGTTTCCGCCGGTTCAATTCGTTCCGGATAAAATCCACATCTACGGAAATACCGGAAGGGCAACCGTCAATCACCCCTCCAATTGCTTCCCCGTGCGATTCCCCGAAAGAAGTCAAACGGAATATATGCCCGAAAGTATTCATTGACAGTCTGTGCAACCGCATTCATCGTCCGGATGGCAATGACCGCAGGCAGAATCTTCGCGTGTCATTTCGGCAATTTCCTGTGGAGTAACTTCGTGTACATCAATCACACTGCCGTCGAAATATAAAGTTTCGCCCGCCAAAGGATGATTAAAATCCATCACGACAACATCCGGTTTCACTTCCAGCACGGAACCCATCAGCCGGTTTCCCTGCGTATCCATCATCGGAAGCGTCATGCCTTCGCCGACTTTTTCCTCATCAAATTTTCCGTCAACTTCAAATATTTTTTTAGGCAATTCCGTTACATTTTCCTGGATATATTCACCGTAAGCCTCTTCAGGGCTTAAACTGAACGAAAATTTATCACCCACGATCAAACCTTCGATATTTTTTTCGAAAGCCTCAAGCATCATCCCCATGCCGAAAATAAAGGAAAGCGGATGTTCTTTGGTTGCGCGTTCCATCAGTTCGCGTTCGCCTTCCTGTTCTGTTTCTACGGTTAAATCGTAGGTCAATGCTACAAATTTGTCTTCTGAAATTTTCATGTTTTATATAAATTTAGTGCGCAAAGGTATAATAAAAGCTGCATATTATCAAATTTTTATATGACGGGCTTAAGTACATGACAAAAATTTAAAACCATCAAAATCAAGTTTATTCAGGGGGTTAAGCAATACTGATGCAATAGCGTTCAAGCCGCATTTAAAGAGGCTCCCGGCGGCACGTCCGTGTTTGAGGATTCTGATTCTGTCAACATTTTCACTGACAAAAATCCCCACGGCATACGCCCACGCAAACGCTACCGTAACGGTAGAA
>JAIRNV010000217.1 GCA_031257875.1 Dysgonamonadaceae bacterium
CTTGTAATGTGTTTGTTACAAAAAGCGTCATTATGAAGAACACTGAATGGTCGTGGGAAAGCTGTTTGAGACCGTCGGCGGTATTGAAGCAATAAGCGCGACTGTCGCCACACCAGGCAATATACGCGCGTGTCCCTGTTATCCATGCCAGTACGACGGTGCTGCCCATTCCTTCCTTTTCCCTGTCGGATTCGCTTTCTTTTTTTATCCGATTATCGGCATCGACAATGGCGATCACTATGTGTTGCTTGACAAGTTCGGAGTTACTCATCATTTCCACAGTCAGTTTATCGGGCATAAACCATTTCCGGATTGTTTCGACAGCTATTTTCGAGGCTGTCTCTCCGGCATTCATCCCGCCCATGCCATCGCATACGACCAGCAATGCGCCTTTGTCGTCTAAAACGATTTCTTTGTCGGGAGAAAACCCTGGTTGTCCGTTTGCGAGGTTGGCAATTATGCTCAAAAGGAAATGTTTTGCGAAAAAGCATAAAAATTCAGACTTCCTGACCTCAAAATCCTATATCATTGAAAGACAATAAAAAATAGAAATGAACAGGGAAATAAGAATGGCACAGTATCAGATAAAAAAGGGGGATTTAAAATAAACCCCAAATGCCTATTAAGGGATACGAAATAAATAATTTGTGATAGTTATTATAAACCATTCAATTTATAATTTCATTTAGGATTTGCCGAGGAATCGCAAAGTTGGATGTAAAAATAGTTGCAGAAATATATGCGACAGAATAAAAATTGTACATATAAACAAACTCATTAAAATAACACAGTTAAATTAATGAATTATTAAATTATTAAATAAGGCCAATTTAAATATAAAATACAATTTTGTTAGAAATCTCAATCCTTTTGGGTCAGCACGGAATGACAACCCCAGTACCGCAGGGCATGGTCGCCCATAAACTGCCGTCCACACGCTTTACAAAAATAATTTTGCTTTCCGTATGATTTCCTGCCGTTTTTCTTTATCTTTGTGCCCTGGCAGTCGGGGCAATGAAGTGTGATTTTTATTTGCATTCAACAAAAATACAAACTTGTTCCCTGATTGCCAAACTTTTATAACAGCATACTTTTTACATCACCACCCGCGCGTGCGTGTAATATACAAAATTTAATTTACATAAACTCTAATATGATTGACCTCCCCCCCAGCCCCACCGAAGGAAGGGCTGGGGAGGCTTACCAAATTCATTATGTCTACAATAAACGAAATTCAAGCACAGATTATCGAAGAATTTGCCGCTTTTGAAGACTGGACGGATAAATATGCCTTACTCATCGAAATGGCCAACGAACTCCAGCCTTTAGACGAAAAGTACAAAACGAAAAACAATCTCATCGAAGGCTGTCAAAGCCGGGTTTGGCTGCAAGCCGACCGGATAGACGGCAAAGTCGTGTTTCAGGGCGACAGCGACGCTCTTATCGTAAAAGGGATTGTTGCCCTGCTGATTCGGACGCTTTCGGGACATACTCCCGATGAAATCCTTTCGGCGGATTTGCATTTTATCAACGACGTGGGGTTGAAGGAACATCTGTCGCCTACCCGTTCCAACGGGTTGCTGGCGCTGCTCAAACAGATGAAACTCTATGCAATTGCATTTCAAATTAATGATTAATAGTTGCCCGAAAATTAATCATTATATGAGAAAGCTTAAAATAACGGAACTGAAACGTCTAAGCCCGGCGGAATTTAAAGCGGCGAAAAAGATTCCTTTGGTCGTTGTCCTGGATAACGTGCGAAGTCTCCACAACGTCGGCGCCGTCTTCCGCACTGCCGACGCTTTTTTAGTCGAAGCGGTTTATCTCTGCGGCATTACGGCTGTTCCGCCCCATGTCGAAATTCACAAAACGGCTTTAGGTGCGGAAGATTCCGTTGCATGGAAATATTTAAAAAAAACTTTGGACGCAATTGAAGAACTGAAACGGCAAAACTGTCATATCGCCGCCGTTGAACAGGCCGAGAACAGCATCCCTTTGGAAAAACTTACGCTCGCAAACGGGAAATACGCCGTCATTTTCGGCAATGAAGTCAAAGGCGTTGACCAGGAAGTCCTGAATCGGTGCGATTCCTGCATTGAAATTCCGCAGTTCGGCGTCAAACATTCCCTCAATGTCTCGGTTACGGCTGGGATTGTTATTTGGGAAATTTTTAAAAGATGCAGGTAGCCCCCTACCCCCCGATAGCCCTTCCTACCCCCCGAAAGGGGGGTCTCCCCCTCCTTTGGAGGGGGTTGGGGGAGGTCCTTTTATCGTTTCTTTTCATTGCAACAGTCCACGCGCAAAAAACACCGCTCGAGATAAAATACAAAGCCTGGGGGCTTCATGCGCTCCGGCATTACCCTTTCGACCAAAAGGCGGACGATATTGTCAATCGGCTGATTGCGCATGATTCCTCCGGTTTTTTCGCCCCCAAACCCTATCATTTCCATAAATCCTCACTGGATTTGGTCGTCAATACCCGCTGGATGGCAGAATGGCCTCATCCCGCAACGCCAGTCGATGCTGTTTTTTCCAGATACATCCTGAAATATTACGGTTCATGGCTAAAGCACGGGCGTCCCGTTGATAACAAAGCAACCTGTTTGGATTTAACGCTCTTTTTGTCGCAAACCTTCAAAAACAACTGTCAAAAAACGGATTCGACAAGTCATATTTTCAATTTTATTGATTCGGACAACTTATCCTGTTTGCTCAGTGAATGGACGGGAGACATTGATCTCTCGAAAAACAGGAGCGAAGTATTAACCCTTTCCGTCAAAAGTCCGCTTGCCGAAAATGCAATGGAAACCTATCAATACTGTTTATCGGGCATGGAAGAAATAGACGGCGTCCCCGCTTATACAGTCGCCTTTTTTTCAAAAAAACGCATAGACAATACGTTTGAAGGCTATTTATATGTCTCGGCCAAAGATTTTTCCCTGTTGAAAGCCGTGTTTACGCTGAACCGTTTCGCCCGCCGCAAAGGCGTTGACGAAATGTTGTTTACGCACACACCCTCAAAGAAAGAAAATTTATTTTACCTCGGCAACGACAGCAAAGCCTGTTTGCTCTTGAATCGAACCGAAATCCGCTCCGACCGGATGGGGGATTCCCTGCCGTTGACCGCTTCGGAACAGGAAATCTCCGCCCTGATTGAAGAAGCCAGCCGCACGCGCGCCTACCGGAACCTGCAAAAAGCCGGTTTGCTTCTCGCTACCAGTAAAATCGGAATTTTTAACGACCGCCTGGAAATCGGGTCTTTAACTCATACGGTTCACTACAACGAACTGGAAGGGCTTCGCCTGAGAATCGGCGGAAACACGACATGGAAACTCAACCGGCACGTTTCGGCAGGCGGTTACCTGGCTTACGGTTTCAAAGACAAACATCTCAAATACAGGGGTGATCTTCGCTATTCCTACCATCGGAATGATCAATTCCACTTCACTTACGTGCATGACCTGAATCTTCCCGGATACGATCTTCTGGCAGACGAGCGCGATCAGTTTTTTTATTCGTTTTCTCATTCGGGAACGAAAAACATGCCGCTTCAGAAAATAGGGCGGGCGAATTATGAAAAAAAATTCCTGCGGGATTTTTCTGCGGAATTAACCGCCAAATATATATATGAAGAACTTTTAGGGCAAATTCATTCTGACAGGATGCAAAGTCAAATGCACGCCATCAAAAACGCCGAATTGGGACTTTCACTTCGCTATGCGCCGCATGAAAAATTTGTCAAACTGCGGGACGACCGGTTGATTTTTCAAGACGCCGATTTCGACCTGAGTTTGAATTACCGGATGGGAATCAAAGGAATCTTCGGTTCGCGTTACAACTATAAAATTACGGGTTTCAGCATCTATAAAAAAATTTATTTCCCCTCTCACACCAGTCATACCGGCATCCGTCTTTCGGGCGGAAAAGTCTGGGGCCGCGTGCCTTTCCCTATCCTCTTTATTCCGGGCGGAAACCAGGGATACATCTTTCAAAAGGAAGACTATAACCTGATGAATTACTACGAATTTGTAACCGACAGATACTTAGCCGGCAAACTGGACTTTACCTTCAACTGGTCGCCAGTCAAAATCATCCATTCCAAAAGCAAACTCAGGACAAACCTTGGATTAAGAACCGTCTACGGCCCTTTGTCCGACAACAACAATCCGCAAATACACCCCGAACTGTTCATTTTCAACAACGGAATCCGTGGCTTGGGAACAGACCCTTATACGGAAATCAGCATCGGTTTGGACAATATCCTGAAAATTTTCCGGATTGATTATGTACAAAGATTGCATGATAAGAATCAAAAATCAATCTTTTTTGCCGTATCTCTTGGTATTTAAGGGCTACCGCCTTTCGCTGATTTCGGTAACGAATGGAACGCTTTCCTGAAACCCTTTACCTTGTACCCATTCGCGCCTTCACCGTCCAACAGGCAGATATATTAATTTTTTCGTTTGAAAAAATTCTTCGTTAAAACAGTCTTGCAATTCGTATACGATAACTTTGTTTTTAAAGGGTTTTATTTCGGCTTGCAACTCTCCGCCTTTTAAGCATAAAAACCCGTTGGGCATTGCATTATGCTGGTCTTTAGCGATGTTTTTTTTTGCCGTTTTCAGCAAATCCGGCAAAGGCATTACCGCGCGGCTGACGACAAAGTCAAATTCCGCCTTTTCGTCTTCTACTCTTTCCTGTTTACATTCAACGTTTTCCAGGCCAAGCTGTTCCGCAATGTTTTTTACTGCTTTGATTTTTTTTCCGATACTGTCTATCAGAAGAAACCATACTTTGGGAAACAGTATCGCCAGAGGGATTCCGGGAAAGCCGCCGCCCGTGCCTGCATCCAGAATGGCCGAGCGGTCGGAAAAGCGGATAGTTTTTGCAATTCCCAAAGAGTGAAGGATATGCTTTTCGTATAAGTTTTCAATATCTTTCCTTGAAATCAGGTTGATTTTTGAGTTCCAATCAATATATAAATCATATAATGCGGCGAATTGGGCTTTTTGTTGTTCCGTTAATTCGGGGAAATATTTTTCGATTATTTCCATTTTTATCATTTCGCCAAAACGGCAATCGGGTTGCCGTCGTCCGCAATAAAGGATTTCAATTCCCCGTAAGGAATGAAAACTTCGGTTCGCCCGATGAAATAGGCAGCTATTTCATACTCGTTGAAATAGTAGGTAATGCCTTCCCCGTCAACGGTAAAATTTCCATTGGGAACAATATCGCCGATGCTGTTATAGCCAATGTCTTCCAACTGTTTAGGGTCGCTGACTTCCCTCTTTTCGGCAATTTTTTTGATAATCAGGTCCGATATATTCTTTTTATAATTGATTCCGGCAAAAGAATCTTCGGTAATGTATTCCCCTGTGTTCAGGTCGATTACATATCCGAAAACGCTGTGAGCGCCGCCTTCAAAACTTTCATTTTCAACTAGAAAAGAAACCAGGTTGTCGCTGTTGTAAGTAATTTTATTTTCCAGATACAAATAATATTGAAAAACCGTTTCGTCTTCCAGATTGTAGTCTTCAGCGGTAAATTTTTCGCATTGGAAATCTTTAACATACTGCGTTTTGAAACTATCCGCTGCCTGTTGTGGCGACAAACCGGCGTACTGCATGGAAAACATGCGGTCGATGAAAACGGACTGCAACTTATGCAGTTTATCCGGATCGCTGTAAGCGCTCGGATATGTAAATTGAATGCTCACACGGCAACTGAAATTAGAATTGCCCTTTCCCGAAGGCTGAGGATGCGTCTCGTCTATCCGGATGGTATCGAAAGAAAGCATATCTCCTGTTTTTGTATTGTTTTTGCAGGATATGCAGAAGAACAGAAGCATCATACTCAATGCAATATGTCCGTAAACCGATTTTTTAATTAAAGTATAAATCATAATTGATACAGTTAAATTTCGGCTGCAAATATAGATGTTTTTTTTGTGATTCAAAAAAAAACATTCAAAAAAGTCAGTGAATCCCTTGCATATTGCAACGGGAAACAGTAATTTTGCTCGACTTTTTTGTGAATCTTATTGTGTTCGTAACGAGTAATTCTTAAATAATTTATCTTTAATCATGTCTGAAAAATTTGGATATATTTCCCAGGTAATTGGTCCGGTCATAGACGTTGCGTATGAAAAAACCGGACAGTCGGTTCCCAAAATACACGAAGCGTTGAAAATAACCCGTCCCGACGGAAAAGTTTTAATTGTTGAAGTACAGCAGCATATCGGTGAAGACACTGTACGAACGGTGGCAATGGATTCGACCGACGGTATCTGCCGCGGAATGGAAGTGGAAAGTTTAGGCCGGCCGATTTCCATGCCTGTGGGCGATCAGGTGAAAGGCCGCTTGCTGAATGTAATTGGCGATAGCATCGACGGGATGAAACCGTTAAGCCACGAGAATGTCCTGCCTATCCACCGCGAGCCTCCCAAATTTGAAGATTTATCAACGTCCAAAGAAATCCTGTTTACCGGAATTAAAGTGGTTGATTTGCTCGCTCCTTATTTGAAAGGAGGGAAAATCGGTTTGTTCGGTGGCGCAGGCGTTGGTAAAACCGTTCTCATCATGGAGTTAATTAATAATATTGCGAAAAAGCATAACGGGTTTTCCGTCTTTGCAGGAGTAGGCGAACGTACCCGTGAAGGTAACGACCTGCTCCGTGAGATGATAGAATCAGGTGTAATTCGCTACGGGAAAGAGTTTAAGGAGGCGATGGAGCGCGGCGAATGGGATTTGTCGAAAATTGACTACGAGGAATTGGGAAAATCGCAGGCGACTTTGGTGTTCGGACAGATGAACGAACCTCCCGGCGCACGTTCTTCCGTAGCTTTGTCGGGCTTAACCATTGCCGAAGCTTTCCGCGACCAGGGCGGCGAAGGTGGACGCGATATACTTTTCTTCATCGACAATATTTTCCGGTTTACGCAGGCCGGTTCGGAAGTTTCCGCCCTTTTGGGACGTATGCCTTCGGCGGTGGGTTATCAGCCGACTTTGGCAACGGAAATGGGCGCTATGCAGGAGCGGATTGCTTCGACCAAAAGCGGTTCGATTACTTCCGTACAGGCTGTTTACGTTCCTGCCGACGATTTGACCGACCCTGCGCCGGCGACGACTTTCGCGTTTTTGGATGCGACTACGGTTTTGGATCGCAAGATTTCGGAACTGGGGATTTATCCGGCTGTGGATCCGCTGGGTTCTACGTCCCGTATACTGGACCCGAATGTAGTGGGCGAGGCGCACTACGAAACGGCTCAACGGGTTAAGCGATTGTTGCAGCGTTACAGGGAATTGCAGGATATCATCGCCATTCTGGGGATGGAAGAACTTTCCGACGAAGATAAATTGGTTGTAAACCGGGCGCGCCGGGTGCAACGTTTTCTTTCTCAACCGTTTTTCATGGCGGAAGCATTTTCCGGCGTACCGGGTGTAATGGTTTCCATCGAAGATACTATCAAAGGTTTCAACATGATTATGGATGGAGAGGTGGATGACTTGCCGGAACAGGCTTTCCTGAATGTCGGTACGATTGAGGATGCAAAGGCGAAAGCGGAGAAATTAAAGAATCAGAGATAATAATATATTATGCCTGAAGATAAAGATTTTACCAACAAACTGATTCTCGGCGATAATCTCGAGGTGCTGAAAAGTATTGAAGATAACTCAATTGATTTGATTTATCTTGATCCGCCTTTTTTTTCAAATAAAACTTATGAGGTCATTTGGGGCGATGAAGGTGAAATCCGCAGCTTTGAAGACCGCTTTGAAGGTGGCATTGAGCATTATATCGGATGGCTGAAAGAGCGCGTTAAACTGATGCACCGGAAATTGAAATCCACAGGAAGTCTGTTTTTACATTGCGACTGGCATGCAAGTGCAAATATTCGGGTAGAAATTTTAGATAATATTTTTGGCAGAAATAATTTTAGAAACGAAATTGTTTGGCATTATAAAGGGAGAGAAAAATACAACGAAAAGAAGTTGCAATCCCGCTATGACAGTATTTTTTTCTATGCAAAAACGGAGAAAGCACGAATAAATTATGTGAAATTTGAGTGGGACAAAGAAGATAGGGTGAAGATGCTACGCCGCAAAATTCACAAAGATACGGATGGGCGAGAATGGTTTTGGGAAACACGCGGACAAGCCAATGGTATAGAACCATATAAAAAATATCTTGATGAATATTTGGAAAAAGGTGAGGCATTGAATGATGTTTGGGTGGATATTCCAATGTTGCGAGGCAATCACCCTGAAAGAATCGGTTACCCGACACAAAAACCCGAATTATTATTAGAACGAATTATTGAGTTGGCAAGTAATGCGGGTGACATAATACTCGACCCCTTTGTGGGTGGCGGTACAACCGTTGCTGTCGCAGACAAATTAGGCAGGCAATGGATTGGAATCGACCAGTCGTCAATGGCAATTAAAGTTTCGGATTTTCGACTGAAAAAACAGCATGACGCATTTTCTCAATCCTACGATTTGATTTTAAGAAAAAAAGATTATGATTTTTTGAGATATACCGACGCTTTTGAATTTGAAACATGGATTATAAAACAGTTTGGCGGCACACCCAATGAGAAACAGCGCAATGATGGCGGAATCGACGGACAGGCCGGCGATGGCGCGCCCGTTCAGGTAAAACGTTCCGACAATATCGGTGTGAATGTGGTCAAGAATTTTTGGGCGTCATTGCAGCAATATGACCAAAAACTTTTTGATGAAAAAGTTGCCAATGGAGAAACTGCAGGATATATTATTGCCTTTTCTTTCGGAAAAGGTGCGGTAGAGGAAATTGCCCGTCTGAAAAATAAAAACAATACCGTTATCAAACTCGTGAAAGTCAGTGATATTGTCGATTATGGCAAAAAGCCCGAAGTGTCGCTTTCGGCTAACAATATTGACAAAAATGAATTTGAATTTACCGCAAAGGCTAAAAGTGAGCCGGACATTGATTTTTATGCATGGGATTTTTCGCACAGCGAACAAAACGGTTTTAAACCCGATGTCCTGTTTGATAAAACAGGAAAACAGACTAAAAAGTTTCCGGACGGCGAGCATCAAATTGCAGTTGAAGCTGTTGACCGGGAAGGTATGAGTGGAACGGACAGGGTTAAAATCAAAGTTAAAAAATGAAATATCAGAGATAATAATTATAATACAGTTATGCCTGAAGATAAAAATTTTGCCAACAAACTGATTCTCGGCGATAATCTCGAAGTGCTGAAAAGTATTGAAGATAATTCGATAGATTTGATTTATCTTGATCCGCCTTTTTTCTCAAATAAAACTTATGAAGTAATTTGGGGTGATGAAGGTGAAATCCGCAGCTTTGAAGACCGCTTTGAAGGTGGTATCGAGCATTATATCGGATGGCTGAAAGAGCGCGTTAAACTGATGCACCGGAAATTGAAAGATACCGGAAGTCTGTTTTTGCATTGCGACTGGCATGCAAGTGCAAATATTCGGGTAGAAGTTTTAGATAGCATTTTTGGCAGGAATAATTTTAGAAACGAAATTGTTTGGTGTTACACGGGACCGGGGTCCCCCTATATGGGACAGTTCAACAGGAAACACGATACCATTTTCTGGTATTCGAAAAGCGTCAAGCATTGGCGCTTTAATAAGGAACAGATATTGATGGCATACAAAGGAGGATCGCCACATAGTGGAGGGTTTGTTGAAAATGATGGGACACGCTTGTCTCCGGACGAATATACAAAAGGCAAAGTACCGGAAGACTGGTGGGCGGATATTGCTATTGCAGCCCGTTTCCCCAAAAACAGCGAAAACAATATTGGATACCCAACGCAAAAACCTGTGGCTTTACTTGAAAGAATTATCAAATGTGCAAGCAACAAAGGCGACAGGGTACTCGACCCCTTTGTAGGCGGAGGAACAACCGTTGCTGTTGCAGACAAATTAGGCCGGCAATGGATTGGAATCGACCAGTCGTCAATGGCAATTAAAGTTTCGGATTTTCGACTGAAAAAACAGCATGACGCATTTTCTCAACCTTACGATTTGATTTTGAGGAAAAAAGATTATGATTTTTTGAGACATACCGACGCTTTTGAATTTGAAACCTGGATTATAAAACAGTTTGGCGGCATACCCAATGAGAAACAGCGGAATGATGGCGGAATCGAAGGACAGGCCGGCGATGGCGCGCCCATTCAGGTAAAACGTTCCGACAATGTTGGTGTGAATGCGGTCAAGAATTTTTGGGCGTCGTTACAGCAATATGACCAAAAACTTTTTGATGAAAAAGTTGCAAACGGAGAAACTGCCGGATATATTATTGCCTTTTCTTTCGGAAAAGGTGCGGTAGAGGAAATTGCCCGCCTGAAAAATAAAAACAATACCGTTATCAAACTCGTGAAAGTCAGCGATATTGTCGATTATGGAAAAAAGCCCGAAGTGTCGCTTTCGGCCAACAATATTGACAAAAATGAATTTGAATTTACGGCAAAGGCTAAAAGCGAGCCGGACATTGATTTTTATGCATGGGATTTTTCGCACAGCGAACAGAATGGTTTTAAAGCCGACGTCCTGTTTGATAAAACAGGAAAACAGACTAAAAAATTTCCGGACGGTGAGCATCAAATTGCAGTTGAAGCCGTTGACAGGGGAGGTATTAGTGGAACAGACAGGGTTAAAATAAAAGTTAAAAAACAAAAGAAATGAAAATCGAAATAATCTCCCCCGAAAAAATCATTTACAAAGGCGAAGCGGATTCCGTTACTTTGCCCGGTACAATCGGTTTATTTACCATTTTGAATCATCATGCCCCGATTATTTCGGTTTTGAAAAAAGGCGCGCTGACTTACAAAATCGGTGATAACGAAAAAACGATGGAAATAAACAGCGGATTTGCGGAAGTTAAAAAAAATATCGTTTCGGTTTGTGTAGAATAAAATGGCAAATAAGCACGTTATAAATGGCAATAAATTTATGAATTAATATTATGGCACGGTTAAAACATCCGATTAGGGAAGCAGAGCGTTATTTACAAAATGCGCACAAAATACTTTCTGAAAAAGCAGAAAAAGACGGAGAGTATTACAACGATACAAAGTATGTCAAGTTAGCAGGACATGCAGCATGGAGCGGGGTACTCACAGCGCTGGATGCAGTATTGGGGGTAAGAGACAAATTGAAAAAAGGCCAGAGGCTGAGTTTTAATGATTATGAGAATGCTATGGCTAAAAAGGACAGGAAGATGATAAATCCATTGTTAGGCGCATACGAATCTTGCCATAAATCAATGGGATATGATGGAAATCCCAGTTACAAAATTGTACGGGAAAGTTTGCATCAGGCCAAGATGATAATAGACTGGGCGGATAAGCATTATCAAGAATGAGTAAAGTTCAAAAATACAGCACAGGTTTGGCGTTGATGACAGGCATCCTGATCATTATTCTAAAAGTGTTTCAAAGCAATCTGTTTGTCGGAGAAATCATTTTTTACTGGACGACAGGCGCCTGTCTGTTTTTTTGTATTTACGAATGGCTAACGATAGGCATTATCGAAGCAAAAAATAAAACGGTTTCGCCCCGGCAATCAATCAATATATTCATGGGATTGAAAACCGGAAAAATTTTGTTATCCGTCTTTTTTGTAATGTTTTATGCACTTATAGCAAAAATGGAAGTGAAGCGGTTTGCAATCATTTTCATAGCGTTATACCTTATATTTTTGGCGTTTGATACGATTTATCTGGTTTACCGCGAAAAAAAAGAAAAGGAATAAAATTGTTGTTTCTACGCTATTTTATTTGTAAAAAATTAGAATTTAATGAATTAAGTACATTAATTAAAATTAGAAAAATGCAGAAAAAATTAATGCAAGCAGTAATCGTATTAATCATATTGAGCGGTTGCACAACACATCAAAAAATTGTGCGTGTTGAACCTCAGGTGCAGACGGTTAGGCAAGAAGAACATGAATTAAAACGCAAAGTGGCAATCGCTCGTTTTTCAAACGAAACCCAATATGCAAAGGGGATTTTCTACGACAAGGAAAACGACCCTGTCGGCAAACAGGCAGTTGATATTCTTTCAACCAAACTTGCTGCTTCCAACAAATTTATTTTGTTGGAACGCCAGGATATGGATAAAATTGTGGAAGAATTGAAAATTGCCGGCAATGAAGGCTACCCCAAAATAGGCGCTGATTATCTGATTATTGGCTCGGTTACTGAATTTGGCAGGAAAAATATTGGCGACGTAAATGTATTTTCGCGAAGCAAAACACAAACAGTTCAAGCCGGAGTAAGTATCCGGTTAGTAGATGTTTCTACCGGACAGATTATTTATTCTGAAGAAGCCAAAGGTGAAGCGGAAACTACCAACAAAAGCGTTCTGGGACTTGGCGAACAAACCGATTACGACGCAACTTTAAGCGACAAGGCAATATCCGCCGCCATCTCAAAACTGGTGGAAAATATTATTAACAACTGTACTGGCAGACCCTGGAAATCATATTTTCTATCGTACGACAATGACGGAATTTTGATTTCAGGCGGGAAAAGCCATGGATTGAAGGCCGGGGATATTTTTGATGTTGTAGAAAAAGGCAAACTGGTAAAAAATCCGCAAACAGGGGTGATGATTGAACTTCCGGGGAAAACGGCCGGAAAAGTCAAGATTGATTTTACCGGCGGCGATAATCCTCAAAACGAATTTTCAATCGTTTCGTTTACCGAAGGAAGTATTGACAAACAAAATTTAAACAACTATTACATACAGGAAGTAAAGCAATGAAACAGATAATGATAATCGCGATAACCGGATTGTTTGTTTTATCCGGCTGTACAGGAGTGAAAACGCTTTCAACAGGCTTGGAAAACGAAGCATATCTTGAATTTGTGGGAAATCCGGGCAATTATTCAGGTGGCATAACCGTAACAATTGACGATAAAACCACTTTTACGGCAAACGTTAACAAAGACCACGCCAACCGTCCGCAAGGAAAAGTATATGCCATCTCGACGGGCAATCACACGATTTCGGTTTCGTATCAAGGAGCCGTAATATACAGCAAACACATATTTGTGTCGGCACAGGAAACCAAAAGAATTTTACTGCAATGAAAGGGAAATGTTTATTTTTTGGAATGGCGGTTGCATTGTGTCTGACATCTTGTGCACCCAAAATGTTGTATTCGTGGGGGAATTATGACGATACAAGTTACAAATATCTTAAAAACAGCGATGAAAAATCGACCGGGCAGTTGATAAAAACTTATCTGCAAATCATCGAAAAGCAGGAAGGCACTCGAAAAGCAGTTCCTCCGGGTATTTATGCCGATTATGGTTTTATTCTGTTGCAGGCAAATAAGACGGTAGAGGGAAAAGCGATGCTTGAAAAGGAAATAGCGCTTTATCCCGAATCGAAAATTTTTATTGACCGCATCCTAAAAATGTTTGAAAGATGAAAAAGACAGTTTTGTTATTGAGTTTAGCCGGAATCGTTTTGTTATCGGGTTGTTCGCCCAAACTGTTTCCTAAAGGCGAGGCGTACAAAGGATTTTACGACGAAAAGCCGGTAGCCGTTTTGATTATGCCGCCGATAAACAAAACGACGAGCGTGGATGCAAAAGAATATTTTCATACAACGCTTAATGTGCCGGTAAGCAACGCCGGTTATTATGTCATTCCGCCTTTTTTGTCGATGGAAATTCTCAAAAGAGAAAGCGCTTATGATGCCGAACTGTTTTTGGACGCGCCGCTCACAAAATTTGGCGATGTTTTCGGGGCTGATTTGGCTTTGTTTACCATTATTCATCAATGGAAAAAAGCGTCAGTGGTCGGAACAATTACCGTTGAAGTGGAATATCTGTTCAAGTCTGTAAAAACCGGCGAAACAGTATATCAGCGGCGGGGCGGAATTACCGTTAATGCGAATACAAGTTACGGACAGTCAGGACTGGGTGCGTTAGTCGGTATGGCTGTGGCAGCAATTCAAACGGCGGTAACCGACCACGCCATTGTTGGCGCAGTTTGTAACAACGTAACACTTCAGGATTTGCCTGCGGGAAAATACAGTCCGCTGTATGAAAAAGACAGTAATCAACGGGCAGGCCAAAAAGATTTTAAGACAAGCATAAACGGTAGCGCAAAGTCTATCCGGAAACAGACGGCAAACTGGTATTCGAAATATACGAAAGAGCGGTAAATTACAGCAAAAGGAATGAGAATTTGGATAAAATATACAGTATTTTGCCTGTTTCTGTTCGCAGGAATGCGTATGGCTGCTCAGGAAACGGAACACCATGGTGAACCGGGGAAGGATTTGGACGTAACCGAATTGATTCTCGACCATGTCGGTGATGCCTACGACTGGCACATTACAACGATTGACGGACATCCGGTTTCGATTCCCTTACTTGTGATTGTGCGTGGAAGCGACGGCGTTTGGCGGTTCTTTCTTTCTTCGCGTTTTGAACACGGACATGCTGAATATGAGGGATTTTCCATTGCTCACGAAGGAAAATACAAAGGAAAAATTGTCGAAAAGAATGTTTCGGGTGAAGAAGTTCGCCCATTGGATTTGTCGCTTACCAAAAACGCATCTTCCCTGATAATGAGCAGTACGGTTTTGATTATCCTGATTATGTCGTGTGCGGCCTGGTATAAGAAACGGAAAGTGGAAGAAGCGTCGCCCAAAGGTTTTATCGCAATGATAGAGATGCTGATAATGAATATTGTCGATGACGTGGCCAAACCTTGTATCGGAAAAAATTACAAACGTTATGCACCTTATCTGCTGACGGTTTTTTTCTTTATTTTTTTCAATAATCTGTTGGGAATTATTCCGATATTTCCGGGCGGCGCCAATGTGACGGGAAACATTGCCATCACCTGTGTTTTGGCGGTTTGTACCTTTATCGTGGTCAATAGTTTCGGAACAAAAGAATACTGGAAAGAAATTTTTTGGCCGGATGTGCCGATGTGGTTGAAAGTTCCCGTTCCGATTATGCCAGCAATAGAAGTGGTAGGCATGTTCACAAAGCCTTTCGCTTTGATGATTCGTTTGTTTGCAAACATTTTGGCAGGACACGCAATCGTTTTGGGATTGACCTGTATTGTTTTCATGACAGTCAGTTTAGGAGCGGCAATGAATACGGGAATGAGTGTTTTGTCGGTTGTGATGACCATTTTCATTGATTTTGTCGAATTGTTGGTGGCGTTCATACAGGCGTATGTATTTACGATGCTGTCGGCGGTTTTTATCGGGCTTTCGCAAGTGGAGGCGCATGGGAAGAGTTAAAGAGTAAACGAGTTGACAAGTAAACGAGTTAACGAGAAAAGCGACTCATAAACTTGTCAACTCGTTTACTTGTTAACTCGTTAACTCGTTTACTAAATATATAAACTTTAAATACAAAAAATTATGTTATTATCAATTTTATTACAGGTGGCGACTACGGGCGCCGGATTAGCAAAATTAGGAGCCGGGCTGGGAACCGGATTAACCGTTATCGGTGCAAGTTTGGGTATAGGTAAAATCGGACAGTCGGCGATGGACGGTATTGCCCGTCAGCCGGAAGCTACCGGTGATATTCGTATGAATATGATTATTGCCGCCGCTTTGATAGAAGGGGTTGCTTTGTTTGCAGTTGTCGTTTGCGGATTCCTGTTATAATTGACCGGTTATGTCACTGCTAACACCGGATCTCGGTTTATTGTTTTGGATGCTCGTCTCTTTCGGGGTCGTTTTCTTCGTCCTTGCCAAATTCGGTTTTCCGATCATCGTAAAAATGGTGGAAGAACGGAAAGCCTTTATCGACAACTCACTGGAAGCGGCCAAACAGGCGAATGAACGTCTTGCCGGGATTCAACAGGAAAGCGAAAGAATCCTGAAACATGCCCGTGAAGAAGAAATACGAATCCTGAAAGAAGCGGAAGAAATACGGAATAAAATCGTTGATGAAGCGAAAGGCCAGGCCGGAGTTGAAGCCGGAAAGTTGATTGAAGAAGCGAAAATTGCGATTCGGAAAGAAAAAGAAATGGCTTTGCGCGACCTCCGTAACCAAATGGCTGTACTTTCGATTGGGATTGCCGAAAAGGTACTTCGCAGGAATTTGGATAATCAGTCGGCTCAACGCGAACTGGTCAATCAACTGATTGAAGAAGCGCAGAAAAATTAAAAACCATGGATACAGGAATCATATCAACCCGGTATGCCAAAGCAATCTACAAATTTGCTGCGGACAGGGGCGAAGAAGTTCGTCTGGATGGGGAAATAAAAACGCTTTCCGCGCAGTTTTCCGCTTTACCGGGACTGAAGCATGCGTTGGAAAACCCCATTCTGTCTTCCGAAGAAAAGATAAAACTGTTGATGGCCGCGACAGGGGAGACGGTGAGCGAAACGGCGAAAAATGTTTTCCGCGTAGTGGTCGAAAACGGGCGTGCGCAATACATGCGGCACATCGCATTGGTTTACGATCAGGTTTACCGGAAAGAAA
Source organism: Dysgonamonadaceae bacterium (assembly GCA_031257875.1). Classification (GTDB taxonomy): domain Bacteria; phylum Bacteroidota; class Bacteroidia; order Bacteroidales; family Azobacteroidaceae; genus Azobacteroides. The sequence goes on from JAIRNV010000217.1 coordinate 16,491, forward strand.
AAAACATTGTGCTTGTCAAACTGACTACCGCCCTTGAGGCTTCCGAAGAAGCAAAAAAATCAATGGCCGGACTTGTTTCCAAAAGCGGGAAAGAACAGGTTGATTTTGTGACAAAGACCGATGCCGGCATTATCGGCGGATTTATTCTGGAAGTGGAAGACTTGCGTTTGGATGCCAGCGTCAGGAATCAGTTGAACAGGATGAAACTGGAGTTGACATGTTAACAGAAAGCCGCCGGGACGGTTGCAACAGCGGTTGCAAGTCTCAAAAAGCAGGATTGAAATACCGTACACGTCATTCAATTATTATTTATAAACAATTTAATTTTTAATAAACATGAAAAAAATTATCTGTACAGTTATTGTTTTCGCTTTCTTAGCGAATGTGTCGGCACAGCTGAAAGTTAATTCGGCAGGACAGGTGGGGATAGGAACGGCAAGTCCCCAGTATAAGCTGGATGTTAACGGGAATACCCGTGTTACCGGAGATATTTATTTGGGAGGAAGCACAGCCGGTCTTATTGCTACGACCGGCAACGTTCCCATTACATTTAAGGTGAATGGTGTTTTAGCCGGATATACAGGAAACACAGAAAATCGCAGCGTGTCTTTTGGATACAGAGCGCTTCCTTCCAATACAACGGGCTACGGCAGTACCGCTATTGGATTGATGACGCTTTATAGCAATACAACGGGCGACTACAATACCGCCAATGGAATATACGCGCTTTACAGCAATACAACGGGCAATGCGAATACAAGCAATGGTAGTTGGGCGCTTTACCACAATACAACGGGCAGCTTCAATACTGCCTATGGAGAGGACGCGCTTTACCACAATACAACGGGTTCCTACAATATCGCTATTGGTCATGGTGCCGATGTCTATAACAACAACCAGAACAATTCCACGACCATCGGGTATAACGTGAATGCTACCTCCAGCAACCAAGTAAGAATCGGCAACAGCAGCGTTACCAGCATTGGTGGCTATGCGGCATGGACTAATTTCTCGGATAAACGGGCAAAGAAAAACATTCGTCCGGATGTACCGGGGCTTGCCTTTATCAACCGCCTGCAACCGGTTACTTTCAATCTGGATTTGGATGCCATAGACGGTCTGCTGAAAATTGACAAAACAGAAAGAGAGGGTGAAGAAGAGTTGTCTCAGGAATTGAAAGACATAAATAAAAAAGCAAGGGAAGCCAAAGAAAAAATAAAACAGACCGGCTTTATTGCGCAGGATGTGGAAGCGATCGCCAAAAGCATCGGATACGATTTCAGCGGCGTGGATGTGGACGAAGCCGGTATCTATGGATTGCGGTATGCGGAATTTGTTGTGCCGCTGGTGAAAGCCGTGCAGGAACTCAGCGAACAGGTAGATGAACTGACTGAACTGGTTCACCGATTGCAGGGAAAAGACGCCACGCTGAAAAACGGAATAGGAGGTGAATGATGAAAACGGGAATTTTATTTTTATCAGTTATGTTGCTGTCTTTCGGATGCGACAATAACGGTGATTTATCTAAAGGCAACAATACTATAGTTAATGTAACCATCCCGCCATTAAACGGTACCCAATGGGAATTAGCAGGAATTGTGGATGTAGAAACGAATACATTAACGGAACTTGAACCCGAAGAGTGTGAAAAGTGCCGTACCATTACGTTCGATACGGATACAACCGTGTTAAATGTTGATTCTATTAAGTTTAGAGATGCAAAAATAAATGAGTTATTCGCTGGAAGGTTGTATATTAAGAGTTTATTAATTACGAATAATAAATTGAAGATATTCTACAATGCGGGGAAAAGTTATTTACTGTATGAACCGATCAATGAAGATGATGATACGGAACCGACAGTTTATCCGGTTAACATAGCAATCACCGACATTTCTTTGGATTGTTTGAAAGAAGATACTGAAATTTTGTCTATAATCAATTCGCAGGAAGAATTGATGCAACGCATGTTTTGCGAAATAATGCCCCATCCGGTTGATTTTGATAAATATTCATTGCTTGTCGTCTCCGGAAGAGCTACCAGTGGTATAGATGAACTTACCAGACAACTCACCCAAACTTCATCCAGTGAATATGTATTAAAGATAGATATTAAATTGAATGCTACAAGGGAAGTTCCACTATGGACTGTATCGGTATTGGCTCCGAAATTACCTCAGGATGCAACGATTGAATTAGTTGTAAGTAAAAATAATGGCGACAATGAAAAAAACGAAGATTGCAGTTGGAATGCAGTAGAGTCTGTATTATTGTCGGAAGATTTAAATATAAAATTGAATACGGTTTTTTCCGAACAAAATCAACTTCTCAAAAATGTTATCGGTGACACAATTGTGTTTGTTATCAATAATGAGCAGGATTTTTTGAAAGTATGCGACGATCAGGCGATAATATCCGGTATGGATTTTGAAAAATACAGTATTGTATGGGGCAGGGTGTTATCGTCATCCATTTCGGATAAAATAGATCGGAAACAGTTATTCGAGTGTCCGGAATATACCCGATATAAATATGACATTGCAATCGAAAAATGCGTAGAATGTTGGACGGCTTTGGGATATCTTTATTTTTGGGATGTTTACCTCAAAAAGATAAATAATGAGAATATTACATTAACAGTTAAATAATGGCGTTTTATGGAAAAATTATTGATATTTATATTGCTGTTTTTCAGCTTGAATGGAATATCTCAAGTTTCTAAAATATCTCAAAATATATTGAATTTAGATGGAAAATACAAATTAGAGTATAACGATAAACTTTTTGACGTAGATACATCTGTTATTACAGTTAAATTAAAAGATACTAAAGAAATAAAAGGAGATTACAAAGTAATCGGGAAAAATAAACTGGGTTTTGTAGATATACAAATACCTTCCGGTAAATCAGTTGAAGAATATGCCGGTTTCCTTTCAAAACAGGAAGAATTTGAGATAATTGAATATAATATATATGGAGAATATATTGACTTTATTCCAAATGATACTTATCTTGATAATCAATGGCACTTGCCTGTGATAAATGCTTATCAAGCATGGGATATAACTACCGGAAGTTCATCTGTAACCGTTGGCATTCTTGATTCGGGAACGGATTGGACACATTCGGATATAGGACTTGGTTCAAATACTTATCAAAATGTTTATCTCAATCCGGGAGAAGATGTATGGAGTAATCAAAATGATCCCTCAACAGGCAATGGCATAGATGATGATAATGACGGATTGGTTGACGATTGGAAAGGATGGAATTATGCCTATGGCACAAATGATTCAAGGACAACAAATTATCATGGAACTTTTGTTGCAGGAACTGTAAGCGCTAAAACTAATAACAGTCACGGAATCGCGGGTGTTGCAGGCGGTAATGATAATTCGGGAGTTAAGTTATTATTACATTGTATTGGAGTTAATGCTCCTATATCCTCAGTAATAGATGATGCAATTATTAATGCAGTAGATCTTGGCGTTAAAGTAATACAGTTAAGTCTGTCCGTATCCCCGTCAACGGCTATTAATGCTGCAATTCAATATGCCATAGACAATAATGTGACAGTAGTTTGCGCTTCCGGAAATGATTCTTCGTCATCGGTTTCTTATCCGGCATCCAATACAAATGTTATTGCGGTAGGCGCCATAAATCAAAATAACGAGCGAGCAAGTTTTTCCAACTACGGAACTAATTTGGATTTAGTTGCGCCTGGAGTTAATATTTACAGTACAACATTAAACAACAGTTATACAACGAATGGCGGAACATCCTTTGCGGCACCTCAAGTTTCCGGAATAACAGCTCTTTTGTTTTCCGTCAATCCAAATCTTACGGCACAACAGGTAAGAAATATCATCGAAAGCACCGCCCAAAAAGTAAGAACAGACTTATATGCCTATTCCACCACAGCAGGACATCCCAATGGTACCTGGAACGACCAAATGGGTTATGGGTTGGTAGATGCCTACGCTGCTGTTCAAGCCGCATGCCCGACAGTCGTCAATTTCACCAGTCAAACCGTTACCACCAATATCAATATCATCAGCGATTTTGAAGTGGAATCGGGCTCGGAACTGGAAATCAAACAATAACTCCGCCCCCGCATTCTATGCTAAATATATTTGGAATTTAGCATAGAATGCCTTAAGGTCAACAAACGGTTTTGTCAGCTGACACAAACGTCAAAAAGCCGTCAGGACGTTTTCGTACTAGTACGAAAGTTCCAAAAAGCCGTCAGGACGTTTTCGTACTAGTACGAAAGTTCCAAAAAGCCGTCGGGACGTTTTCGTACCGGTACGAAAGTTCCAAAAAGCCGTCAGGACGTTTTCGTACCAG
>JAIRNV010000141.1 GCA_031257875.1 Dysgonamonadaceae bacterium
TGTGTTTGCCGTCATGAACCGCGAAACTCCATACGTTAATACAAGAAAATTTGCTGCATAAGTTTTAATTATTTTTAACTAAATATATTTGGAATTTAGCATAGAATGCAAAGTATAATCAATGCGACAGGCAAAATAATTGAAAGTGAAGAACGCCGGAAAATTGGCAATTTGCATTTGATTTCACCTGAAAACCGGTTTTTTCAACAAATGTTTTTGGTAAATTTACAATTTTCACCTACTTTTGCACCCCGTAAAGGCTATATTTAATTCAAATTCATACAATGGAAATTATTAAATTGACAGGAGACGATCAGAGGCTTTATTATCTGGTAGCGCATTTGGTAACAGACGAGAAAGTATTGAAATATAATCTCAACTATCCTTTTAAAACTTCCGACAGTTACTGCTGGTTCATTGCCGTAGAGGAAGGCAATACGCTGGGTTTCATTCCGGTAAAGTTGCAGGACGGGAAAGCCACAATCAATAACTATTATATAGATGGCGACGACAGCAAGGTTTTTTCCATGCTGCTGAAAGAAGTCGTCCGCGAATTACAGCCTGATTTTATAATTGACTCGATTACTCAGGTGCGCCATATCCCCGATTTTGAGCAAAGTGGATTTTCCATTCTGCTTCGCTGGAAAAGGTATGTAAAAATGAGAGTGTTCAGGAATGAAAAAAAACGTGTATGAACTGGCAATGTCCCGGCTGGAGACAGTGTTCAACGAATTTGACAGTATCTATATTTCTTTTTCCGGCGGTAAAGACAGCAGTGTATTATTGAATCTCTGCATAGAATATATAAGGCAAAACAATCTCAAAATAAAAATCGGCGTTTTCCACCTGGACTACGAAGTCCAGTACAATGAAACGCTTCGATACATCGACCATGTATTCCAGACAAATCCCGACATCATTGAAGTATACCGTATCTGCGTGCCTTTTAAGGTAAGTACCTGCACTTCCATGTACCAGACTTTCTGGCGGCCATGGGACGACGAATGCAGGGATTTTTGGGTAAGGGAAATACCTCAGGGCAGTTATACCAAAGCGCATTTCCCGTTCTACGACAAAGAAATGTGGGACTATGAATTTCAAGTCCTCTTTGCCCAGTGGTATCACCAGTTGAACAAAGCCAAAAGAACCTGTTGTCTGGTTGGAATACGTACACAGGAAAGCTATCACCGCTGGAAAGCGATACACGGAAACAGAAGATGCTACATGTACCGTAACCTGCAATGGACGCGCGAACTGGTCGACAATATTTACAATACATACCCGATATATGACTGGCTGACAACAGATATATGGACGGCAAACGGCCGTTTCGGCTGGAGCTACAACCACCTGTATGATCTCTATTATCAGGCGGGCGTTCCTATGGACAAGCAGCGGGTAGCCAGTCCGTTTATATCTGCCGCACAGGATAGCCTCTTGCTTTACCGCGCCATCGACCCCGATATGTGGGGTAAAATGATTTGCCGCGTAAACGGGGTAAATTTCACGGCTCTTTACGGCAACACGAGCGCCGTAGCGCGATATAAGGCACATCTTCCCAAGGGACATACCTGGGAAAGTTATATGCATTTCCTGTTATCTACCTTACCCGAAGAAACACGCCTGAACTACCTGCAAAAATTAGCCGTAAGTATCAGTTTCTGGCGCAATAAGGGCGGTTGCCTGTCGGACGAAACGATTGCGAAACTTCAGGAATTTGGCGTTGAAATTGAAGTAATGAATCAGACAAATTACAAAACATACAAATATCCTGTAAAAATGGAATACCAGGACGATATAGACATACGCGACTTTAAGAGTTTGCCTACTTTTAAACGGATGTGTATCTGTATTCTTAAAAATGATCACCTGTGTAAATACATGGGATTTGCCTTAACAAAAAAGGAACTTGAAAATAAAAAGAAAATTATGGATTTTTATCAAAATGTATATAGATGCAGGATTCCCGAAATTTTTTAAGCCCCGTATACAATGTAAGTCCCGTTCCGGTGGAAAAAATCCGGGCGAATGCATATAATCCGAATGTTGTGGCGCCTCCGGAAATGGAACTTCTCGAATTGTCTATCTGGGAAGACGGTTACACAATGCCTTGCGTTTGTTATTACCTCCCCGAAGAAGACCTGTATGAACTTGTGGACGGGTTTCACCGGTATTTAATCATGAAAACATCTAAACGTATTTACGAACGGGAAAAAGGTTTTTTACCCGTAACCGTGATAAACAAAGACTTGTCAAATCGAATGGCTTCAACGATAAGGCACAACCGCGCCCGCGGAACTCACAGTATTGAATTGATGACCAATATTGTAGCCGAACTTAAAAAAGCAGGCATGAGTGACGCCTGGATCATGAATAAGATTGGTATGGATAAGGACGAGCTGCTCCGGTTCAAACAAATTTCGGGTTTGGCGGCATTGTTTGCCGACAAAGATTTCAGCATACCTGAAAGATAACGGCGCAAAGTATAGAATACACTTTTTTACATAAAAAAAGGCGCCCGCAGGGGACGCCTTTTTTCGTATAACTGTGAGTTGCTCTTATTTAACAACCACCTTAACCGCATGAACTCCATTCTTCACAATATAGATTCCCGCAGGAACCGCTATCGTTTGATCAGAAGATACAACCGCACCGGTTGATACCGGCCGGCCGTCGACCGTGTAGACAGTTACTGCTCCGGATGCGCCAATCACCCTTACTCCGCCTGCCACTCCGTAAATCTTAGCCGAAGACGGTACGACTTTCTTAAGACCGGTAGCCTGACCGGGACCTGTATGACGAATTTCCCAGAAAGCCGCTTGTACATTGTCTTTATACTGATCCAGAGCGCTGTAAATACCTTCGTAGCCAACATATTTATTGGGATGTTTAAGAATGCGTTCAAAACTATGCGCATTCACGCTAAAGAGTATGCTGCTACTGTTAACAATCAATCCATAATCTTCAATCTGAGTACTATGTGAAAAAGTTTGCAGATAAACATTTTCGCCTTCCGTACCTTTATAGGGCAAACTGAACCTGTACGGTGCGTATTCTGCTTCCCTGTTGGTTTCATCCAGCAATAAAGCGATTTCGTCGCCGGCTACTTTTACCCACTGTACGGAATCGGTAACAATATCTGCCTTTAAGAATAACGAATCGGGAGTAGAGAATAGATAATAAGGAATATGTAGAAGACCGTCTGCTAAAGTTTCTACACTGCTCTTGTGGAGAACCACCCTGAATGTATCGCTTGTTGCGGAAATCGGCCTGAGAACGGCGTTTCCATTATCATTGGACAGATTATACGATTCGGAGCCGCCTGCCAGAATAGCCACTTTCAGGCTGTCCAAATGATCCAGATTCTTGAACGGTAAAGCATAAGTACTCTTAATTGAGTCAATCTCAACCGTATCTCTTTTACTCTTGTTGTTGTATGGTACAAGCACTATCTTTCCATCCTCCAAATCAAGAGCGAAAACAGTATCCGTTAATGCTGTGTTCTGTGCATCCCCATAGATTGTATCAATTCTGGGGGTAAAAGCCACTCTTGGTTTATCATTGTCTTCGTCGATGTAGTTTACGCGCCAGTGGCTTCTAATACTGTCTGTCAATAACGCGCCGGCCTCATTTGCATATTTGCCGCCTGCCGAATAATGATGCGTCTTACCCTTGCCGTAGACAACAGTAAACGTGCTATCTTCATAAACAACAGGTCCTTCCCAGTGGTGTTTTAAGTCCACTGCCAGCTTCAGCCAAATATTCTCATTCTCATCATCCTGCTTGTCGGTAATAACTAATTGTTTCTCCAATGAACGGACAGTAATATGCCATATACTATCTATATCAAAGGATACATCTTTGCCCTGATCATCTTTGCTTATTTTACCTATATTCAAATTATAATACAGGCTGTCGGTGTTGTATGCAGTTCCCAGATACTTATAGGATGCTACGGGCAGGAACGTGAAGACACTGTCAACCGTATCACGAATGATTGCAAATGCCTGACGAAGCGAGTCTGCTTCTGATATTCGGTTGTCCCATTTTAACTTTGTATTTGCAACAGTAGGTTCACTACCACTACTGCTATAGGGCTGCTCCTTGCTAACGGTCAGGTATTTATTATTGTCATTCTTAATATGGAACAAGTCAATACCGCCACCTGCGAATTTCTTATCTGTTAGCCCGCTTATCGTACTGTCTGCATCAATCCCGGCTACCGGCTCAAACGAGAGTCGGACAGCGTTTTCCCTACTAACGGTAGCGCTGTCGGAAATGGCTAAATAGGGAAACTCAAAAACATGCTGTGTTGCGGCAGTAAGATCAAAATCGTTCTCCGTCAACCAGTCTTCTGTTACATATTTGTATGATTTCGCCAGTGTAGCAGGCGCCAGGTTGATATATAGCGGGCGCCAGTTATCATCGTTTTTATAGATATATCTTTTAGAAGGGATCAAAAGGCTGCTATCCGTGTTTAATATTTGTCGAAGAGCTAGATCCAGACCAAACGCTGTTGTGCCTGTTGCATCTATATAGTAAAAAACACTGTCAGGTTGTTCGCTATGTGGAAACTTTGAAGGTTCTCCATTTGTCCACTCTTCGCCCGCGGTAAGCGCAGTAAAAGTTATATCGTTTTTATCATCAACACGAAAATACAACAGACTGTCCTTTTTGAATGAGGTTGTATCAACCACTGATTTCTCATTGTCGTTAACCGTCTGACTAACAAGAGTGTTAAGATAAAAGTTTTTATTCTTATTGAAAAGCAGCACGTCCTCTCCGATGTATTTAAAGTCGTAATAGGTAAATATAACCGGATTTTGCAATTTGGACTTACCCTTATTCCAATCAACAGGTTTATCACCTTCGTTTACTAATGCCGAATCGTTATAGTATGTCTGAAAGCGAGACTGGCCTGATTGATACAGCCTGCCTTGCACCGTATCTTTCGTAAATTGATATGATAACCAGGGCGAAGCAGGCACGGAGTCTGAATAAAAGGCAAAATCGGAAAATGCCTTAAACGAAATATTGCCACTCCCATCAACGCCTGCAAAAACTGCATTGCAGTCAGTTTGCTCCTGACTTGTATAAGGAAACAATACCATATAACCTTCAATTGAGTCGTTTGCTGTGGATTGATCATCAATTTTCTTTCCGGCGGCGTCGAACCGAACAATCTCAAATGTGCTAACATCAACGTCAGCCGGGATGTCCCACTTTGCCTTAAGAGAAACGCCTGACTTTGAGCTGATTTTGAAACGGTTGGTGGACCCGACAGATTCCACAATAAACCTGCTATGCTCATCTGTGGCAATTTCAGAAGAGCTAGAGTCGGGAGACTGTTGGGAACGTACATAAACCGTATCCCCTTTATCCCCTTTCATAGATAACCAACTGTCAAATCCCCATTTTTTGTTGGGAAAAGAGTCGTTTTGAGAAACTTTCTCATGCTTAGCCAAACCGCTCCTGTCGACGCGAATCCAGCCTTCCAGTTTTTTTTCGGCATTTGCCTGAAAAATTGACAGCCCTGCGGCGGCCAAAAGTAAAGTAAACAATCTTTTTTTCATAAAACTTCAAACTATAATGTTTAATTATTAATGATTAATGTTTAAAGATTAATCATTAATGAATAATGATTAATCTTTATCTGAAAACCAAACATTAATCATTAATCATTAACCATTAATCATTATTCATCCAACTACTTCTGTGATGTCTTCCGACCAGGGCCCTTCTTCCAGACGGGAATTGATCCATGCAGCCGCTATGATGACGCGTTTTGTTTCATCTTCACGGTTGAAATGGAGCGTAAAATGCAGCCGGGTAGAGACTTCTGTCCGGTAGTGCGTTTCGTCTTCAAATCGCCAGCGCAGTTTGAAGCCGAAATATTTCTTCTTCTTTGTGCTTTGCGTTGGATGTCCGAGTTCGGTCTGGGCGACATAGACAGTCATTTCGTCGTGCAGTTTCACCACCTTGAGCATGGGTGCATCTTCTATTCTGGACTGCGCCTCGTGTGCATGGTGCGTGCGCGGGCGGAGTCCCATAACGGCAAGGGCTTCGTCGGGTACCGACAGCATGCCTTCGAGATAATCCACAAACAGGCTGAGAAAATGTTTCAATTCGCCAAACGCGGTTTTTTTGTTTGTCGAAGTAACGAGGTTGCGCGTAGCAGTGTCGCTGTTGGCCGCGTATGCCGCGTTTGCATTGGTTATCAGCAGGTTTAGCGAAGCCAAACGTTCGGAATCAAGTTTCCATTCGGTGGCATGTGCTTTACACTGATCATTGACGGTGTTTGCATGAGCCAGAAACTGTCCGTCCGGCTGGGCAAATGAACCTCCTCTGTGCATAACATTTACATTTTTAATTGTTAATATTCGATGATTTACTCTCACGCTTGAAAAACCGGTGCAAAAGTAATAAAAATTGTTTGAATAGATGCAATATTTTTTTCCTGTTTTTTTTATTTTCCTGTTTTTCAATAAAATAATCATTATTCAATAACAAAAAAGTCTTCAAAAACCGTAAAAAGGTGCGCACCAGTGCCGGAAAGGTGCGCATTTTTCCGGCATTGGTGCGCACCTTTCCGGCACTGGTGCGCACGTTTCCAGCATTGGTGCGCACCTTTCCACGATTGGTGCGCACCTTTCCGGCATTGGTGCGCACCTTTACGCGATTGGTGCGCACGTTTCCGGCATTGATGCGCACCTTTCCACGATTGGTGCGCACCTTTACGCGATTGGTGCGCACGGAATTTTAATTGATAATTGACAATTGACAATTATTTTCTTCATTGTCGATGGTCAATTATCAAAAAAGGCGTCCACAAGGGACGCCTTTTTTCGTATAACTGCGAATGGTCAATTATCAATTTACTTAACAACTACTTTGACCACATGAACACCGTTTTTCACAATATAGATTCCTGCAGAAACTGCTATTGTTTGATTCGGCGATACAACTGCTCCTGCCCATACCGGGCGGCCGTCGATCGAGTAGACAGATACTGCACCGGATGCGCCAACCACTCTCACTTCGCCTGCCGCTCCGTAAATCTTAGCCGGAGAACCGACTTTCCGAAGACCGGTACCCTGACCGGGATCTTCTCCTGCAGGAACAATCTTCCAGGATGCTATCGGTTTTATATGGCTGTTATACTGATCAATCGCACTGTAAATACCTTCGCCGGCCACATAATTATTGGTCTGATTAAGAACGCTTTCAAACTTACTTGCATTCAGGCCAAAGAGTACGCTACCGTTCACAACCAAACCATAATTCTCTTTCTGGGTACTGTCTAAAGTTTGTAAATAAACATCCTCATTTTCTACACCGCCTTTATAAGGCAAACAGAACTTGTATTGTGCGCAGTCTGCGCTCCAGTCAGTGTCATCTAACAATTTGGATAAAGTTATTTCGTCACTTTCCGGTTTTACCCACTGTACGGATTCGGTCACTGTATTTGCCTTTAAGAATAATGAATCGGCAGTAGAGAATATATAATAGGGAACTTCAAGACCGGCTGCTAAAGTTTGTACGTTGCTCCTGTGAAGAACTACCCTGAATGTATCGCTTTCGGTAATCGGCTTGAGAAAGGCATTTTCATCATTATCTTTGGAAAGATTATATTCTGTGCCGCTTGCCAAAATAGCTACGTTCACGCTGTCGCTTTCAAATTTCTTGAACGGTAAAGTATAAGGATCCTCAATACGCTCAACTTGAACGGTATCTCTACGGCTATTGTTGGTTCTTATCAGTTCGATATCTTTATCCGACAACTGATTGGCAATAACAGTATCCGTTAATGTTGTGTTCTGTGCAACCCCGTAGATTGTGTCTATTCTGGGGGTAAATACCCACCGTGAGTACTTTGCGTATTTACCCTCATATTGTTTTTCGGATGTTATAATCCAATGGCTTCTAATACTGTCTGCCAGTGATGCGTCTTTCTCATTTGCAAATATGCCGGATGCCGAATAATGCGTACTGTCATTTTTATAGATAACAACAAAATAGTCTCCATAATTATGTCCCTTCCATTCGTTCAACGTCACATCCAACTTCAACCAAATGAGGACACCAACATCTGTATTGGAGGTAATAACCAGCACTCGTTCAGAATCTGAATTTGTTTGGGAAGTAATATACCATGCGCCGGATATGTCAACAGATAAATCTTTGTCCATATCATCTTTGAGCATTTCACCTATATGCTGATTATAATGCAGAATGTTGCCGTATGTAGTTCCCTGATGCTTATAGGATGCTACGGGCAGAAACGTGAAGACACTGTCATCCGTATTACGAACGATTGCAAATGCCTGACGAAGCGTGTCTGCACCTTCGCTACTTGCTATTTTATTTTCCCAAATTAACTTTGTATTGGTAACGGTAGCGTCTTTACTATTATTAGGGACAGCATTCGTGTCAACGGTCAGGTATTGATTGTCATTCTTGATATAGAACAGTTCAATATCACCACCTGCGAATGTCGTACCTGTTAGCCCGCTTATCGTACCTGCTGTATCAATCCTGGCTGCCGGTTCAAACTTAAGTCGAGCCGCATTTTCCGTAGTACTAACGGTAGCACTCGTGGAAATGGCTTTACCGTCACCGCCGGAGATATACTGTTTTGCGGAGGTAAAATTAAACTCATGGTCATTCAACCATTTCTTTGTTACATATTCGTAGGGTTGCGGCTGTTTAACAGACACTGCTTTGATGTATAGCGGCTGCCAGTCATCAACGTTTTTATAGATATATCTCTCAACCTGATTGCTATCAGGGACAAAATAATTATATTCAAAACCGAACAGATCTATAAGAACTAGCTTCATAGCAAAGAATGCTTTTGTTGTGTCTGTTGCATCTATATAATACCAAACATCCTGACCTTCGTATTTCAACTCTGTAGGTTTTTCATTTGTCCAACTGCCGTCTGCAGCAAGCGCAGTAAAAGTGATAAGGCCATCCTGGACTTTAAAATACAATAGACTGTCATTTTTATTACCGACTGTGGCTGTATCAATTCCCGATAACGAATCACCCTTACTTATCCCATAACGATGATCGGTTTGATATTCATATGTATGAGATTTGACATAATTGACGATAGTCTCCAAATGAACAGTACTATCGTTAATGGAAATACTATCGTTAACATATTTGAATTCGTAATAGCTATATATCGGATTTTGCGACTTCGGAGTCTCAGGTTTCCTGCGCTCACTCCAGTTGATACGTTCGCCTCCTGTCGCTACTAATGCAGAATCCTGTTCATCCCGTTCATGATATATTTGGAAGAAAGGATAGCTGTCTGATTGATACAGCCTGCCATTCTTCTTCTCTTCCTCAAATTGATATGATAAACAGGGAGAAGCAGGTAAGGAGTCTGCATGAACGGCAAATTCGGAAAACGCCTTGAACGAAATGTTACCAGCCTTATCAGCGCCTGCCAAAACTGCATTGTCGGCAGTTTTTTCCGAGCCGGTAAAAAGAAATACCGGATAACCTTTAATTGAGTCTGATATGGATCTATCAACTTTCTTTCCGGCATCGTCGAACTGAACAATCTCAAATGAGCTAACCTCAATGTCGTCCCACTTTGCCTTAAGAGAAACGCCTGACTTTGACTTTGAGCTGATTTTGAAACGGGTGGAACCGGCAGATTCCACATTAAACTTGCTATGCTCATCTGTGACAATTTCAGAAGAGTTAGCGTTGGAAAACTTTTGGGAACGTACATAAACCGTATCCTCTTTCACAGATAACCAGCTGTCAAATCCCGATTTATTTTTGGGAAAAGGGTTGGGTTGAGAAACATGCTTAGCCAAACCGCTCTTGTCTACGCGAATCCAGCTTCCCTTTTCTTCATCGGCATTTGCCTGAAAAATTGACAGCCCTGCGGCGGCCAAAAGTAAAGTAAACAACTTTTTTTTCATAAAACTTCAAATTTAAATTAATATTAATATTTATAATTATATACTGTTGCGTTACGTAATGTATTATCGGGGAAAAATATAAACAGGCCATTTTAAGGCGCAAATGTACAATAAAGATTTGAAACAAACTGCTAATTATACGGTGTTTTTTTTATATTCAGTACCAAAAAGGTGAATTATGGTACAAAACACGGGCAATTGACAATTGATAATTATTTTCTTCATTGTCAATTATCAATTATCAATGCTACTCAGGTTGTTCCATCCCTAACCAACCTTATTACCTTATTATACTTCACGCGGTATGGTTTTGTGCATTACAGGTACCCTGCCGGCAATAATCCCGTCACCTTATTTAACAACAAAACAACCTGAGTAGCGATGATTGAGATAAGAACACAGATAAAACGGATGATACGGATAGACACAGTTTTTTATATTTTTGATTGGCCCGGTATAAACCTTATTTCAACCTTAAAACATAATAAGTATTTATTTTCAATTATTTATTGGTAAAAAGTTGCATTTACTGTTTGAACTTACCGGGAATTAAAATAAAAATCCATCGATGTCTTCTATTTAGTAATGCGAAATAAACAAAATATAACAGTTAATAAAGTGTCGTCCCTGCGGGACTTGGCGGGCAGGCAACCGTTCAGTCCGTAAGCTAAAGCATACGGTTAATAAAGTATCGTCCCTGCGGGACTTGGGTTTGCACAACTTTACGTATTGCAGTATTTCACATGCATTCGACCCTGAATTGGGAGTATTACTGCGGGACTTGGGGTTGCACAACTTTACGTATTGCAGGGCTTGTCCCGCAGGGACAGCACTTTATTAACCGCAGGTTTTAACCTGCGGTCAGAGTGCGGCTCCATCTCTGCCAAGTCCCGCAGGGACGACACTTTATTAACCGTATGCTTTAGCTTGCGAACTGTTACAACACGGAGTTTCACGGAGTGGATTTCACGGAGGAAAAGTTTAAAACTGCAATATCTTGTTTATTTCGCATTACTAAGCGTATCTTTAAAAGCCGCCGTTTGTAAGCGAAAAAAGCCGTTGTTATCCGACTGTTTGCAGGCAATGCCCGCAATGCGGACAGTTGAAACCGACAATGCCCGTTCCGTCAACTGCTACCGGACAGTATTGATCCAATAGGCGTATTTATCTTTTTTTCTCCCTGAATCGCTGATCTGTCGGGGTGTATTCCGGATTGTCGCAGCGCGGTTGCGAGACCTGTCATTCCCGTGAAGGCGGGAATGACAGAAAAACCGCCAAAAATAACCGCCACATTTGTATGTAATTGAAAAATTTCACGTACATTTGCGCCTTAACGAAAAAAGTCTTACCCATGAAAACCGTTTGCTTCCATTTCCAAGTCCACCAGCCGTTCAGGTTGAAACGTTACCGCTTTTTCGACATCGGGAGCGATCATTATTATTATGACGATTTTTCCAACGAGGATATTATCCGTGGAATCGCCGGCCGTTCGTATCTTCCCGCCAACGCTGTGTTGCTGGATTTAATCAGGGAATATCAGGGAAAATTCAAAATAGCGTTTTCCATTTCGGGAATTGCTTTGGAACAGCTGGAAATATACGTTCCCGAAGCGATTGACGGGTTCAAGGAACTGGCAAAAACCGGCTGTGTCGAGTTTCTGGCCGAAACGTACAATCATTCTGTCGCATCACTGGAAGACCCGGAAGAATTTCGGAATCAGGTACGTAAACATTCCGAAAAAATACAACTCCTGTTTGGGCAAACGCCGCAGGTTTTCCGCAATACCGAATTGATTTATTCCGATGAAATCGCCGAACTGGTCTATGCGATGGGCTATAAAACGGCGATGGCCGAAGGCGCAAAACATGTTTTGGGATGGAAAAGCCCGAATTATCTGTACGCTTCCGCAGCCTGTCCCAAATTGCGGCTACTGGTGCGCAACATGAAATACAGCGACGATATTTCGTTCCGTTTTTCAAATTACGCATGGAACGAATATCCGCTGGTTGCGGATAAATTAATTCATTGGATAGCCTCTACGCCCGAATCGGAACAACTGTTCAATATCGGATTGAATTACGAAGTACTCGGCAGTTTGCAGCCTGCAGAAACCGGCATTTTTGAATTTTTCAAAGCCATTCCGCGCTTTGCTTTGGCCAAAGGAATCGGATTTTCCACACCCTCGGAAGCGACCAGTGTGCTGAAACCGGTTGGCGAACTGGCAGTCCCCTATCCCTGCTCGTGGACGGGTGAAGAAAAAGACGTCAATCCATGGACGGGAAATGTGTTGCAACGCGAAGCCATTTCCAAACTCTACGGAATCGGGGAGCGCGTCCGTCTGACAAGAGACCGGCGCATCCTGCAAGACTGGGATTACCTGCAAGCCAGCGACCACTTCAACTTTATGAGTACCAAACTCTTCCCCGGTCCAAGCGTATACAGTCCCTACGAAAACGCTTACGACGCTTTCAATAATTATATGAATGTCCTGAGCGATTTCATCAACCGTGTACAGAGCCAGTTTCCCGCTACAATCGAAAACGAGGAATTAAACGCTTTGCTCACGACCATACTCAATCAGGAAGAGGAAATCAAAAAGTTGAAGAAAGAGCTGGAAGAGAAAACAACTTTAATCAAAGTTGTTTCGTCAGCGGCTCTGCGAGAAAAACCAAACAAAAAGTCTTATGCTTGAAAATGAACTCCAGTTTGAAAAAACGCTTTTCTTCCAGTTGAATGGAAGCGAATCGGCATTTTGGGATAACTTTTTCTATCTGTATTCTTATAAATGGACATGGCTCCTTTTTTATTTGTGTTTTTTGTTCATTTTCTGTTATAAAAAAAACCTGAAAGAAATTGTCTGTATTCTTTTGGCAATCGGTTTGGTCGTTTTGCTTTGCGACCAAATCGCTTCGGGTTTTTTCAAACCGTTTTTTCACCGCTTCCGGCCTACGCATCATCCTGATTTTGAGTGTCAAGTAAAAACAGTGATGGGTTACAGGAGCGGATTATACGGTTTTATATCAAGCCACGCTTCCAATGCTTTCGGATTTGCGGTTTTTACTTTATCGGTTTTCCGAAACCGGGTATACATAGTTACGATTTTCCTTTTTGCACTGCTGACTGCTTATTCGCGGGTCTACCTCGGCGTACATTTTATTTCGGACGTTGTGGCCGGCGCACTTGTCGGCTCTCTGGCAGGATATTCGGTTTACCTGCTGTATCGGTTCGTCCGCTGCACGTGGTTGAAAGTTGAAAAAAACGACACAAAATCCTGTTTTTCCCCATGTGAATCCAGTTTTCTTTGCGGAATATTCGGCGCACATTTAACATTTTTGTTACTGTTTAGTAATCAAATCGTTAAATTTTTGTTTCAGGAATAATTATTTTTATACCGATTTATTTATGAAAAATAGTTGTACCCTATTTATTTTTTCAGTACTTTAGCGGCTCTTTTTAACACTAATTTATTATATACATGAAGACAATAACCTTCAATGAACTTCGTCGAATCAAAGACAGCCTGCCCGAGGGCAGCATTCGCCAAATTGCTGCCGAACTGGGTTTATCGGTAGAAACAGTGAGAAATTATTTCGGTAACGTAAACCACAGTACGGAAAATAAAGCCGGTATTCATATCGAACCGGGACCCGACGGCGGCATCGTTATTTTAGACGATTCGACAATTTTGGATAAAGCGCTGATTATATTAGGTGAAAGCAGCCACAAAGTAACTTCGGTTACGGCCAATATCTAAGTAAATCAGCGTATTTAATTATATAATTGTCAATTTGAATCTATGAACAAGGAAAATCCTGTAAAAATTAAATTTTACAATGGAGAAGACATTCCGTTGGAACTCCACAAAGTACGTATCGTACAAAAACTGCATTTAGTCCCCATCGAACGACGCCTGGAAGCCCTTTATGAAGGCGGGTTCAATACTTTTGGCTTAAAAACTACCGATATTTTTCTGGATATGATTACCGACAGCGGTGTCAATGCCATGAGCGACAATCAGCTTGCGGCCATGATGCAGGCCGACGATGCATACGCCGGTTCGCAAAGTTTTATACGTATGCAAAAAGCGGTGGAAGACGTGTTGGGTCAAAAATACCTGTTGCCCGTGCATCAGGGGCGCGCCGCCGAAAATATCATCGCTTGCGCTTACATCAAAAAGGGTAGCCTTATTCCGATGAACTATCACTTTACAACCACCCTGGCGCACATTACCCAGTATGGCGGGCGGATTGTGGAGTTGCTTTACGACGAAGCCTACAAAACCACATCTTCACACCCGTTCAAGGGAAATATGAATATCGAAAAACTGGAAGGAATCATTATCAAGGAAGACGCTTCCAATATTCCGTTTATACGTATGGAAGCATCTACCAACCTGATTGGCGGGCAGCCGTTTTCGATACAGAATTTGCGTGATGTGAAAGCCATTGCCGACAAATATGGTATTCGCCTCGTGCTTGATGCAAGTCTGCTCGGCGAAAATGCGTATCTGGTAAAACAGCGCGAGCCTGAATTTGCCGAATATTCGATGGGCGAAATTATACAAATCATGACCGGAATGGCTGATATTGTGTATTTTTCCGCCCGCAAACTCAGTTCTTCACGGGGCGGGGGTATTTGTACCAATAACGATAAGATTTATCGCGAAATGGAACCGCTGATACCGCTTTTTGAAGGCTTCCTGACTTACGGCGGTATGTCTGTGCGCGAAATCGAAGCCATTGCCGTCGGTTTGTACGAAACGCTCGATGAAACCATGATCAGTCAAAGTCCCGATTTTATCAGATATTTGGTTAATTCCGCCACCGAACAGGGCGTACCGATGATAACGCCTCCGGGTGTACTTGGTGCTCATGTCAATGCAAGGGATATTTGCAAACATCTTGATAAAAGGGAATATATAGCGGGCGCTTTTGCTGCGGCATTTTTCCTGATATCGGGCGTGCGCGGGATGGAACGCGGTTCGCTGTCGAATCAGCGCGATGAATACGGCAACGAAACTTATGCCGATATGGAACTGCTCCGTCTGGCTGTTCCCCGCCGCGTATTCACGCTTTCGCAAATCAAGTATGTGATTGACCGCCTTGTCTGGCTCAATGAAAACAGAGAACTTATCGGCGGATTAAAGTTTGTGTATGAGCCGCCGGTGCTTCGCTTCTTCATGGGACGCCTGGAACCGGTTTCGGACTGGCCGCAGAAATTGATTGCCAAGTTTAAGGAGGATTTCGGGGACAGTTTGTAAGGTTTGTCATTCCCCCCGGTTTGTGCGGGGCTGAGCCTCGCACTGTCTGGGAATGACAGACAAATGCATCGGCATTAATTTTTCTCCGTCAGGTATTTCCGGATATACCGGATTCATCACCGCAAAGAAAATCCCGTCTACAGTTTTCTGAAAGCGGACAAATTGCCGCATCCGTTCTTCTTCCCGTGTGACTTTTTTATAAATCTTCGACAATTCAAGTACATCCGGGTCGTCAAAATTCATTTCAATACTCAATTCCGAAGTCAACACTTTTCGGATGTAACGGAAAAGAATGACTGTAACCGCTTCCGATTCGGAAAGATAATCGATAGGTCGTGATTTAAAAAGTATGCTATAGTAATTAGTATCTGTCCGAAAACGTGCAACCATCAGGATACCAACCCAATAGAGAGATAAATAGTGGATGAATATAGTAAGAGATAAATTTGTCAAAGTTCTGTAAAATGCTTATATT
>JAIRNV010000046.1 GCA_031257875.1 Dysgonamonadaceae bacterium
TTAATCATTTGTGCCGCATAGTTACTGAATCTGCTGTATTTAGGCGCAACGACAACAACCTCATCCATATTTACCGTGTTGTCCGTCAGCAGTATTTGAACATCCGTTTCGCCTTTATATAATTTTATACTTTTCGTGTCATACCCGATACGGGAAAAAGTAACATCTATTGAAACAGAATCTGCCGGACAGGTAATTTCAAAGGAGCCGTCCTTTTGAGTTACAGTTTGCATTGAACCCTCCGGGATGATATTTACGTCAGGCAATAACGCCCCTTTGCTGTTAACAACTGTGCCGTTAATGACAACCTGAGCATCAACATTGCCTGCAAGAAGAATGAATAAGCATATGATTGCTATCATTGGGTAAGTTCAATTATACTTCACGCGGTTTTATTTTGTGCATTGTTTTTTGGTGGTGATGTAAAAAGTATGCTATTATAAAAATTCGGCAATCAGGGAATAAGTATGTATTTTAGTTGAATGCAAATAAAAATCACACTTCATTGCCCCGATTGCCAAAGCACAAAGGTAAAGAAAAACGGCAGGAAATCATACGGTAAGCAGAATTATTTTTGTAAAGCGTGCGGACGGCAGTTTATTGGCGACTGTGCCCTGCAGTTCGATAGATTTCACAATACCCTGTTTATAGTATTTGTGGTATTGCTGCATTTACTGTTTGAACTTACCTTTCCCAAAAAATTACCCTGACCTATTGCTTTATTTCCGGATATATAATATTTTTGCAAAAAATACAACGGAATGAAACGCATTATTCTTTTCTTTTACCAATTTTTAATTTGGCTGCCAATATTTCTCACAATAACCATACTTACGGCATTAATCACTATCATCGGATGTATATGCGGCGAGGAACGTATTTTTAGTCATTATCCGGGTGCAATCTGGTCTAAATTGGTATGTATCATTTCATTATGTCCGGTAAAAGTAATCGGGAAAGAAAAATTGAACAGAAAGCAGTCTTATATTTTTGTATCCAATCACCAGGGTTCTTACGATATTTTCCTCATTTTCGGATACATCGGACAAGTCATCAAATGGGTAATGAAGCAAAGCCTGCGGAAAATTCCCCTGGTCGGATATGCCTGTGAACGCGCCGGCTTTATTTTCGTGGATAATTCTTCGGCTCAGGCTGCCGCAAAAACCATTCAAATCGCAGAATCCAAACTGAAAAACGGTGCATCTATCGCTATTTTCCCGGAAGGCTCCAGAACCTGCACCGGAAAAATGGGCAAGTTTAAAAAAGGCGCATACCAAATGGCTTTGGATTTAAAATTACCCGTTGTTCCGGTTACAATCAACGGTTCTTTCAATATTTTACCGATACATACCTGCCTTATCCATCCCCACAAAATGGAACTGATTATCCACGACCCTATCAAAACCGATTCGATACAGGTAGAAAATGTTCGGGAAGCAGCATTGAAAATCAAAGAGTTGATTGATGAAAGCCGGGCAAAAATCGAATCCGGGCTTTGGGAAGAATACCGTTAAAAAAAATTTTGGTAGTGATTTAAAAAGTATGCTATAATCATTATAGCATACTTTTTAAATCACTACCAAAATATTAAATGCACCCAAAACCGGTTGATAATTCCAAAACGGCTTTGATTTTCTTCGGGTCTGTTGCCGACAATTCATATTCTTCTTCCTGATAACTGAGTTTTGTGTTTCGGTATTGCATACCGCCTGTTTTCCGGCTGCGGAAAGTACCGTGAAGTTCTTTCAATCCGGTGCGGCGAATCAATTCCGGCGCATTTTCCGGAGTTATTCCAGAACCCGGCATGATGACGATACGCCCTGCCGCTTTTTCAATCAGCCTGCGAATAATTTCTGCGCCTTCAATCGCCGTATCACAACCGCCTGAAGTTAAAATTCGTTCACATCCAAGGTCAATAATATCTTCCATCGCTTGAAACAAATCGTTGCTGCGGTCGAAAGCCCGGTGGAAAGTGACGCCCATCCCGTATCGGCGCGCCATTTCTACCAATTCCCCGTTTCTTATCCGGTCAACCGTTCCGTCGGGATTCAGCATACCGATAACTACGCCGTCACAACCTGTTTCTCCGCAAAAACGAATATCCGATTTCATAATTTCAAACTCCAAATCGGAATAGAAAAAATCGCCTCCGCGGGGACGAATCAATGAATACAGTTCGATATTCAGATATTTCCGTGCAATCTTTATTTGAGCATAAGATGGAGTGGTGCCGCCTTCCGGAAGGTTTATGCAAAATTCGATTCGCTGTGCGCCGGCTAATTGTGCAGTCAATGCATTTTCTACGGAATCGGTGCAGATTTCAAGTTTTTCAAGCATAATAAAACATTCAACTCCGGAAAGGCGGTTTGACCACAACAGCTTCAATATCCTTATTACGGATACGAATGAAAATGTTTGTTGATAAAGCCGCATATTCCGTTTTGACATAGCCCATTCCGATGGCTTTTTTGGTAGCGGGCGAAATAGACCCCGAGGTAACATTCCCGATAATTTCACCGGCTGCATTGACAATTTCGTATCCATGACGGGCAATACCTTTTTCAACCATCTCAAAGCCAATCAATTTGCGGGTTAACCCTTGTTTTTTTTGAACTTCCAATACCGGACGGGAAATAAAATAATTGCCTTCGGTGAATTTGGTAATCCAGCCCAAACCGGCTTCCAAAGGTGAAGTAGTATCATTCAATTCATTGCCGTAGAGCGGGAAACCGGCTTCCAAGCGCAACGTGTCGCGGGCGCCCAGGCCAATCGGTTTGATACCAAATTCCGCGCCTGCTTTAAAAATAGCATCCCAAATATTTACAGCGTATTCGGGATAAAAGTACAATTCAAAACCACCGCAACCTGTATATCCTGTGTTTGAGACAATTACATTCTCAATACCGGCCAATTTTCCTGTCACAAATGAATAGTAAGGGATTGTTGTCAAATCAATATCCGTCAGTTTTTGGAGAGTTTTCAATGCTAAAGGGCCTTGAACCGCCAATTGGGCGATGCGGTCGGATGCGTTTTCCAGTTCCGCGCCTGCCGTATTGTTTTTCACGCACCAATTCCAGTCTTTCTCAATGTTTGAAGCATTGACAACCAGCATGTATTTTTCCGGTTTGTAATGATATACCAGTAAATCGTCGATAATTCCGCCTGTTTCGTTGGGGAAACAGGTATATTGAGCTTTTCCGACCGGGATAGTGGAAATATCGTTGGATGTGATTTGCTGAACCAGCGCATGAGCATTCGGGCCTTTCACCCAAAATTCGCCCATGTGGGATACGTCAAAAACACCGGCATTGTTTACTACGGTATTGTGTTCGTCAATGATGCCCGAATATTCAACAGGCATGTCGTAACCGGCAAATTCATGCATCTTGGCGCCCAGTGCGCGATGAATTGCATTAAAAGGAGTTTTCTTCATAATATATAATCCTAAACATTAAATCACGTTAATTAATTATTTTTATCCTGATAGTTTTTTTTCGCCCAGTCTATCATGAATTTTGCCTGCTCCAGACCATCCTGTACTATTTTATACCGCAGATTTCCATCATAACCTAAAACCAAATGCAGAGTCTCATAAGCAACATGTAAAGGTCTGGTCATTTTACTGTCTTTTTGTGACATTGCAGCCTGATAGTCTTTGATATCCGGTCTTTGCCGGCTTTTAAGATTTTTACGGACGTCAAGCACTCCGTCCAGTGCAATCAGTACGCCGTTCCAGGCTGTATTTCCCGCCATACGGACGTATTTACCGTCCTGATAATAATTACCGTCTTTCCCGGCTTTTTCCGACAATATTTGCCTTGCATTTTCCAGATAGCGTTCCGCTTCCTGAATGGGGTGTTTTAATTCTGCCATATTGCCGGTTATAAAATTACTAAATTAATATCTTTTTGAAACTCGCAAAGGTAAGACATCTTTTTTATTTACGCCTCATAAAAACCAAAATAATTTAAGAGAAAACGAAAAACGCCGCGACTCACGTAGCGGCGTTTTCCTCAATTTATTTTTATTAACAAAAACATGTCTTTACAGACAGTTCCAAAAAAAATCACACTCCAAAGGGAATCAGCGTACCACCGCTTTTTCCACCCATCCTGAACTGCCTTTCACGATAAGGATACCTTTCGGGAGACCCGAAACGGACGCCTTTCCTGCCAGCTTATCCAGAGTGTAAAGCAGCTGTCCGCCTGCGGAATAAACACTGACCCGTTCGGCTACAGACGTACTTACATGCAGAGACTGACCGCTAACATACACTGACGAAACGCCCGACTGCAGGATACCCGTGGCGGATTCCCTGGTTACCGTTACCGTGTAAGTTTCCGTCTTTTCACCGTTTTCGGCGGTTACAACAATCTGAAAGGTCTGCTCGCCAACCTCCAGGTTACGTTTACCGCCTACATCAGCCGACGCCATATCATCAGTCGTTTTCGCAACAAAATAAATATGATCCTGCGCATGGGGAACAAGAACCGAATATTCTAAATGCTCAGGAGTAAATTCGGGCGAAAGCGTGCCGCCGGGTGTCACGGAAAGGTTCGACAGGCGAGCATCATTGCTCTTGTGGAACAGATTAAACGTGTAGGTCTTGTCAACCCTGGTTTCTTCCTTGCGGTCTACGGACGCTACCTTAATTACGTAAGAATACTGGTCGCCAACACTTTTCAGGGTTTTCGTCACACGGTAATAATCCGTCGACTTAGGTGCAAAAGTCGCTTCAATATCCTCAAAGTCCACATCCGTCGGAACTTTAACATCAAACGTATGTTCCTTTTCAAGAAAAAATCCTGAAAACGCCCGGATTTGCTTACTACCAGCCGTTAAAGTAACGGATTTTAGATTCGGATCCCATTTCCTGCGTACAATTACCTTATAGGTTTTTGTTAAAGTAGTGTCTTCTGCCCGTACCGGAATCAAGAAAGTTTGCTCTGCCCCGGATTCTTTCGTAAAGACCAATTCCTTCCAATGCACATCGCTATCTTCTAAAGGTTTTAAACTGTCAACCTTAGCTTTTGCATCACGGGGAGTAGCCCACACAAAAACGGATTCGGTATTCCACTCTACATCCACAGACCTGTATTCCGTAGCATTTTCGTTAAAATCTGAAGTCAATGCAAGTGGCTGTTTGCCTTCCATATCATAAGTTAGATGTAAATCACTCAGGAAATTATCGTTGCTGAATACCTTTATCGTGTAGGTTGTATCTTGGCCTCCCTTTCTACCTTTCAAACGGCCTGAATCAGAAGGAACAGTAACACGAATATCAATGAACTTCTCGCCGGATAATTCTTTTTTATACTTCAATAACAATACTTCCTTGTTGTACATTTTGAATGAATCTGTCCATGCCTCATAGCCAGCTGCGAGATCATGATCCCAGGGGGCAGTTACTTTATATTTCAAAGTATCGTGATTAAAACCAACTTTCCTTGAAATCTCCTGAGTGAGGTTATAACGGATAGTGTCTTGACCTTTCACTTCATACAGGTAAAGATCCTTTAACATGTAATTAAGGGTATCTGTGTTTGGCTTGGACTTTACCGTGTCATCAAGCAAGGTAACATAATAGAAATCCTTAGTTATGCTATCCCTGGCGGTTACTGCAATTGTATATTTATTACCTGCTTCAATTTTTACCTTATAAATTTCGGCATCGACATGCGTAGGACCTGGGTTATTAAGCGTATCCTTGTCATTCTTAATTACATGAACCGTACTCTTCTGGTCAAATTTTTGAAAATAAAGCGTATCCGCCTTGGCTCTGCCCTCGACCTTGCTGTACTTTTTAAAAGAGATGTTCCAGTTATCCTCAGCCACCAACTTACCGTCCTCTCCCGCCTTTTCAGAGAAAATAGTATCCGTTTTGCTAGCGTTTACAGAATCCGTTACCCAAATTCCTCTCAGGGCGGTAATATTGTCCACTTCGCCCCTCGTAACGGTAGCTGAGTACGTTTTCTTATCCTCTCCAATAAAAGAAAGATCCACTTCAACCTTACCGGAAACAACGTCTAATTCCGCCCCGAAAGGAATCACATAAACGTCAGTAAAGTACGAGGCGAAGCTGGTTGTGCCGCTATATTTCGGCACTTCCGCATTATTAAAATATACCTTTACGGATGCACGAGTAGAATCTACATTTTTAGTTCCATCTGCTATCTTCCAGTTAAAACACAGCAAAAGTAACCGGGACTTGTAGGCCGAAGTAAGGTCATAGTGCGTCTGGTTTTCATCAAACGTCTTGGAGGAAAGAAGTGCAGTCATACCCTTTCCCTGTGCGTTAATCGAATCAGCCGACCCAGTAATAGTTTCATACACGGCAAGTTCAGCAGGAATGTAAAATCCCTTCGCGTCGGCAGCATGCGTCACCTGAACGGCGAACAGCCCCAAGAGGGATGCCGCCCACACAAACAATACTAAAAAGTTCTTTTTTCTTTTCATTTTCTTAAAATTTTTAATTATTAAAACATTTAATTAACTCATTATGAATCAACAGTCCGGTCAATATGTGTAAAACACCTGCGGCCATGGAAAACAGCAAAACACGTTATACAACTGTAAGACCTTTTTACTAATTCTCTGCAAAGATAAAACGAATTTCCTGAAAAACAGCACAAAAAAACGGAATAATGTACAAAACCACCGCTTGGGGGATACAAAATTTCCGTTTTCAGGTACAAAACTGTTGCGAGACTGTTTAAAATAAAAAAAACTGCCATGGAAAGCAGATTAAAAATTCGGCACTGTTAATTTGGCATAGAAACATTCAAAATAAAACATTGAATATTAGATATTTACGCCTATATTTTTGTTCAAAATATATACAAATTTAACAACGCAAAAAAAAATTACAAGGAAAACGAAAAACGCCGCTACACAAGTAGCGGCGTTTCCCTCAATTTATTTTTATTAACAAAAACATGTCTTTACAGACAGTTCCAAAAAATCACATGCCAAAGGAAATCAGCGTACCACCGCTTTTTCCACCCAGCTGGAGCTGCCTTTCACGATAAGGATACCTTTCGGGAGACCCGAAACGGACGCCTTTCCTGCCGGCTTGTCCAGACTGTAAAGCAGATTTCCGCCGGCGGAATAAACACTGACCCGTTCGGCTACCGGCATACTTACATGCAGAGACTGACCGCTAACATATACCTGTTTGTCCGAAACGCCCGGCAGCAGGATACCTGTAGCAGATTCCCTAGTTACCGTTACAGTGTAAGTTTTCGTATTACCGTACTCGGCGGTTACAATAATCGGAAGTATCTGAACGCCTACCTCCAGGCTATGTTCACGGGCGCCCCTGACCGTAGCCAGTTCATCTCGCGTTACCGCAACAAAATTAATAGAATTCTGCTCATGGGGAACACGAACCGAATATTCGATAATATTGGGATCAAAAGCAGGCGAAAGCTCACCGCCGGTCGTTATTAAAAGGGACGACAGGAAAGCGTCCATGCTCGGATGGGATAGATTAAACATGTGTGTCTTATCAACCTTGCTGTCCTCGCGATCCACGGACGATACCTTAATTATGTAAGAATACTTGCCATCAACGATTTTAAGGATTTTCGACACATTGTAGTAATCACGGCTCTTTTCATCACTCACCAGTTTAATATCCTCAACTTCAACGTCCATTGGAACTGAGACATTGAACACATCAGACTTTGCAAGATCACTCGCACTAAAACACTTTATAACATTACCTGACCAGGAGAAAATAACGGAGTCCAGGTTAGGATTCCATTTTCTGCGTACAGTTACCTTATAGTTTCTTATTAAAGTAGAATCTTCAGCCCATACCGGAACCTCGAAAATCTCCGGCACACCAGGTTCTTTCTTAAAATAGAATTGCTTATGAAACTTCCCTTTTAAAGTATCAAAACCGTTAACCTTAGCTTTTTCGTCACGGGTAGTAGCCCATACAGAAAAGGATCTGATATTCCAGTCCACTTTCACAGACGTGTACTCCGTAACCTTGTCGCTTAACCCGGAAGTCAATTCAAGGGGATTCTCGCCGTCCCTGTCATAACTTAAATGTAAATCTTTCAGGTAATTATCATTATTGAATATCTGTATCACGTAGGTTGTATCCCCGAGTCCCTCTCCTTTGCCGTTGCCGTTGACCGTATCAACACGAACCTCAATGAACCTTTCACCGGATTCCTTTGTGTAATTCAATAGTATTACTTCTTTCTTTTCATTAAACGACTGAGCATCCCACGGCTCATAGCCGACCTTAGCCGACAGGGGAGCGGTCCCCTTATACCTCAGAGTATCCACATGAAAACCGACTTTCCCTGAAGTATCCGCACGTAGGTCATAACGAACGGTCTTGTCCCCAACCTTTTCATACAGGTAAAGATCCTTTAACTTGTACTTGAGTTTGTTGAGGGAATCGGTGAACAGGTTTTTCACGGTATCATCAAGCAGGGTAACATAATAGTAACCCTTGGTTGTGCTATCCCTGGCGGTTACTGCGATAGTATATTTATTACCGGCTTCAATTTTCACCTTATAAGTTTCGCTGCCAACAGGCTTATACGTAGCGCTGTGCCCTGGTTAGCGCTACTAACACAGCCATTCGTATCAAGCGTATCTCTGTCATTCCTAATAACATGAACAATACTCTTCGCGTCGAATTTCTCAAAATAAAGCGTATCCGCCTTGGACTTGGCATCGCTGTGGTCTTTAAAAGAGACGGTCCAGTTGCCTGCGGCCAGCTTACCGCCATCTCCATCGCCTGCCTTTTCATCGAAAATAGTTATCGGTTGTTTGTTCCCGCCTACCGAATCCGTTATCCAAATCCTTCTCAGGGCGGTAATATCATCCACCTCGCCTCTCGTAACGATAGCTTCATACGTCCTCGCAGGTTCGCCAATGGGAGAAAGATCCACTTCAACCCTACCGCTAACCTTGCTTAAGTCTGTCCCGAAAGGTAGGGTGTTCAAAGTCCAGTTTCCATTTTCCAAAAAACAATTAATTTTGCGCCTTTAAATTATTTATAATGAAAGACAAAATAGAGACAAAATTAGAAAGGCGCCAGTCAAAACAGATAC
>JAIRNV010000085.1 GCA_031257875.1 Dysgonamonadaceae bacterium
TTTTAATATCAGTGATTAGTGATTAGTGATTAATGATTAATGATCACTACTGTCGGTAAAAAATAAAGAGCGGGGAATTTTGAGTTTCCCCGCTCTTTATTTTTTACCGGACAGTAGTGACAGTTTATTATCGTATTCTTAATTTTTTATTTCTTCCCAAAGAATAAAAGTTTTTCATAGACGGCGGCAGTTTGTTCGGCGATTACTTCCCACCGGTATTTTTCCATATTGTACTGTATTTTTTCAGGTGTTTCGGTTATTAAATTTTCTAATTTTCCGGCCAGCTCCGTTTCGTTACCGGTTTGGAAATAAGCATCCCCGTTCAATCCGATTTCTCTGTTGGCGGGGATGTCGCTGACGATTACCGGCAGGCGGTAGCTCATGGCTTCCAGGAGAGAGATGGGAAGCCCTTCATGAGAAGAAGGAAGGACAAATATTTTAGCATGAGTTAATAATGTTTGCAATTTAGGGCCTTTAATGAATCCGGTAAGAACCACGCCATTTTCCCTGGCAAGTTTTTTCAATTCCATCGAATAAATATCTTCAAAGTCAGCATCTCCGGCCAATACCAGCCGGTAATCTTTTTTGTCTTTCAAGGATGCAAAAGCATGGATTAACTGGTGAAAATTTTTTTCGGGAACAAATCGTCCCATAGCAAAGATATATTTATCCGGCTCAATATTTAAGGATTTTAAATAATCGGAATCGGTAAAAAATACCGGAGCCGGAACGCCGTTGTGGATTAAATTTACATCGTATCTTTTATATTTGCGCTGAAGCAAATTGCCGATAGCATTTGATATGACAATCACTTTATTTGCATATTTAACGCCTGTCTTTTCTCCGAATCGCAACGCAGCCTTCGCAAATTTTCCCCATTTATCTCTTTCGTAATCGGGGCCGTGATGAGTAAACACGACTTTAAGCCCCAGTAAGCGGGCGAACGGGATTACAAGCGCCGGCCCTATCGCATGGATATGGACAAGGTCGGCGTGAAGTTTAAACCTGGCAACCCAAACTGCTTTAAATGTGTGGACGATTGCTTCCAGATTTCTTTTTTTCGGAGCCTTCAAATCCAGCAGCCGGACGCCCTTATAAATTGAAAGCCGGTCTTGAATGTAATTTGTTCTTCGAATAATGGTAATATCATAACCTTTTTCCGCTATTCGGGGGAAAAGTTCCTCGCAATGCGTTTCCACACCGCCTGGAATGTTGGGGATGCCTCGTGTACCTGTAACTACAATCTTCATTTATTTAAGATAGGTGGTTTACCGCTTAAACTGCGTATTTTATTTTTTAGCGCCCACAGCAAAGGATTTCGGATATATTTTTTCATTACCGGCGATGCGGTTCCGACCATCCAGCAGTTTTTAGGACATTTGTGTACCATTTCACGAACCTTGCGGGCTTGTTCGCTATGCCAGATATTTTGGAAATCAGGCGTTTCGCGTATATTTCCCATTTTTTCCATCCAATATGTTTCTTCCAGGCCGTTGCAGGGATAAATATCACCGCAGGGGTCGACAAAGAAATTGACTAATCCCGCTTCACAGGGCAACAGGCGCTTATTTCCCTCAATATAATTGATTAAACCCATATTGAAGTAGGCTCGGAACCAGGATTTGGGATGATGTTCTTTTAATTGTAAATTCACTAATTTTTCAAAATTGCCGCAAACCTCGTCTTTGTTGGTAATCCGGTTGTCATATTTATGGAAATAATATGAATTGTGGAAAGCAGCTGTGGCAAATTCCATTCCCAACGCATTAGACAACCGATAGAGAGCCAGCATATCGGCCGAATTGTTGTTGGAAACAGTACAGCCAAAGCCAATATCTTTGATTTTCATGTCTTTCAAAGTCAGCAGAGTACGCAATCCTTTATCGAAGCCGCCTTTCTTTCCGCGCAGTTCATCGTTCTTTTCCGAGAGTCCTTCCATACTGATCCGTATCCCTATTCGGGGGAATTTTTCTGCTAATTCGATGATTCGTTCTTCGTACCAACCGGAAGTGGAAATGACTACTCGTGGCGCTTTGGTAAAACATATTTTGACGATTTCGTTTAAATCTTCCCGTACAAAAGGCTCACCGCCGGTAATATTGATAAATTTGACATTCGGAAGCCGCTTAATCTCTTCCGGTGTAATTTCCTGCGCTTTGCCGGTCGGATAATTCCAAATGTTACACATGCTGCAACGCATTGGACACCGATAGGTTACGATAATACACATATCTGTAGGAGCAGGTATGAAAAATTTATTTTCTGTCATTTGGTTTACGTTATTTTAACTATAACGTCAATATCCGAACAATATTTTAGTCTTTAGTGAATGACGTTATTGATGAGTTTTTTCAGGGTATATGGTAAATAGGAATTAACCGGTCGTAATAATGCGTTGCCGAATAACGGGCTTGCGCTTTCTGCCGGATAACGGCAGAATCAAACCCGGTTTGATACATTTTTTCGATGGCATTTTTTAAGTCCCCGCTATTTCCCGATTCAAATAAAAAACCGTTGATGCCTTCTTCTATCAATTCGGGAATACCTCCGATATTGGCGCCTAAAACCGGAGTTCCCAGGCATTGAGATTCAACGATGCTTAAAGGGTTATTTTCGTACCATTCGGACGGAACAGCCGTGAAACGGGCTTTGCCTGTGATTTCTTTTATTTCCGGCCATGGTTTATAGCCTAAAAATTCAATGTGTTTGCAGGGATAACGCTTGCTTAACGAATCCGCCAAATCACCGTCGCCGATTATTTTGAGATTATAAGGCAGTTCGGAAGCCGCACGAATTAATGTTTCTACTCCTTTTTCCATCGAAATGCGTCCTACATAGCAATAATAATCATCTTTTTCATAACGGTCTGTTTTTGTTTTATCCACATCAATAAAATTGTGAATGATATGAAGTTTGTCCGGATGAAAACCGCCCTGTATCATTTTGTCATGTATAAATCGACTGGGACAAATGAAATCGCCGGCGTACCGCTCCAGTTTTTCTTTGCTCCATTTCAGCGCTTCCAGACAAGCAATCACACTGGCGAACAGTGAGTTTTTCATGCACTTATTTTTCAAAACCTGCCGTTTATCTGTAAAACAGCGTTCGCACATTTCCCTGTCATTCCGTCGACAATCGTAGCGTGGACAGAGCAATTTGTAATCATGTAAAGTCCAAACTACCTTAATACCTCTTTCATAAGCTATTTTGGCAATCACCGGTGAAAGCTGGCTGTGTATATTATTCAAGTGAACAACGTCCGGTTGAAAATCGTCTAACAAAGCATTAAACTTTTTTCGTACTTCCCGCGTACCAAACGGGCGAAGAAACGCCTTAATCATGCCCAAACCGGACGAAAATTTCACTTCGTCCAGAAAATATTTGCTCCACTCCGACGGCAAATTTTCGGGGTATTGCATGGCAAACACGGCAACTTCATGTCCCTGCCGTTTTAATAATTGCTCCAGATTGATAGTGTAGATACAATCGCCGCCGCGACGATAGTAGAATTTATTTGCGAGTAGAATTTTCAGCATTACGGATTAAGTATATTTTTGTCGAATTTATATAGATGAAATTCAACTGTTTGCGTTTTTTTTCTTTGGTAAAATCCATATATAGCTAACAATACCTGTTTATTGCTCCTCCCTCGATATTTCATATCTTTATGACTGATTACGAATTGGTTATAATGAAAATGAAAATTACCAAAGCCGGGTGCAAAAGTACTCAATTAATTTCAATTTTAAGTCAAAATCCGGCGGGAAAAATGAATCTCACCCGCATAAAGGTTTGAACGTAAATTACACGAATTACACAAAGCGCCGGACGTAATTTGCGTAATTCGCGTTCTGATAATCTACCGGATTTGTATCTATATTCCGGACAATTCAAAAAAAAGATTATATCTTTGCCGTTCAATTTTAGCGGTGATTTTTCCATTCGGAAAAAACGGAGGAAAAGTGTTTACTGTTTTCCGAATTTATGTTAGAAAAATATTTTTATTATTTGTCCTTCCTGACGACCGGTTTATGGTCTGCATCTGTTCTTCCCGCTCAGGAATTGCCGGATACGGCGAAAACATATCTGTTGAGCGGGGTGGAAGTGAAGGCTTCCGTTCCGTCTCCGTTTAATGCCAATGCACCTTTGCAAATCTTGCCGTCCGGCGTTTTGAGTAAAACCGGCGCTTTGCAGGTGGCCGACGCCGTTAAATTTTTCAGCGGCGTCCAGGTCAGGGATTACGGTGGAATCGGCGGTCTGAAAACTGTGTCCATTCGCGGTTTAAGTGCAAATTACAGTGGCGTACTGTACGATGGAATCCCTGTTTTTGACTGTCAAACAGGTCAAATTGATTTAGGTCGCTTTTCTTTAGATAATGTATTAACCCTCGTTTTACAAACCGGCGAAACGGGCGATTTGCTTCAACCGGCTTACAAACGCGGTTTTGCCGGCGTGCTGAACATCATTACTCAAAACCGGTGGAAAAATCCGGAGAAAAAAACCGAACTGAAAGCAACTTTCAAAACCGGTTCTTTCGGGCTTGTCAATCCTTCTTTTTACGTGGGACGAATGTTGAATAATACTTTTTTCGTCCGGTTCTCAAGCGAATATTTAAAATCAAACGGGAATTATCCGTTTTCGCAAATTTACGGTTTTTCGGATTCCACTATCCGGAAAAGGAGAAAGAACTCGGATGTGGAACTTTACAAACTTGAATCGAATATCTTCGGAAATTTTTCAAACGGCGGACAACTGTCGGGCAAAGCGTATTATTACCGGTCGGACAGAGGTATTCCGGGACCTGCCATTTATTACAGTGACTATTCGGGCGAAAGGGTGAAAGACGAAACGGCTTTTCTGCAGGCCGCTTATTCGCACCGTTTGAGCCGGGCGGCAGATTTCCGGGCGAATGCCAAATTCAACTTCTCCGCGATTGATTATTCCGACCTTATATATAAGGACAAACAGCGAGCCTGTCTTTATTATCAGCGGCAATACTTCCTGAACATGACGGTGCGTTACCGGATTTCGGAGCAGCTGTCTGTTTCCTGGGCAAACGACGGCATTTACGGGAATTTTGAAAGCAGTTTTTCCGGCGCTTTCCATACCCGGATGACTTACTTGAGCGCTTTAACCGGAAAATACGAACACCCTGTTTTTATACTGACCGGCAGTTTATTACATAATCTTACCGACGATGAAAACAGGGCGGGCAGCGCTTTTGTAAACCGTTTGCACTGGTCGCCGTACCTTGGCGTGTCGATAAAACCGGTGGAAAATATTCCGGTGCGGTTTCGGGCTTATTACAAAAATACGTACCGTTTTCCGACTTTGGGAGATTTGTACCTTTCGCCGGTTCCGACACTGAATCTTCAACCGGAGAATGCCGACCAGTACAATTTGGGGTTGACTTTCGCCGCTTCGCCGGGCGGGCGTATTTCCACGGTTTCCTTTTCGGGCGATATTTACCGGATCAACGTTGAGAATAAGTTGGTTGCCTTGCCGCGCAGCAGCATGTTTATCTGGTCGGTTCAGAATTTCGGGAGAACGGAAACACGGGGATTTGACTTAAATCTTAAAATGCAATTTCAATTTCAGCCAGAGTTTTCCGTCCGGTTATCAGGCGCTTACACCTGTCAAAAAGTATTGGACAAAACCGGTGAAACCAGTCCCGCCTACAATCAGCAATTAGCGTATACACCGCAACATTCGGCAACGGCCTACCTGCTGCTGGAAATGCCCCGGCTGGATGTTAATTACACATTTATTTATTGTGGAAAAAGAAATTATACGGGAATTGACAGGCCGGAATATTGGATGAAGCCTTACACCGATCAGGGCTTGATCTTGCAGAAAACGGTTCGCAGGCACGACTGTCTTTTTGTTTTTACGGCGGAATGTTTGAACGTGTTTGACAGGCAGTATGAGGTAGTTCGTTCATATCCAATGTCTGGGCGCTCGTTCCGCTTGGGGATAAAATTTGTTTATTAATCACTTAAAAATATATTGAAAATGAAAAATGGTATTGGTTTATTTCTTTTTTTGACTGTTTTTGCGGCTTGTGAAAAAAACAATCCGGTTTCGGAAGAAAAACCTGTTGTGTCTTCCGGCGTATTTATCCTGAATCAGGGACGTCAGGGAGAAAACAATTCGGGAATATCGTATTACGATTTCAAAACCGGAACGGTAACTTTCGACCTTATGGACGGCAAATTGGGCGATACGGGACAGGACATGATTATTTACGGAAGCAAACTGTATGTTTCCGTTCACGGCTCAAGTGTTATTAACGTCATTGATTTGAAAACGGCTGAATCGGTGAAAATCATCCCTGTAGAAGACGATGAAGCACATCCCCGCGGGCCGCGCTATTTGACTTCATACGGCGGAAAGGTGTATGCCTCTACGTATGACGGAAATGTAATACGCATTGATACGGCGACTCTGGCGATAGAGAAGACAACTGCAGTCGGCCCCAATCCCGAAGGCATTGCCGCCGCCAATGGCAAACTGTATGTGGCAAATACCAACGGCCTGGATTTCCCGAACTTCGATAATACGCTTTCCGTAGTGGATATTGCCACATTCACGGAAACAAAAAAGATAACCGTCGGCCGGAATCCGAATTGTGTGGCGGCAGATGCTTACGGAGACATTTACCTCTCTTACAAAGGAAATTACGCAGATATTCCGAGCGGTATGCAAAAGATTGATACGAAAACCGATGAAGTTACCGATATCACAGGGATTTCCGCCGGTGAAAATTTTACGGTTGTAGACGATATTTTGTATTATTTCGATGTGGTATATAATTCCGACGGTACGACAAGTTGTACTTACGGACGCTACAATGTAAAAACCGAACAGAAAGTTCCGGGAGAAATTATCTCGGACGAGACGAAAATCAATACGGCCTATGCAATTGGGGTTGATCCCGAAAACAAAGATGTTTACATTTCGGATATGAAACCCGATAAAATCTATGTTTTCGATGCCGGCGGAATTTTTAAAGAGACGGTTAATGCGGGTATTTTTGCCTGTAAATTTGTGTTTTATTATGACTGATTACGAATTGGTTATAATGAAAATGAAAATTACCGAAGCCGGGTGCAAGAGTACTCAATTAAATTCAATTTTAAGTCAAAATCCGGCTTCACCTGTGGCCACATCTATGTTAACCGCTATATTTTTCGTCACTTAATTACTTTCCGGCACTTTAGTACAACAGGCATCCAGTATGACAAATACCGGATTATTCTGCAAATACAGATTTACCAGATTCACAAGCGGATCGCCGGCATCTATGGAAATAACGGATGTAACCCTGATTTCATACTGCGCTTTCGTCAACTCCTCATTTTCCAGTCTGCCGGAAACAACCGCCCGCGTAAAGGCAAGGGTAAAGGAATTTATCGCAATATCGTCTGTAACCGTAGGGATAGTAACCACAGCTTCCAGTCCCAAGTCGGATAAACGGATCGGTGGATCGAAAGTTTGCGTTATCGTGCTGAATTCCGGATTTATCGCTATTTCGCCGTATATCATTCCCGTATTTTTGTCGGCTTCCATAGGTATGCTGCTCAGATGTTGCTCCTCTATGGGCAAAAAGTCTTTTAAACCTGCAATTGAAAGGAATACGCTGTTTTCGTCATCTTCATTTTCCGTAATTTCTATATTCAAAAGGTTCACATCAGGCTTGTTGGGTATAAACGAATCGACAGGAAGCGAATTGCCCCCCATATAGATGTCTACATTCACGCTGTCGGCGCTCCAAATGCCCTGGAATTTCATGGAAAGCGGACCGGGCAGGGATAATGTTGAAGTCGCCCATTCGCCGTAAACCGTATCAACGGCTAATTTTCTTCCCGCACGCACCGCCCATGTATATTCCGTATCGTACAGCAATTTATCGGTGAGTGTGCAGTATGTGTTCGTTGCCGTATAGGATTTGTCATTAATAATGATATGATAAAAACTGACATTTTCTACGGAATTCCAAAATAACCGGATATCATTTGCCCTGTTATAAACGTATGAAAGTCCGCCGGGAACGCCGACATTCCTGTCCTCCGCTGTCACCTCGCCTGCCGGATCGTCGGAACGGTTGCAGGAAGTAAAAATTGCGCAGAATAAAAACGCTACGGTAAAAAAAACGATGGATTGCTTCTGCATTTTCATTTCTGATTGTGTTTAATGTTTGTTAAGCAGAACCGGCAGGTTAAAGTTCTTGTCCTGTGAAATAATATCAAGAATCAATCCCTCCGAATATTGATATTTAGACCAACTGATGGAAAATTGTCTATCCGTAAAATTATCAACCAGTTGTTTCATAACTCCCTTATCGTAATACGACCTTGCTCCCGCAAGCATCCTGACGGTTTTACCCGTAGTAAACGTTAAGCCGCCATTTTCCACCGTAACAGGGAAAGTGTAAATGGCGGAAGGGAACGACGCCGTCAGGCTTCCCGTTTCCAAATCCACCCCAATCCCGGTTACATTTTCCAGTGCAATATTCCACTCTTGGGAGTTGCCATTGTCATCGGAAGAGGGCGTAAAGTAAAAATTGATCTCATATCCCAAACATAAAATAGCCGCATTTAAAAATTTAGACATTAATTCTACCGAACTTTTAGCCTCTCCACTTGACAGATTATCCGTAAATCCCATCGGACAGTGTAATTCATCAAATGTTCTGTCACTTCCGACAGCGCCGAATATTTTCGGTATGGGAAAAGTGGGAGGGTCGAGGGATATATCAACATCTATAACCACATTGGGGTCTGGGGTGTTGAAATGATTGTATTTTCCGTCGCTGTAATTCAGACCGGTAATGGATGTGGTGGAACCTATTTGTAACTCTTCGGGAAAAAACAGGTTTTGCGATCCGTCTACTTCCACATTATAATACCCTGCTTTTTCTTCACCCATGTCGGTACCCCAATCGTACCGGAACGTATATAACTGCCGGTCGCCGACTACTTTCATCACAACTTCCGCCTCGCCACTGTTCGCTTTGATATAGAGATTTGCCATATCATTAGCCACCTGTTTTGGGAGATCCATCATCAGACCTGCTTCAACCCCTTCCTTTTCTTTTTCGGATGCTTTTTTTAACACAGCCTTAACTTTGTTAAAACGCCCGGCCATGTAAAACACACCGTTTTCATATTTTTCCACTTCAAACTCAAAGTCCGTACCCAGGCCCCGATAATCGGACGCTCCGCTGATACTTGGATTCGGATCATTGATGAGAGAAAGATAGGAATAGGTATCGAATATCAAAGTAGGACGCTGCAAGGCTTTGAATGTATAGGTGGATTCTTCCTCCACTCCTTTGTATTGATTTTCATACATCGCATTGTCGGTCTGCATGACCACTACGTTATTGTCTCTAAATTCCATCCAAAAGCGGTAGTAACCCTCAGAAGTGCCGATACTTGCCATCCAGCCGTACTCGGCAGATTTCAATGCTTTCACATAAACGGAATCGATAAGCGTATTTATTCTCGCATCCACACTGTCGTCCAGACCGGACACGATTTCTTTTTCACATGCCGGAATAAAACACAGGGAGCAAATGAACAGCAGATATTTACTAAATTTTTTCATAAAATACTTCATCATTTAATAAGAATATTTCGATACATAATCCAGGGCTTCCCCAACCAAAGTAGACAGTCCTTTTTTTCTGGTAACGGGATCATCAAACAAAGCGATGTTGAACGAATCTTTGTAATATTTTTCCACCATGGCTACTTTTTGACGCAAAGCGTCCGCAGCCTGCGGATTCTCCGTACTTGCCGCAGCTACAGGTATTACCGTATTTTCAAACCAGTCGACACCTCTTACCAGTATCCATGCCACAACTTCAACAAAATCTTCTTCAGGCGAAGACATCGAATAGGTAGAGAAAAAACCCCGCCGGTAAGCATCTTCATCCGATTCATAATTTTGCGCCCATCCGGTAGGATCGTAGAAACCCCTTGAAATACTGTTAAATTCAACCGGATAATTGACGAATTGATTGAGAATATGACCATATTCATGTTCTATGACGCGGAGATAATCCCGCAAAACCGCCGTATTGCCCGGTTCAAAAGCGTTTACATTAGACAGGAAAATCCGGGCTGCGCCTTCAGCCGTACCTAAAACCATTGCGCTGCCGCCGGAAGCATATTCGGGGCTTCCGGCCAGGACAATCGTTTTGGGTGCATATTTTTGAAGAAAACCATACGGAGCGGCATACTGAAAAGGCTCAAACCACATTTTCGCCAAAGCGCTCAGCATCGGCTTTACCTTTTCCACTTTTACCGGTGTAATTCGCTTGTTGATACTCGCATAAATCAATGAAGCATCCCAACGGTAGATAATTTCAATATTATACGGGCGGAGAAACGTTTCATCCAGCCATAAATCAAGTTCCGTTTTCGGATAGGAATATCCCCCAAGATTGGGAATATCAATATCGGGGTCAATGGTTTCGTTTGTCCGGCAGGAATCAAAAAGAAATATTCCGCACATTACACACATTATGCTTGCCAGCGCTTTTATTGTTATTGATTTCATTTTTTTTATATTTTAGTTATTAGTTACGAGTTCGAGGTTATCATACTTGTAATCCGTAACTCATTCGCTGTATATTATATCCGGCCACGGCTCCCTTATTTTTTCCATCGGATTCGGTTGAAGTCCGGACAATCTTGTCGAAGGCGGGAGCTGCAAAATCCGGTTGTCGTCGTCGGGATAGAGCGTGCGCGTCACATTATCCGTTGCCCGCGTGTGGGAAACCGGAATATTCCACCGAAGTACATCCAGATATCCCATTCCTTCAAATAAAAACTCCGCCCGGCGAAAATCCATGATTGTCAGGATGAGTTCTTTTTGAATCGTACCGCTTAGTCCTGAAGTAAATTTACCTTTATTGAAATCATTGCTTACAAACTGTTCGCCGAGGCGGCTGCCGTAATACCTGTCTATTTTGTCCGGGTCCAAACGGTGCGATGTGTAGTTGTATCCGGATATTTTTTTCTGTGTATATAAGTTCAAATCATCAATTGCCTTCTGAAAATTACCGAGCATGGCTTGCGCTTCGGCTCTTGCCAGCAAAACTTCTTCCAGCCGGAAAAGATTGACCTTATTATATACATATCCGATACCCGCCGCTTCGTTGACAAGCAGCATGTCTTCATAATATTTGATAATAAATCCGGTAGGATCGCCGGTAAACTGCAATGGCGTTACCGCCCATCCGCCTCCCGTTACGTTTGTCGAAACGATGGCGCTCAACGTAGGCAGGTCATACGCATAGCTGGTAAGAAGCGTACCGAGGAAAGCACGCATGGCCAGGGTTTCAACCTCAATCATCAGGAGATAGGAAGTATTTTTGGGATTTGAATACATGATACCCGGCTGATACAGGTCGACGCCGGTTTTTGCAAATTCGACCATGTCAAACAGCGTATTCGCCGCATACTGGTAAGCAATATCATTAGTTGCCACATATTTTTTCGGCGAACCGTCGAAGTTTGTTCCGTTAGGAGCGGTATAAACGCTTGCCGAAGGAAAAATCCTGTTGGCGTAGTTAACAGCGCCCGCATAGTCTTCGGTAAACAAACAGTACCTGACGGCAAAAGCATAGACGGCATCCCGAGTAAAGCGAAACTTCGGCTGCCCGTAAACGGCTGAGGTACCTATA
The DNA here is from genome assembly GCA_031257875.1 of Dysgonamonadaceae bacterium. GTDB lineage: Bacteria > Bacteroidota > Bacteroidia > Bacteroidales > Azobacteroidaceae > Azobacteroides. Next base: position 11,696 of record JAIRNV010000085.1, read on the forward strand.
TTGTCAATTTCGTCGAACAGGTCGTGTTTGATTTTTTCCAGCGTGATGGCCACGGTTTCCCTGTTATACTGTTTGAATGTTTCCTCCTCGCTTTCCGTCACATAAGGAATGCCCGGACTGGTTTCCGCATTTTCCCGATCAAACATATCGGCAAACAACGACAGAAGCATGAAATGGTTGTATGCCCTGGATATCCTTGCTTCGGCGCGTGCCAGTTTCACCTGCGCCGGGTCTAATTGATCTTCATATTTCTCGATAGCCTCCAGTGCAAAGTTGCAATAACCGATCGCTTCGTAGGAAGCTTCCCAGAAGCGTTCGTGCGAATCGTTGCAGTCGCTGGGCGTATGCGGCATCCAGTAGAAACCGCCGCGCATGAAGTCAAACATTTCATCCTGCTGGTTGCCCTGAAAAGTAGATCCGAAAAAAGTCATTCCGTCACAACGCGCTTCAATCATTGCCGTATAGGTGCGTTTCGGATAAGCGTTGGTCAACAGTCGCCATATTTTATCCATTGAATCTATTTCAGTCCGGTTGTCGGGAACTGTATCCAGAAAATCATTGCATCCGCAGGTGAAAAAGAGTGTTATCAGTATCAGTAAGTAATTGAGAACTTTCATTTTATTGTGTCTATTGAAAATTGACGCCGGTTTCATATCGTTTGTTTTTTTAATAATTGCTTTTGTTTATTTTTAAAACCCTAACGTTACGGAAACAATGACTTGCGGCAAAGCAGGCAAAGCAACGCCACCCGTGTTCAGAAATTCGGGGTCTTGCCCGTTCAGCCGGCTGTCGGAATAAATCAGCAGGAGATCTTTTCCCGTTACCCGCAGGGAAGCGGTGCGCACCGTTTTTGTTTTTTCCAGCCACCTTGCCGGAATATCATAACTCAACGACAGCGATTTCAGGCGGATGAAATCGCCCCTGGCCACGCGCGCGCTGGAAAAGTTGTAGTTGTTGTACGGATACGACAGGCTGCTCTCCATGGCTTTCAGGCGGTCGATGATAGCCGGAACGGTCGTGCTGTTTTCGTCGCCGGACATCATCCACCGTTTCTGGAAATCGCGCGACAAAGCAGACAGGTCGGAGTATTGCTCCGAAAAAGACGGATGAAGCCTCACCACATTTCCCCACTGACAGGAAAAAAACAGGTTGAGCGAAAGGTTTTTCCACGTAAGCGTGTTGTTTAGTCCGCCCGAATAAGGCGGATCAACCGGGCCTTCATATTTCAGGTAATCTGTTTTCGTCGATTGCAGGTAAGCGTCGCTTCTCGGAGTGGATCCGTCGGGCTGTTCAAAGAGCGGCGTACCGCTGTCGGGGTCAAGGCCGGCAAACGGGATGGAAAAAAGGGAATTGACCGGATAGCCGTTTTTGTTTCCGCCTGTTTGCGATACCAAATCCATGATTTGAGGCAAGTTTTTGGCATTCCGTATTTCGTTGAAAGAATATCCGAAAGTAAAATTAATGTTCCACTTCCAGTCCCGTGTTTTCACGGGCGTTCCGCCCAGCATGACGTCAAACCCGTAGCTGTAGAGGTCGGCGTAATTGGATTTTTTATACAATTGACCGCCAATGCCGGAATCCCTTATTTCGGCAATCAGGTCGAAACTTTGGCGGTTCCAGTATTCGACCGACAAGTCCAAACGGTTTCCGAACATGGAAATATCATAACCCAGGTTTGCCATGTAACTTTTTTCCCAGGTAAGATTCACGTTGGCGAGACTTTCGTAAGTAATGCTGTTTTGCCGGTAACCTCCGGGGGCAAAAGTCATATCGTCATAAAAGATAGCCGACGAGTTGGTGGCGGGAGGCATGGTAGCGTTCAGGCCGAAACTTGTACGGAGGCTCATGGCGTTGAACATGTTCCTCAGTTCTTCCATGAACTGTTCGTTGATGATATTCCATTTGCCGGCAAAAGTCCATGTAGGCAGCCACCTTGCCGAAGCGTTTTTGCCCAGCGCATTGGAGCCATCATAGCGGACAGACGCCGAAACAGAGTAACGCCTGTCGAAGGCATAGTCGGTATTCGCAAAAAAAGCGGCAAAACGCTCGTAGTTATAAGCGCTCATATTGCGTGCGGAATTACGTTCTTTCAACATGCGGGAATAATCGGAGTTTTCCACAAACCGGCCGCCGTTGTAATGAAGATATCCGGCGCCGGTAGAAGTCAGCAGGTAACGATCGGCATATTTGGCTTCCATCCCTCCGAAGAACGAAAATTCATGTATCCGTTCGCCCATCCATATTTTGTTATAAGAAAGGGTATTCCGTATATAATAATTGAGCATCCGGTTGTTTCTCTGATTAAAAAAACCGCCTTCTTTCAGGACGGATATTTTTCTTTCGGCAGGGTCGTCGACATCTTTCCACAGGAAAGGATTCGAATCCTGCACAATGCTGTTGGTTACGGCGCGGTAGGCTTCGGACGCATTTGCCGTTTCGGTAATGATATGATTCCGGCCGGACTGCACGTACCGCAAACTTCCGATAGCCCCGTATGTCAATCCTTTGACCAGTTCGTACCTGACTTCTGCCTGCGCTTTTATATCTATCACGTTTTGTTCCATCCAGTTGTTCTGAAGTTCATGCAAAATATTGAAAGGCGCATAATTCATCTGTACATATTCGAGATTGCCCGCAGGGTCATACGCCCTTACGGCGCGGCTGGTATTATAGGCATAACTGAACGGATTAATATCGAAATCGCGCGACCAGCTTCCGCGCACAGGGTCGCTTCCCCTGTTGAACGAGCCGGGTACCAGCTGGTCGCGGTAAGAACCCAGCAGTTGAAAACCGGTAGATAATTTGGAATTAACAGTATAATCGTTACGTATATTAAAGGTATAGCGGTTCACTTTGTCGGCGACGGTAGCCCCCGCGTCATGCAGGAAACTCAGGGAGCCGTAAGTCTTTGATTTGTCCGTTCCTGCAGATATGTTGACCGAATGTTCCTGCATCAGGTTATTGGTAAAAAGCAAATCAAACCAGTCGGTATTTGCCAGGGCATAAGGCATCAGGAAGTTTTTTCGGCCTTCCGGACTGTTTTCCACGGGGAAGGCGCCGCTTGCATCCGCAAAGAGCGACCGGTACATCGTGCCGTAGGGTCCGCTTAAAGACCAGTTGACCATATCAACCGGCAGCCAGCCTTTGCGTTCCAGTTCGGCGTTCATGGCCATCTGGTCGGCAGAGTTCATGATGTCGAAATTGGCGTAGTCGGGTTTAGCCCTTACGGTAAAGTTGCCCGTATAAGTAATGCGCGGGGCGCCCGATTTACCCCGTTTGGTCGTAACGACTATAACGCCGTTCATGGCGCGCGCACCGTAGAGAGCCGTTGCCTGTGCGTCTTTCAGGATGTCCATCGATTCGATGTCGGAAGCGCTCAGGCCGGCCACCGACGAGCCGAGCAGGGTGGCGGGGTCGCCGCTCGAAAGCTGGTCGTTGGATATGTTCACCACATCTTCCAGCGCCACGCCGTCTACCACCCACAGCGGCTTGTTTTCGCCGTTGATGGACGTAACGCCCCGAATACGCACCTTGGGCGCGGCGCCAAACGTGCTCGACACGTTCTGGATGGATACGCCCGCCGCTTTTCCTTCAAGCATCCGGCTGATGTCTACGCCTCCCGACAGTTTCAGGTCTTCCATATCCACCTTGACCGACGAGCCGGTAAACATTTCCTTTTTCACATCCTTAAAACCGGTAATGACGACATCGCCCAGACTGACGGAAGTTTCCCTTAGCCGGACATTGATTACGTCAGACGTCCCCACGCGGATTTTTTGGCTTTCATAGCCCAGATAAGTGAAAACAAGTACACAGTCTGTTTTACCGGCAGGCAATGTAAGCGAATATTTACCATGAATATCCGACACCGCGCCGACAGAAGTATTTTCTACGCTTATCGACACTGCAATAATTTCCGTGCCGTCTTTTGCATCCGTAATCCGTCCCGTTATTGTTCGCTGAGCAAACGTAAGCGGTATTGAAGCAAATAGAATAAGGGATAATAAACTGACTTTTTTCATTGAATATATCATTTTAGTTAACAAAATGAGGAGAGATGTTTTGAAAATTCAATTAGAACATTAGAACACGAATAAACGGATTTGTATAAAATATGGAAACAATGAATTACTCATGTTACGCAAACATAAACAAATGAACTGTACTTATTCCGGATTGCTTCAGGCTTCGCCTTCGCAATGACGCGGTGAGACTAAATAACCGCAGCCGTCATTGCGAAGGCGAAGCCTGAAGCAATACAGTTATTTTAATTGAGAATTGAAAATTGAGAATTATTTTCTTCAATTCTCAATTCTCAATTTTATCCGTGTTCCCAACTTTCTTTTTTACGGAATAATAGCATAAGCAATATCGCTCCAGGGTCCTTTTTCGCCGCGGGTATTTTCCCATCTCAGGGCGAAGAAGAATTTTTTCCCGCGCTGATTGTTTTCAAACGACAGGGAGAAGGGCGAACGGGTATCGAAGTAAGAGAGTGTCAACTCTTCCCATTTTACAGGCTCCGGGTCGCCGGCGCCGACGACGAGGGCTACGATTTCCACGCCGTGCTGGCCGTCGGGTTTGCCGTGTCCGGTATCTATGTTGAAAAAATGTAAAATAATCATCCCCAGTACGGAAGAATCTACCCTGTGACCGGGCGCCTTGCCGGCCACGGACGATGGCTTGCGACCCGCGCTGCGTTTGGGCAGTCCCATAGCTATCAGGTCGTCGTCGCTCACCAGCGGGTTTTCTTTCAGGAATCCGTTGTAGAGTTGCCGGTATACCTCTTTTAATTCTACTTCCGCTTCCTCCAGTTTGCTGATTTTTACCTTAGTACGCTCCGCGGGATTCAGCCATTCGGCGAATACGGCCTTAAAAGCTTCGTGCTTCGGAACAAATACGGTATCATACCATGCTCCGATTACGGTGCCTTCGGCCAGGCCTATCCGGTCGCGGTTGGCTTTAATATCCAAAAAGTTCCTTGTCTGATTTGCCTGATTGAACAGGGCTTCATGGTTGCGTTTCAACCAGTCTCTTTCTACTGTCATCTTAATTTTAATTTAGTGTTTTTTTTTTAATTGTTTACGATTCTCTTTTTAAATGGGGACGTCCGCATTCCCGCTGTTCACGTTCGCATTCCCGCTGCTCACGTCCACATTCCCGTTGCTCACGTCCACATTCCCGTTGCTCACGTCCACATTCCCGTTGCTCACGTCCACATTCCCGCTGCTCACGTCCACATTCCCGCTGCTCACGTCCACATTCCCGCTGCTCACGTCCGCATTCCCGCTGCTCACGTCCGCATTCCCGCTGCTCACGTCCACATTCCCGCTGCTCACGTCCGCTTTTTAAATGGGGACGTCCCCATTTCCATTGTTTACGTTCCCTTTTCGGTTTCCGTTTTTCGCAGATTTTATATAATCATCAGCTAAAATTCGCGTAATTCGCGTAATTTGCGTTCAAAAAACACAAAACTTTACCGGTAATTCCGTAAACCGACCGGCGAATTGCGAAGCAGTGAAGCAATCCGGAATAAGTACAGTTCATTTGTTTATGTTTGCGTAACATGAGTTAATTATTAAGCATTTTTTAAAAATTATCCGGAAAACAGCGGCAAAGGTAACAATTTTTTTTGTTTTATAGTGTTTTTTTGTATCTTTGTCAAATATTTTTAAACATTAATTTAAAAAAAGAAAAACAATGAAAAAAAACCATTTGATTTGTTGTACCCTGCTGGCTATATGCTTTTCGTGTAAGGAAGAAAATACGCCGGTAGATCCCGAACCGTATCTTCCCGACGACCCGACCGAAATTGTCCTGAAAGCAACGATTGCCCTTTCCGACAGCCACAAAGACAATGCCGCATTAACAACTCATTTCCGGTGGACGGAATCCGATTCCATCGGTGTATTCATGACAGCCGGAGACGAAAACGTCCATTCCGAAGGATACGCCCTGTTACCGGGTTCGCTCGCCGAAAACGGGCGCGAAGCCCTGTTTACCGGCGCATTGCACTGGCAGCAAAAAGCAATGGAACACAAGTTTTACGCCTACTTTCCCAAAGCGCTTGACGCAACGGATGCCACGCAAATTCCGGTTACAGTTTCCGCTGTTCAGGAACAGACGGGGGGGAGCTACAGCCACTTAAGTAAATACAGCCTTTTGGTAGCCTCTCCCGTTTCTGTTACTTCGCCGGCCGATATAACCGACGCCACGCAAAACAAAAGGGTAGATATGGACTTCATATCCGCCTTTTCGACCATCGAATTTCGGTTTGCTTCCTATAAGGAAGAAGATTTGAAGATTAATAAGGTAACGCTGACTTCCAATAACGGCGATTTGGCCGTTACAGACGGCTTGCTGGATATAACCGCTCCCGATTTCTCGTCCGGCTTCGCTGCCATTTCCGGCGGTGAAAGATTATCTTCCGTGAGCCTGACGATTACAGACCCCCTGTTTGTGCCGGTATCCGAAAAGATAACGGTTATTCCGGACGACAACACTGCCCTTCCGGCCGATCCGGCTATTGCTTTCCCTGCAAGCCTGACGGTGCTTCCCAATATCAACGCCACTCCGAAAGATCCCGCTGTGGATGAAAAATGGACTGTTTCGCTGGAAACAAACAAAGGAAATTTTACACGCACATTAGACCGGCAGTCAATAAAGCCGGGCGAAAAATATGTCTTCGAATATGTAGTGATTACTTCCGACACTACCGGCCTCAATATCGACGACCCCGCAGATGATACGCCGGGTACGCCCTGGAACGGAATTGTCGTTGCGCCGCCCTCCGACAGAATTGACAATATTAATAAGGTAATAACCATCCGGCAACCGGGCGAACTGGCATGGCTGGCGGAAATCGTCAATCTCGAAAGACCCCTGGAACTGGTAACCGACACTTTTTTCAAAGGCTATACCGTGCTGCTCGACGCCAATATCCATCTCGGCGACCACGAATGGACGCCCATCGGAGTAAAAGGTGTATCTTCGGGAGGGAAGGACTATATTTTCCAGGGAACTTTTGACGGACAGGGACACCTGATTTCCAACTTCAAAATCACCTCGCCGGGGAGCAATCAAGCCTCCGTTTACGCCGGACTGTTCGGATACTATGGCGCGCAGGAAATCAAAAACATCAGAGTGCGTAACGCCGTGATAAACCTTCCCAACTTAGGCAGCGCAGACCTGGCTTATGTGGGCGGCATAGTGGGGTTTGCGGCAAGAGTCTATCCGCTGAATATCAGCAATTGCAGTTTTGACGGAACCATCAGCGTGAATTTTGGTGCGCATACCTTTTCGGTCGGCGGCGTCTGCGGATATACGATGGACGGGAATATCACCGCCTGCCGCTCTTCTGCCTCCATTACGGGAACCTCTACCATTTCCAACTCTGCCATGACGGATATGGGAGGTATTGTCGGACGTGTTTCCGGAGCACAAATTAAAGACTGCGAGTTCTCCGGCCAGGTAGACGGCAAAGGGCAGTGGAACGCCGGCGGCATTGTGGGTAACGCGTCTTCCGGCGATGTTATTGCATCTAAAAATACCGGAACCGTTGCCTGCGACGGCCAGCAAGCCGTGACAGGCGGAATTGCGGGAATGGGAAGATGCAATATAATTTCTTGCTACAATACCGGCAGTATCAACGCTCCCGGCGGAAGCAGTATTTACGATAATAAAGGAGTGGGAGGAATAGCCGGTTCCCTCAGTATGGGAGGACGGGGAACGGCAGGAAAAATACTGAAAGGCTGCTATTCTACCGGTATTGTTTCCAGCTCGCAGGCGTTCGCTTCACGGACCGGGAATATAGTCGGATGGTATGAGCCTGTATCGACTTCCTTTACTTTTGATTATAACAGCATATCCAATAATTACTATTCCGAAAGAGCGCGAACTGCGGATAGTCCAGAAGGTATGGGCGAAGACCGCATCACCCGGTTTGCCGCCGGAGCATGGCCATCGACCTCTATGGACGGCTGGGGCGTTGGAGACGGGTCGGGCGACAACAGGTACTGGAATCCTGAATTCCCTTCCGGATACGGCGCGAGCTATCCGATTTTGCACTGGGAAACAGTCAGGTAACACATAATCTGTAATGATTAATGATTAATGAGGCAGTGAGGTTAAATTAATCATTAATCATTGATATCGCAGCCGTCACCAGCGAAGGCGAAGCCTGAAGCAATCCGGAGTTGTTTTTTAATTGAGAATTGAGAATTGACAATGAAGAAAATAATTATCAATTATCAATTCTCAATTATACTTTGCGCGATATGGTTTTGTGCATTGCGGGCAGGATACTGATAATAATCCCGTCACCTTATTACCTTATTTATCTTAAGTTTCAAAAGAGTAATTAGTATCTGTCCGAAAACGTGCAACCATCAGGATACCAACCCAATAGAGAGATAAATAGTGGATGAATATAGTAAGAGATAAATTTGTCAAAGTTCTGTAAAATGCTTATATT
>JAIRNV010000129.1 GCA_031257875.1 Dysgonamonadaceae bacterium
GATTCTGAAAGATTTAGATGATTGGAAAAACGTTCATCTCTCTGAAAATAGAACTGTTATGCGTCGAAAATTATTGTCCGCAGGATAAAAGATGGGGAGATTTTGAACACCCTACCCAACGGGGCATTAGCGATTATTGCTATTGGGGCTTCGCCCCGAAGGGTGTACGAGGCGTTCCAATCCGTAGGGCAACGCCCTACGCTAATGCTCATCGGGCTTTCAGCCCAAACCCAACATTCGATTAAATAACATTAAAACAACAAAATATGCCTCAATCATTATCAAAAGTTTATGTGCATTTGACATTCAGCACCAAGAATCGTTATCCGTTTATTGACGATGCGATAAAAAACGATTTATGGGAATATCTCGGTGGCATTTGCCGAGGGTTGGAATGTAATCCGATTCGCGTTGGCGGACACAATGACCACGTTCATATTTGTTGTCTATTGTCGAAAAAAATCACGCAGATAAAATTTGTTGAAGAAGTGAAAAAACAATCGTCAAAATGGGTAAAATCCAAAGGCGAACGTTATTCAAAATTCTATTGGCAAGACGGGTACGGTATTTTTTCGGTCAATCCGGCTGAAATCAATGTAGTGGTTGAATATATCAACAATCAGACAGAACACCATAGAAAGCGGACTTTTCAAGAGGAATTGTTGGCATTTTTGAAAAAATATAATGTTGAATATGATGAACGATATTTGTGGGATTGATGTTTACGGCTCTTGGGGCTTCGCCCCGAAGGATATACGAGGCGTTCCAATCCGTAGGGCGTTGCCCTGCGCTAATGCTCATCGGGCTTTCAGCCCTCGTGCAAAAAATCATTCTAAAATCGAAGTCGATACAGGGTACGAGAAGGGGAACAATAACGCAGGAAAACGCCCTGCGACGGTTATCGGTATTCCCCGCGTGCTGAACATGTACGAAAATTTTCCGTTTTGGAAAACGCTTTTTGAACAATGCGGACTGGGAGTGGTGTTATCGCCGGAAAGCACAATGCCGTTGTACCAAAGTGGGACAGGCAGCGTGATGTCGGACAATATCTGTTTCCCTGCAAAATTGGCGCATGGGCATATTCTCGCGCTGGCAAACATGGAGGTTGACAGAATTTTCTACCCCATTGTGCCGAAAGAGGAAAAGGAAAGCGCCGACACATGCAATTCTTACAACTGCCCGGTGGTAAGCGGCTATCCCGAAGTGATTCGATCGGCAATAAATCCCGACGAAAATTTGGGCATCCCGTTTGATAAGCCGGTAATGAATTTCGGGAATAAAAAAACGCTGGAGAAACAGTGTTGGCAGTATGTTTCGCAGTTTGGCGTTGAAAAGAACTGTTTTGGAAATGCGTTTAAAAACGCATTTGCTGCAAAGCAGGATTTTTTGAGGAAACTGATTGAACCGCAACGCGACATTTTAGATAAAGCGATAAAAAACAACGAATTGATTTTTATTGTAGCCGGCAGACCGTACCACGCCGACCCGCTTATCCACCAAAAAGCAGGGCAAATCCTGTCCGATTTGGGTGTTCACGCCTTGACGGACGATGTATTTCGCCAGACCGAGAGCAAAGATTTCAAGCATTTGAATCTCGTTTCGCAGTGGTCGTATCCCAACAGAGTGGTGCAGGCGGCGTTAGCGGTGGCGAAGCTGCCGCAATGCGTGCAAATGATACAGATCAACTCTTTTGGCTGCGGTCCCGATTCGTTTTTTATGGAAGAAACCGGTGAAATTCTCAAAGCGGCGGGCAAAAATCATACGGTTCTGCGGATTGACGAAATTGCAAGTCCCGGCTCTGTCCGTTTGCGATTGAGAAGTTTGATAGAAAGCTTGCGCTATGAAAACAATATTGAAAAAAATCTGTTTCAAAGTGTCGGAGATAAACATTAACTTTGCAATTTGAAAATAGCAATTAGATGAATACAAAACATACAATAATACAGGGAGATAGCCGACAGATGAGCGAACTTCAAGACAAGTCGGTTCATTTGATAATCACGTCTCCGCCCTATTGGCAACTGAAAGACTACGGTACGGACAGGCAAAATGGAAAAGCAACGAATTTTTTACGCGAAAAACTCAAAGGGAAGCGGGTTTTCCTGCGTCATGATGAAGTAAAACACGACAGTGAGAATCATTTATTAGCGTATCTGTATCTTGAAAACAAGACGTTTGTTAATGCGCATTTGTTGAAAGAGGGGCTGGCGGAGGTGGATGAGAATATGGAGTTTAAGTATAAGGAGAAATTTAAAATATAATATTATGAACAGATGGATTCAGTACAGCATAGATTATGCAAATCAGCGTTCTTATCTTAATGACTTGTTTCAAGTTTATCCAATGATTCCTGACAGCATTCGTGAAATCAACGAGGATATTTGGAGTAACGTTGAAATTGCTTACTTGAAACGGGATAAAACAGCAATAGAGCGAAATCCCCGCACGATAAACCGCATTTGTGTCGGACCGATGTTTAAGGAATGGTTACGTAAAAAAACGCTCGGAATACTGCCTGTTGATTTAGAAACATTTTTGTCCAACAAAGAAGATGCAATTCTTGACGGTAGCGACAAGACGATGATGGACTTTGCCCGCGAAGAATTTAATTATACGCATAACAAAGGGCTTGATTTTGTGGCGCGTTTCAATGGAAAATATGTGATTGGCGAGACAAATTTTCTAACCGATTTCGGTGGACACCAAAATGCACAGTTTGCCGATGCTATTTCCACAATCGAAACGCCGAATGTGAAAGCCGAAAAGATTGCCATTCTTGACGGTTATTTATGTTCATTAAGTTACCGTAAAATGTATGAGGAGTTTTCTGAAGCATATAAAGATTATAATACAATGAGTGTATTAGTGTTGAGAAATTTTTTATATCAATTATAATCTGACAAAATGGATACAAATAATGATAGACAAATTCTATATGCTTACGAACATAAAATCAAAGATGTCTGTAAAATAGGTATTGGTACTATTGATCGTGCGAAAAAGGCATACCAATATCAAAGCAATGATAAGGATTCTCGGAAAAACAAATTAGCAATATTTTCATTTGAAAACACAGATGCTATCACAATAGAAAAGATTTGTAAGCAAGTCCTAAAACGAATAAATTCTACCGAATTTTATGTTATTGAGTTTTATAAAGCATGCCTATTATTCACTCTTCTTGGAGGAAAATTGGATGAGTCCAATTCGCAATATATTGACCGCAGTAAAATTAGCGTAAAAATAGCCCAGCCTTCTGTGAAAAATTCAACCCCTTTGTCTGAACGCTTCGCAGATTTGATTAAATCATTAGTCGAGAATTATAACCATATAATTGATGAAGTAAAAAGGGAACTAAACAACGATGGGAAAAGAAACGTTTTACTAACTAAAGATGAATTTGATATATACAATAAAGATGGAAACCGAACGGGGTGGAAAGCCTATAAAGAACAGTGGTATTATCGTACAGGGGTTGATGCTACAACCTTATCCAATTATATCAAAATCATTGAAAGGAAAATAAATGAATAGCAATCCTTATACCGACACTTTGCAGGGGTTGGGGTTTATTGATTTTCCCATTCATGCGCCGGGTGAAACTTTGGAACAGTGGGACAAAGATGGTTTAATTGAGTGGTCGTCAAACGGCAATCCGCGAAAAATTATCTATGCCGATGAACGGGAAGGTATGCGAGTGCAGGATATTTGGGAATTCAAAGACCCGCAATATCCCGATTATCCTACGGAAAAAAACGCTGATATGCTGGATTTGATTGTAAAAACTTCGTCAAATGAAGGCAGTATTGTTTTAGATTGTTTCTGCGGTTCGGGAACAACATTAAAAGCAGCACAGCTAAATAACAGGCAATGGATTGGTATTGACCAGTCGGAGTTAGCAATACAAAGTACAAAAGAAAAGATTAAAAAAATTGAAATTGACTTGTTTTCAGGACAGGCAAAGTATGATTTTCTGAAGTTGCATGAAAATGTACAGTAACAAATATATTGGATACAGCGCTGTTTTTGGAAAGAAAGACAAACACAAAACCATTCTTATCCCCTGGTTTACCGATTTTTTATCACCACTCATTCCGGCGATAGCAGAACTTGCCGGTTATAAGTTTGTGAATTGCCCGAAAACCTCAAAAACGTCGGCGGAAATCGGCTTGAGGTACGGCAACAACGAAGTCTGTTATCCCGCCACACTCGTTTTGGGCGACCTGATTGCCGAATTGCAAACAGGGAAATACGATTTGAACAGTGTGGCGGTGGCGGTTACGCAAACAGGCGGACAGTGCCGCGCCACCAATTACCTGGCGTTGATAAAACAGGGCTTGAAAAACGCAGGACTTGGACATATTCCCACGATTGCCGTTGCGTTCGGCAGCGTGTATCAGAATGAACAGGAAGGGTTTAGATTGCCGGTATTCAAAATTTTCAACATTATGCTTCATGCCTTTTTCTTTGGCGACATTCTTAATCAAATCTTTTCGGCAACAGTAGTGCGTGAAAAAGAAAAGGGAAAATCACAGCAGCTTTTCGATTTTTATATGGAAGAGGCGCGAAAAATCGTTTTGGAAAACAAACACAGAAAACTGCTCAAATTGTTGGAAAATGCGGTTGCTGATTTTAATTTGATTGAAATTGAAGACAAAAAACCGGAAAAGGTCGGGTTAATCGGCGAAATCTTTGTAAAATACAACAGCTACGGACAGGCGCATATTACCGACTGGTTGCGAGAGCAAGGCATGGAAGTGGAAACGCCGCCAATGACGGGTTTCTTTATGCAGGCGTTCGTCAATCAGGCCGTTAACAGGCGAAACGGGGTTAACAGGATAAGCCGTTTAATGCTGAAACTGTTCCCGTTGTTTTACCGATTTCTCAACAATCGACTGAAAAAGTTTGAACAAATAGCCCGGCAGTCGCGTTTCTACATGCCCCACGAAAGCATTTTTGAGACTGCCGAACACGCAAAGCAGATTATCGACCTTGCCAATCAGTTTGGCGAAGGGTGGATGATTGCGGGCGAAGTGGCGAACTTTGCGCGGCGCGGCGTCAATCGCGCAGTGTGCATCCAGCCCTTCGGATGCATTGCCAACCACGTTGTAGCCAAAGGCATAGAACGCCGCTTAAAGCAATTCTATCCCGAAATGAATTTGCTGTACCTCGACATTGACGGCGGAATGGCTGAAGTGAATCTTCACAACCGGCTGCATTTTTTGATACGGTGAGGAAATTGCAGTTTTGTAGTCTTTGCCCTTATCCAGCGGCCGGTATAAATAATAGGGATAGATGTCAAACAGTCAGATTCTAATTAATGAGCATATCAAATGCACCCGTAAAAATACCATAATTAAGGTATTTGGAATAAAAAATTATCACCCTACCTTTGCAACCTGCCGCAACAAGCGTGTCCACATTATCAATTATCAATTATCAATTAAAATGAAACAACTCAATCCTTCCGCCGCCCTGACAGGCGCCATCGGCCTGGCGGCGCTGGCAAACCCGGTAACGGGACATGCCCAGCTTGTCAACACATCCGTATTCAACGGAACAGTGAACCGGAACTACGAAACCTCGCAGGAATCGTGGCCCGACCGTACCAGCCCTGCCGCCGGCAAACCCAACGTAGTCTGGATTCTGCTCGACGACGTAGGGTTCGGCGCCTCAAGCGCTTTCGGCGGACTTATCCGCACGCCCAACTTCGACCGGCTGGCCGACAACGGCCTGCGATACACCAATTTCCATACCTGCGCCATCTCCGCTCCCACGCGGGCGGCACTGCTCACCGGACGTAACCATCATCGCGTGCATTTCGGCGGCTTTGCGCATCAGGGCATGTCGGCCGGATTCCCCGGCTGGGACGGATACCTGCCTGCCGAGGCCGGCACCATTGCCGAAACCTTGCGCGACTACGGCTACAATACTTTTGCCGTCGGCAAATACGGCATCACCCGCGACGAAGACGCTACCGACGCCGGCCCTTTCGACCGATGGCCGTCTGGCAAAGGGTTTGAAAAATTCCTGGGCTTCCTCGGTTCGCAAACCGACCAGTACAAACCGCAATTGGTGGAAAACAACAGTTTCGTTACCCCCGACGGTCGCCATTTGAGCGAACAAATCACCGACAAGGCTATTGATTATATCAGAAAACAGAAGGCCGCTGCACCCGACAAGCCGTTTTTCCTCTATTATGCTCCCGCCGCCGTACATTCTCCCCATCAGGTGGCCAAAAAGTGGCGCGACGAATATAAAGGACAGTTCGACGAAGGCTGGGACGTATACCGTGAAAAAGTTTTCGCGCAGCAAAAGAAACTGGGCGTTATCCCCGCCGGCGCCGTGCTGCCCGAACGCGACCCGAACATCAGGGCCTGGAACAGCCTTTCGCCCGATGAAAAAAGGCTTTACGCACGCTTCATGGAAACGTATGCCGCCTATCTCACCTACACCGATTACGAGGCGGGGCGCCTCATCCAAACGCTGCAGGATCTCAATCAGCTGGATAATACGCTTATCTTCGTACTTATCGGCGATAACGGCGCCAGCAAGGAAGGCGACTTACAGGGTACGGTTACTTTGGACGAGTTCCTCTCAACCTCTCCGGCTACCTGGGAAGAACAGCTTGCCAAAAACCTGAACCGCATCGACCAAATCGGCGAGCCGGAAGGCACAAACGTCAACTATCCCCTCGGTTGGGCGCAGGCGACCAACACGCCGTTCCGCCTCTGGAAGTCGGACGCCAATTCCGAAGGCGGCACCCGCAACCCGCTCATCGTTCATTACCCGAAAGGCATTACCGAAAAGGGCGGCATCCGCAACCAGTACGGACATGTCATCGACCTTTTCCCGACAACAGTTGATTTTCTGGGATTCCAGCCCCACAGGGAAATCCGCGGCGTGAAACAGATTCCGTTGCAAGGCACGTCACTTGTCTATTCGTTCAACGACAAGGCCGCACCCTCCCGCCACACCGTGCAGTACCACTACATCTTCGGCCAGGGATCAATTTACCGCGATGGATGGAAAGCCTCGTTCGCATTTCATCCCAACTTCATCGACCTGGCGCTCCTCCGTCTGGGCAAAACGTCGATTCCCGAACTGATAAAAGCCTCCCGGCAAGCCCCGCAATGGGAACTTTACAACCTGAACGAAGATTTCAACGAACAAATTGACCTTGCCGGCAAAAACCCGCAGAAACTGGAAGAACTGAAAGCCCTCTTTGAAGAGCAGGCGCAGGAAAACAACGTTTATCCGCTTGTCAACTGGTCTCACATTTTGGGGAAATTCGGCGGAGCGGCGGCGAACCGGAAGGATCATAGTAAAATAATAAAATAGCGGTTATACCTTGCATTCTATGCTAATTACCAAATATATTCAGTTAAAAAATAATTAAAACTTATGCAGCGGTATGATTTTGTGCGTCCGGATTTATCAAAAATTAATGATTTGTGGTGAACGGTGAACGGTGAACGGTGAACCGGAATCCCGTAGAGATGCGGCTTAATATCCTGTCGCGCTCTCTGTCGGTTTTGGCCTTCTTTGCGGTAAACCCGCCGCTCCGCGACCATTTGTAGAACGTCATTTCCCGCGTCAGTTTAGCCCGGTAG
>JAIRNV010000144.1 GCA_031257875.1 Dysgonamonadaceae bacterium
GTATGTTTTTCAAAAAATGAACAGATACACGATAATGTGATTGGGATGTACATTGAGAAGTATTATTACAAAACCGGAACATATGGAAATAATTCATCCTGATAATTTAAGACACTACCGAATAAGCATACTGCATTATTTTGAGAGGTTTTGCAAATATGCTTATTCTTTTTCTATTGCACAAATATAGACCGCGCAAAGTATAGCTTGCCCCGTAAGAAAGCTCCGATATCCATAGTGGCGTTAGATGAAATGCACACCTGTGTTGGTCAAAAAAAAACTGCTGTTGGATATGGATTGCTATTGATAGACCTGGAAAACGGTACATCGATTTTATCTGTGGAGACCGGTCAACAGCAACAGGAGTAAAATTGTGGGAACGAATAGAAGACCCGAATATTTTCCAATTTTATTCAGACCGTTGGAAAAGTTACGATGAATTTGTGCCTGCGGAAAAACTTATCCAAACAAAGGCAGAAACCTTTACCGTGGAAGGTTATAATTGTAGAATCAGGCATTATCCTGCACGATTTAAACGACGGGGACTTTGCTACAGTAAAGCGATTCATATGATAGAAAAATCGCTGACGCTGCTCTTTTTGAAATTAAACAATGAATTATGTATATCAATTTAACAATACCGAAAAATCAATCCCGATAAATAATTTTTTTCCATATCTTTGTGTTTTAATAAGATTGGGTTTAACCGAAAGCCGGGCGCTCCTACTACCTTAAAGAGGCTTGAAAATCTAAAATTCTATTCAGTATCCTTCAGCCTGACTGAGATGGGGCTGATTCACCCAATACACCCCAGGCCAACGCATTAAAATAGCATATCATGCTTATAATCAATCAATTATAAAAATACTATTTTGTGAAAATCAATCATTATAAGTAATTTATAATCAAGTGATTACAAATTTTAATGCGTTGGTCATGCAATACACCTGTTATTTTTTGCCGTTGTCATATTTTTTTATATTTTTGTAACTGATTTCAAAAACACTATAGCCTTTATCAGTCGAAAGATGTTTTTACAACCGGGATATTATTTACATAATAACAAATATCAACTCCTTAGTATATTGGGAGAAGGCGGGTTTTCACTGACCTATCGCGGTATGTGGAAAACCGAAGTTCATGGCGTTTTGGGCAAACTTTCCGCAGGTATTCCTGTTTGCATCAAGGAGTTTTTTTTCAAAGATTATTGCCGGCGCAATCCGCAAACTTTTTTTGTGGAAACAAATAGCGAAAATGCTAAAGAAATTTTCAATAAAAACAAAGAAAACGTTATCCGGGAAGCCCGTATTTTATCGGAAATTCATCATCCCAATGTGGTAAATGTGCTGGAAGTATTCAAGCAAAACAATACAGTTTACATTGTTATGGAATTTATCGCCGGTCATTCCCTGAAGCAGGAAGTGGAACAAAACGGCGTTTTTACGGAGGAAAAACTGCGACCGGTTATTTACAAAATCGGACAGGCACTCGAATATATCCATGAAAAAAATATCCTGCATTTGGATATTAAACCCAGTAACATACTGATAACTAAGAATAGCAATCCAAAATTGATTGACTTCGGAATCAGCAAAAGATACAGTTTGCAGAACGATCAGGAAACAAGCGCCACATTCCAGGCTGCATCAAAAGGTTACGCCTCTATCGAACAGTATGACAGCGAGGCCATGCAGGTTTTTTCGCCGTGTCCCGACATTTATTCCCTGGGCGCAACCATGTATTTTTTGCTTACCGGACAAATACCTACAGAGTCTATCCTTCGTTCGTCCAAAGGTTTGCAAAGTCCGAGGGAATTAAATCCCGCCATTTCCGAAAA
Source organism: Dysgonamonadaceae bacterium (assembly GCA_031257875.1). Classification (GTDB taxonomy): domain Bacteria; phylum Bacteroidota; class Bacteroidia; order Bacteroidales; family Azobacteroidaceae; genus Azobacteroides. Next base: position 1,838 of record JAIRNV010000144.1, read on the forward strand.
TACGGAAAAAGTGATTCTCAAAGCCATGGAACTGAACGCTTCCGACCGCTATGAAACCGTGACGGACATGCTGCTTGCCTGGGGATTTGTCCCCGAAAAAGACAGAATCAACCTGTCTGCCATGCCTGCCAGCGAAGATAATTCGGATTTAATAAAGAAAATAAACGAGCCGCTTTATGATGCCGACGCCGACGATGCAACCGTTATCAATTCACTGTCGGCGGATAGGGAACGGAAGAAAAAGAGAAAAAGACGGCTTGCCGCGCTGGCCGCCGTTCTTCCCGTTTGTATAGCAACTGTTTTTTATATTGCCGGAAATAATACCGGTGTTAAAAACCGTCCGGCAACCGGTACTGTTTCGGGAACGGAAGAACCCGTCCCGCCAGCCTCTACCGTTCAATCAGTTCCGGAACCCGTCCCGCCGGCGCCGGAAGAAACACCGGAGGAACCGCCCATAGACCCCCAACAGGAAAAATACAACAAATCTTTCGACAATGCCATACAGGCATTCAACGCCCGGGATTATGAACAGGCCGCAAAATTCATTGAAGAAGCCGAATTACAAATGATTACAAACGATACAAAAAAATATAAACAACTCTGCCAAAACGAACTTGAAAAGATTGAAATACAAAAAAGGAAAAATCTTTATGATTTCTTTGTGGAATTTGGTAACTTTGCCGTTGTGAAGAAAAAAACAAGCGGTTTATATGGAACTATCGACGATAAAGGTTTTGAAATTGTTAAATGTATCTACGTCAGTACACAACCTTCAGGCAACAATCGTTTGTTCCAGAGAAGCGACGACCTGTATGATTTGTACGACACTGCGGGTAAATTGTTGGCCGAAGGAGTTACCGGATTTGAATAGTTGATAATGATAAAATACCTCATTTTTCCATTTATTTTTATAATGACGTCCCTGAATGTTATGGCACAGGACTATAACGCTCAGGGCGATTTTGCACTGGAAAGAAAAGATTATCAAAGCGCCCGCACCTGGTACAGCGAAGGCCTGGTCAGTTGCGACCGGTACAGCATCCGCCGGCTGACGGATATCTGGAAAGAACAGCCGGAAATACGTGCAAGTATGCGTTTATCCATGTGGAAATGTTACAGCTGCCTGGCCTCTCTTGCCGAACAGCAGGACCAGGAAGCCATGTTTCTGATTTCGGATTATTTCAAAATGGGGATAGGCATAGCAAGTGATTCCGTCAAAGCGGAATACTGGTTGAAAGAATACGTCAAATCACTGGGCATATCCGTAGACTTGCCGGCTTTTGACACCCTGTATATCGCCGATTCGCAGGCTATAAATCAGGCGGTAACTGCTAAAATGCAGGGGAAAAGCCTTTTGTCTGACCGGTTTTATTCGTTTCTGGCTTACACTTATTCCCGGTTTGAACCGATGGGCGGAACACTCGGTTTTTATGATAAATTCGGATTTTATTTGAGTTATCGAACCGGTTTGAATAAAGGGGATTACGTTTATACCGGCAACAACGCGAAAGTTCCTGAAATCGGCATCGAAAACCCGCCTTACCGCTTTGCCAGCGAAAAATGGAAATGCGACATGGCCACAGGCGGCGTTTTTATTCCGGTTCTTGACCGGAAAATTTTCGTTTCGCTGGGAGGAGGATACACCCGCCGGCAATATTTCAGGGAAATCGTATCCCTGTCGGGCGAAGTTTTTGAAAAAAACGGGGAAACAAGCGCCTGGTGCTACAATACGGAAGCCTCCTACAAAGGCTGGAACGTGGAAATCGGCTTGTTGTTGAAATGGAAACGGCTCGTCTTTTTCGGAGGAATTAATTCCACAAAATTCAGGGATTCGGACGGATTTTTAAGTGCAGGTTATTCTTTTTAAAAATGGAATGAAAAAAAGATTTACATATTTTATACTCTTTTTGCTCCCGGCATTACATTCATGTCTGGACACGCCCGATATGACCGCCGGAATTGTCAATATGAAGGAAGAACCGACCGTCACGTCCGTAAAAGAAACGGTTTTCAGCAACGAAAAATTCACCTTATTAATTAAGGGTGAAATTTTGTCATACGGAAGAAACAGCGATTTTTTCAGACAGGGCTTTTGTTGGGGTACGGATTCTACTTATTTGGCCGATTCGGTTTTTTTCGTAAAAAGCGCTAACGCAGAGACAGATATTTTCTCTTATGAATTGCAGGACTTGAATGGCGACCTGACTTATTACTGGAGAGCCGCCGCAAAAAACAGGTACGGTATCGCTTTGGGGGCGATTCAAAAATATGAAACACCGTCGATAGAACCTTCCGTTGTTTCGGGTGAAAACGCCGGTTTCCCCGTAGATGGCGCTTTAATATTCACCGGTGAGGTGATGGTTTTGGGTAAAATCACTGCTGTTTTTGAAAAAGGTTTTTGTTGGGGATTTGATGCCGAAAATCTTACCGATACCGTTTTTCCTGAAAACAACAGCCTGGAACCGGGCGTCTTTTCTTACCTGCTGCAGAATGCACGCGGCGACACAACCTATTACTGGAGGGCTTTTGCCAAAAACGATTACGGTATCAGTATCGGGGAAACCAGGGCATACGCTACGCCTGCGGTTTTTGAAGTTAAAAGCGAGTTTCCCGGAAAGCTACGGTCGAATTTTACCGTTTTCACGCTAAAAAATGTACTTTATATGACTTGCGGATACAACAACAGTGATATTTATTCAGACGTCTGGCGGTATGACGGCAACCAGTGGTGGAACGATATCTACGATATACCGGGAAACCAAAGAAGGTCTCCTGTCGCTTTCACAATAAACGATTCGCTGGTTTATGCCGGTACCGGACAGGGTATTAGCGGTTCTTCCCGGGTTTCTTACGGGGATTTTTACATTTTAGACGGAACTTCCGGAAGATGGACAGAAATTGAAACGCCGGCCGAAATGCCGAGATATGAAGCAGTCGCTTTCAGCCTGAATAACAAAGGATATGTAGTTGGTGGCCATACCGAAGACAGCATTTTTCAGGATATGTGGGAATATTCGCCAGACAATGGCGCCGGTTCATGGAAAAAATGCAATGATTTTCCAAATCCATTTTACGGCGGTATATGCATCTACAACAAAGAGCGCGTTTTTGCCGGTTTCGGCAACAATAGCGAAACCGAAAATACTTTGTGGGAATACGACGCCGCCAGTGACCTGTGGAATGAATTTGCCGGAACGCCGGTTTACCTGAACAGCAAGTCTGCAAAAATCCGTGCAGGACAGATTCTCCACGATAAAATATATCTGCTTGATGTGACCAATATCATTTGGGAACTGAATTTGACAACGGGAAAATATACACAAAAAAGTACGCTTCCGCAAGTGTTTCCTTCGCAAAACGAACAATATATGTTTTCCACAGGCGATGCGATTTACTTCGGACTGGGAGGAATAAGATCATTTTACAGGTATTATCCGCTTTGGGACAATTAAAATATAAAAATAATGAGCAGGAACAAATCCATACAAACTACAGTTAAAGCATTGGTTGATAATCACGGCCAGAAATTTCCGTTTATCCCCATACACGAACGGCGTTTGCCGGCTACGGCCAGTCTGGCTGAAATTATAGAATCCATCCGTTCCGTTATTTTTCCGGGCTATTTCGGAAGTCCCTTAGCCAAGGAAGATTCACTGGTATATCATATCGGAATAGGCGTGGAGAAGATTTTCAACGACCTTTCCCATCAAATATTCGACGCGCTGTTTTTCCAGTCGGAAAAAATGGACAGCGCCCAAACGAGGACAAAAGCCCGCAGGCTGACTTACACTTTCCTGAATCGGCTGCAACGCATCAAGCAGTTACTGTCTTCAGACGTCAAAGCCATATTTGATTCCGACCCTGCTGCCAAAAATCTGGGCGAAGTTATCTTTTGCTATCCGGCCGTCAAAGCCATTTCCAATTATCGCATCGCCCATGAACTGTATTTGATGGATATTCCTTTGATTCCCCGGATTATTACCGAACTTGCCCATGCCGAGACAGGTATTGATATTCATCCCGGCGCCGAAATCGGCGAATATTTCAGCATCGACCACGGAACGGGTATCGTAATCGGACAGACAACGATTATAGGAAAACATGTAACGCTCTATCAGGGAGTTACCTTGGGAGCAAAAAGTTTCTCTGTAGACGAAACCGGACATCCGATAGACATACCCAGGCATCCGATTATCGAAGACAACGTGACGATTTATTCCAATTCTTCTATTTTAGGCCGTGTAACTATCGGTCACGGCACCGTCATCGGCGGTAATATCTGGCTGACTCACAGCGTACCGCCTTACTCGCGGATATTGCAGACCAAGGCTGTGAAGCTGGATTTAACGGACGGGGCGGGGATATAATGGTTAATGATTAATGATTAATCATTAATGGTTACCGCACCCTGTCATTTCCGCGCAGGCGGGAATCCCATGATAATCGTCCGCTTTTACATGAGATTCCCGCCTGCGCGGGAATGACAGGGTACGACATCCGGCACAATCACCAAACACATTTTAAATGCATTTTCAATTACAGCATACCGATAAATCCTCCAACGCCCGCGCCAGCCTGATTACTACCGGACACGGGACGGTCGAAACGCCGATTTTCATGCCCGTAGGTACGCAGGGAACCGTCAAGGCAGTGCATTTCAGCGAATTGAAAGAAGACATTAAGGCTGAAATCATACTGGGAAATACCTATCATCTGTATTTGCGGCCGGGCGTTGAAATCCTCGAACAGGCCGGCGGCCTGCACCGCTTCAACGGCTGGGACAGACCGATTCTGACCGACAGCGGCGGGTTCCAGATTTTTTCCCTGTCCGCAAACCGGAAACTTCGGGAAGAGGGCGCCGAATTCCGCTCCCATATCGACGGCTCAAAACATCTTTTCACTCCCGAAAAGGCGATGGATATTCAGCGAAGCATCGGAGCCGATATTATCATGGCTTTCGACGAATGTACGCCGGGAAACGCCGGTTACGATTATGCCGCGAAATCTCTTGAACTGACCGGCCGATGGCTCGACCGCTGCATCCGCCGCCTGAACGAAACGGAGGCGAAATACGGTTACGGGCAAAGTTTGTTTCCTGTCGTACAGGGTTGCATTTACAGGGATTTGCGGCAAAAAGCCGCCGAGCATGTCGCCTCGAAGAATGCCGCCGGAAATGCCATCGGCGGACTGGCTGTGGGCGAGCCTGTGGAAAAAATGTATGAAATGATTGAACTGGTCAACGGGATACTTCCCAAAGATAAACCCCGTTACCTGATGGGCGTCGGCACGCCGGCCAATCTGCTGGAAGCCATTGAGCGGGGCGTGGATATGTTTGACTGTATTATGCCGACCCGCAACGGGCGCAACGGCCAATTATTTACAAAAGAGGGAATCATAAACATACGAAACAAAAAATGGGAAAACGATTTCAGTCCGGTAGAAGAAAACGGCGCTTCCGCTGTCGGGCGTTTTCATACAAAAGCCTATCTCCGCCATCTGTTTGTTGCAAATGAAATTTTAGGCCTGCAAATTGCTTCCGTCCACAATCTGGCATTTTACCTGTGGCTGGTGAAAGAAGCAAGGAAACATATTATCGAAGGGGATTTTACGGCATGGAAAACCGCCATGACGCCCAAACTCCAAAACAGATTATAAATGATGAAGAAAATATTTACAATTATCGACCGGTACATTATTAAGAAATTCCTTGGAACATACGTGTTTACCATTGCTTTGATTATTGCGATTACCGTAATGATAGACGTCAATACCAAAATAGATAATTTCATTAAAACTTCGCCGTCCCTGCATGCAATCGTTTTTGACTATTACCTGAATTTTATTCCGTATTTCGTTAATCTGTTCAGTCCGCTCTTTGTATTTATCGCCGTGATTTTTTTCACTTCAAAACTGGCGGATAATTCGGAATTTATTGCGATGATGGCGGGCGGATTAAACTTCGACCGCCTTATCAGACCTTATTTAATATCGGCTGCCGTAATCGCCGGCAGTACTTTTTTACTGAACAGCTATGTCATTCCCCCGGCCAATGTAGAGCGCATCGAATTTGAAAACAAATATATAAGGAATAAAAAAGTGGATTATGCCATGAATATCCAGTTGGAAGTGGAACCCGGAACAGTTGCTCATTTCGGCAGCTATGACAATACAACCCGAAAAGGGAGGAATTTTTCCTTAGACAGGTTTGAAGATAAAAAACTGGTTTCGAGATTAACGGCTAAAACCATTGTCTGGGATTCTGCCTATCACTGGACGATAAGCGATTACATGATTCGGGATTTTATCGGGATGAGAGAAAAAATCAGCCGGGGCGACCGGGTAGACACGACATTAACGATTGTCCCTTCCGACTTCATGATTTCGGTTGGCGATTCGGAACAGCTAACAACCCCCAAACTGAAAGAATACATCGACCGGCAAAAAAAACGGGGCATAGGCAACATTCAGCTTTTTGAAATAGAATATCATAAACGGTATGCCATGACTTTTGCCGCATTTATCCTGACCATCATCGGCGCCTCATTGAGTTCCCGGAAAATAAAAGGCGGAATGGGGTTTAATATCGGAATCGGCTTATTATTAAGTTTTTCCTATATTCTATTTATGCAGATTTCGTCTTCACTGGCGGTGTCGGGAGCGATGAGCGCTTTCGTTGCCGTTTGGACGCCCAATATTTTATATATGGGGATTGCGGGTTATCTTTACCGGAAAGCGCCCCGGTAAGCAAGTTACAAGTAGACAAGTAAACGAGTTGACGCCTGTTTACTTGTCAACTCGTAACTGCGAAGCCGTTTTGCAGTTTTCAAAATATTCCTTACTTTTGCACCGAATAAAAAAAGAATTAAGCGATGAAAAAAACAGTACTGATTTTATTATTCGCCGGTTTGGCGCTCCACTCCTTTTCCCAGGTTGGCGATGTAACCGCAGGATTGAAAAGCGGATGGACAACAGGTTATGACAATTTGCTTTACGGTTTTGACGCCGCTTACAATTTGACGGGTTCTTTTGAAATTGCTTTCACGGGAGTTATGAACCCCAATATTTCCCTTAAAGACGATTGGACAGGTAAAACCGATCAATTATCTGTTTATTCTGGGAATTTAGACGCAAGATTATATCTTTTGTCTTCACGTTACTGGGGAATCGGCCCTGCATTGGGCGGTCAATATTTTTCCGTTAAAAACAAAACCAATGAGTACGGTACTTTCAATGCGCTCGGTTTCAACATCGGCATACACGGAAGGATTAATCTTACCGATAATTTGCTGGTTAATGGCGGCTGGCGATATACCAACGCCAAAGAAGAAGCCAGTTATCACTTCTTTTATTTAGGCGTAGCTTTTACTTTCCAAACGCGCTGACCAACGTTAAATTTCTTCGGAAACAATATACCGGTTTCTGTCGGGGGAATTGCGGGTAATTAATTCTCCGATAAAACCGGAAAGAAATAATTGTGTCCCTATTACCATGGATACCAGTGAGATATGGAAATAGGACGTATCAGTCAGTAAAGGAGCCTGTGTATTGTGGTTTAGGCTATATAATTTGATAAATCCGACAATCAAGATGGAAATGAACCCGATAAAAAACATTAAACTTCCGATTAACCCGAAGAAATGCATGGGTTTTTTCCCGAATTTCGATAAAAACCAAAGCGTAAATAAATCCAGATAACCGTTGAAGAAACGGTCGAGGCCGAATTTAGTGCGGCCGTATTTTCTCGCCTGATGTTGCACTGTTTTTTCACCGATATGGGTATATCCTGCATTTTTCGCCAGATAGGGAATCCAGCGATGCATATCGTTATAAACTTCTATGTTTTTCACCACCTGGTTTTTATAGGCTTTCAGTCCGCAATTGAAATCGTGCAGTTTGATACCTGAGAAAAACCTGGCAGTTGCATTAAAAAGTTTAGTCGGTATCGTCTTGCTTAGCGGGTCGTGCCTTTTTTTCTTCCATCCCGACACTAAATGATAATTTCCGGCGGTAACCATGCGATACAGTTCGGGAATTTCGTCGGGACTGTCCTGCAAATCGGCGTCCATTGTAATTACGACATCTCCTTTCGCCTTTTGAAAACCATATTGCAGAGCCGGAGATTTTCCGTAATTTCTTCCGAAACGAATCGCTTTAACTTCTTCCGGGTGGTTTTGTTTAAGTTCGGTGATGACTTGCCATGAATTGTCTTTGCTGCCGTCGTCTACAAAAATGACTTCGTAGCTGAAACCGTTTTCCAGCATCATTTTTTCAATCCATGCATATAATTCGGAAAGAGATTCTTCTTCATTAAATAAAGGTATTACAACAGAGATATCCATAATAAAAAATTGTGAATTTGCCTGCAAAGGTAATCATTATTTCGGATAATTATTTGTACTTTTACGCCCCAATTACGGAAAAACGATATGAACACAAAATTATTTGCCTGCGATTATACGGATACGGCACATAGAAAAGCCGTTGCAACCTTGATGAACGCTTATATTAACGATGAAATGGGCGGCGGTAAACCTTTGGATGAAAACGGACAAATCCGCTTGGTGGAAGGCTTGGAAAAACATCCGAAATCGGTTGTCATTCTTGCGGAAACGGACGGCGTTTTCAGCGGTTTGCTGACTGCATTTGAAAATTTTGCAACCTTTTCGGTTTGTCCGATGCTTAACATTCACGACATCATTGTACTGAAAGAATATCGGGGTAAAGGAATCGGCCGTAAACTGATGCAGGCAATTGCTGCGGAAGCCGAAAAACGGGGATGCGGCCGCATTACTCTCGAAGTGCGCGTAGACAATGTTAATGCACAAAAACTTTATCGTAGCGAAGGTTTCGGTGAAGTGGAACCGAATTACTATTATTGGCGGAAGTATTTGTAGTATTGTGTTCTGTCATTCCCGCCTTCGCGGGAATGACAGAATGCGACAATTTGAAATTCACCCTGTTTCATCTGTATATTTCCGGAATTAATCATTAAAATATACCACAAATAAGGTATTGCCTGTTTAAAATCTTTTCACCACCTTTGCAACCGAAAATAAATATAAAGATATGAGCGAAGAAAAACAATCAAAGAAACTGTCCATTATTGCTTTCAGCGGCGATTTTGATAAGTTGACAGCCGTCTTTACCCTGGCTACCGGAGCGGCTTCCGTAGGATATGAAGTCAATTTGTTCTTCACTTTTTGGGGGTTGGATGCGATTAAAATCAAGCAGGGACGTTCGCCCGTGGGCAAAGGTTTTTTACCTAAAGTGTTCGGCATATTTATGGGCGGGCTGAAATCCGCACCGGTCAGCCGGCTGAATTTTTTAGGCGTCAGTCCGAAAATATTCCGTTATCTGATGCGGAAAAAGAATGTCGCTACCCTTGAAGAACTGGTTGAAGCGGCCAAAACGTTGGGCGTAAATTTCTACGCCTGCGAAATGGCAATGCACATACTCGGATTGCAAAAAAGCGATTTTATTCCCGAAGTAAAAGATGTATTGGGCGTGGCAACCTTCCTGAATCTTTCGGAAGGAGGACAGACCTTATTTATTTAATTGTGAATCATGGCAACTTATTTTTTAGACATCACACGGGAACATTGTCCGATGACATTTGTGAAAACAAAAATTGAACTGGGCAAACTCCGGATAGGCGATATACTGAACGTGAGACTCAGCGAAGGAGAACCGTTGGAAAACGTTCCGAAGAGCGCTACGGAACAGGGCTTTCAGGTAATTTCCGTAATTGAGACCGAGACGAAGGGTATTTACAACGTAGAGATAGAAAAATGATACACATTTCGCAGCATATTATCGACAGCATCATCGCTCACGCCTGGAACGAACTTCCCGACGAAGCCTGCGGGTTGCTGGCCGGCAACGGCGACAGGGTGGTAAAGCAATACCCGCTCACCAATATCGACCACAGTTCGGAACATTTTTCATTCGACCCGAAAGAGCAGTTTGCCGTGTTGCGCGAAGCGCGAAAGCAAGGCCTGCAAATCGTCGCCAATTACCACAGCCATCCCGAAACGCCCGCGCGTCCGTCGGAAGAAGATATCCGGCTGGCTTTCGACCCGAATATCGTTTACTTTATTTTGTCTTTGCAAGACGTCGAAAATCCGGTTATCAAAGCCTTTTCCATCCGGGAAGGAACAGTAGAACCGTTAAAAATTATTATCATCTAAAATTACATTTAATATTATGGCACAAAATGATTTACAGCGCAGTATTGCTACTGCAACCGCCAAAAAGTTGGCAACCACCACGAAAACTCCGCCTCAAATGGGGTCTATCACTCCCCGACTTTTGTTAAAACTTTTGCCCTGGGTGCAGGTTGATTCGGGTACCTACCGCGTGAACCGCACCAAAGTGGAACTGAAAAAATCGGAGCGCATTGAAGTGGAATTTTATGACGGCATACCCGCGTTTCGTGAAGAATCGTTCCGTCGCATCCCCCTGTTTGCACATATTGACGATGCTATTGTAGTCCGTCTGGCAAAGAAATTTCAGGTGGAAAATATCAACTTGGGCGGAAACCTGATAAAAGAAGGCAAAGACCCGCAAAAGTTCTTTATCGTAGCGCAGGGGCAAGTGGAAATCTCAAGCAAGGGGACGCATGGCGAAGACTTGCGTATCGCCATTCTTTCCGAAGGCGAATATTTCGGCGAAGCCAACCTGCTTTCCGACCTGCCCTCGTCGGTAACGGTCAAAGCGATTACGCCGGCCGTATTTTTTACCTTGAACAGCAATGAACTGGAACAAATCATCAAGGATATTCCCACATTCCGCGAGCAGTTCCAAAAAGCCGTCGACGAACACCTGCGCCTCAAAGCGACGGTGAATACGCATGGCGAAAAGCATATTGACCTCGCTTCGGGGCATGAGGAAGACAATATTATTCCCGAAACGTATATCGACTACGAGGAACATCCGCGCGAATATCCGCTCAATACGCTGCAAACAGTGGTGCGCGTACATACCCGCGTTACCGATTTGTACAACAATCCCTACAACCAGCTCGAACAGCAGATGCGGCTGAGTATTGAGAGTATTAAGGAACGGCAGGAATGGGAACTGATCAACAATCGTAGCTTCGGCTTGCTGTCGAGCGTCGAACCGGGCTACCGGATAAGTACTCGCTACGGAGCGCCGACTCCCGACGACTTGGACGAACTGCTGTCGCTGGTGTGGAAAAAACCGTCGTTCTTCCTTGCGCATCCCCGCGCTATTGCCGCTTTCGAGCGCGAATGTACCTGGCGCGGAGTGCCTCCCGTAACTACCCTGATACATGGCGTACCGGTCGTTACCTGGCGCGGCGTGCCGGTTATTCCGAGCGACAAAGTGGAAATTCAGGGACAGTACCTTACCAATCGCGGAGTGGGTACGACAAACATTATCCTCGTGCGCACCGGCGAACAGGAACAGGGCGTTGTCGGGCTGCATCAGGCCGGTATCCCCGGCGAAATTGCGCCGAGCCTTTCCGCCCGTTTGATGGGATTGGACAAATTTGCCGTAGCAAGTTATCTGCTTACCAAATATTTCTCGCTCGCTTCACTGACCGACGACGCCATTGCCGTACTTGAAAATGTGGAAGTAGGGTATTATCACGATTATAACAACCGGAAAACAGTATTCAAATAACAAAGTTTTATGTTAAAAGACTTGGATATAAATATCGCTGTTTTACGTGAAATTGCGAGGAAAATTGAGGACGAAGAAGGGTATGTGGCAGGACCCGGCGAAACGGCCTCCCTGCACAACGCCGCCCTGCATGAGTTTGCCGATACGCAATACTCGCCTTATTCTTTCCTGCGCGACCAGCCGATTACTTATGCCGGCAGGGAAACGTTCGACGTGGAAGCCATTCGCAAAGATTTCCCTATCTTGCATCAAAAGGTACACGGCAAAGACCTGGTATGGTTTGACAATGCCGCTACTACCCAAAAGCCGCAACAGGTGATTGACGCTATTTCGCATTATTACGAGCATGACAATTCCAATATCCATCGCGCTGCGCATACGCTGGCTGCCCGTGCTACGGATGGTTACGAAGGCGCCCGCGAGAAGGTGCGCCGCTTTATCAACGCCTCTTCGGAGGAAGAAATCGTTTTCGTGCGTGGTACGACGGAAGGTATCAATCTGGTTGCGCAGACCTACGGCCGGAAATTTATCCGGCCCGGCGATGAAATTATTCTTTCGACCCTGGACCACCATGCCAACATCGTTCCCTGGCAGCAGCTGGCAAAAGAGCGGGACGCTCGTTTGCTCGTTATTCCAGTCAACGAACGAGGCGATATAATCGTAGAAGAATATGAACGCTTGCTTGGTCCTCGCACCAAAATTGTTTCCTTTGCGCAGGTGAATAATACTTTCGGCACGATTTCACCCGCCAAACTGATGATAGACAGGGCTAAACACTATGGCGCACGGGTGTTGATAGACGGTGCGCAGTCGATAGCCCATTCTACGGTCGACGTACAGGATTTGGATGCGGATTTCTTTGTTTTTTCGGGGCATAAGATTTATGCACCGAATGGAATAGGCGTGGTGTATGCCAAAAAGGAACTGCTTGATTTGCTTCCTCCCTGGCAGGGCGGCGGTAATATGATAAAGGATGTAACTTTCGAGGAAACCGTGTTTAATACACCGCCCGCCAAGTTTGAAGCCGGCACGCCCAATGTGGCCGACGCCGTCGGGCTGGGCGCCGCCCTGGATTACGTGAGCCGCGCAGGTATCCGGAATATCGAAAAATACGAGCATTACCTCACCGAATACGCCCGCGAAGCGTTGGGCAATATTGACGGCGTCAGGCTGATAGGCAATCCCCGCGAACGGATAAGCGTCGTATCGTTCATCGTGGACGGTATCCCTGTGCCGGAAGTGGGGAAACTGCTGGACGAAGAAGGAATTGCCCTGCGTGCCGGACATCACTGCGCACAGCCCGCCTTGCGCCGCTTTGGACTGGAGGCTACTGTGCGTCCCTCGTTTGCCTTTTATAATACGCCGGCGGAAATAGACCGGCTGGTTGCTGCTGTGAAAAAAATTGTGGCCGACCGGCATCTGCATTAATGATTAATGATTGATGTGATACCGGCAGCAATATTGACGGGCAATGATATTGAATGGTTCAACGGAACAACCGGAGAACTGAAATTCACGAAAAGACTGGACGTTAAAATGCTTGTTGACCGTTTGGATATTTATTTGGATGACCGTTTATTATTTTCTTTGCAACATATATATTCCGTAATGTCTTATGTAATCAATTATCCGGTTTTTACGGAAATTCCCGACGAAGCAGGGGGCTATTGCATAGCGAAGGGCTATCCGGCCTGGTCGGAAGAATGGTTGGGGAAAAACAGCGAAACAATGATGGAGCGTAACAAGAACTGGGACGCGGTGATGGAACCGGGTTGGGATTTATTTATAAAGCAATTGAAGAAAGAAAGGCGGTATAGAAAATAGCAGAATGTAAAGCACAAGTACCGGAATCAGCGATTCAGGGAGAAAAAAAGCTAAATACTAAACAGTTGAAAATAAATACGCTATAAAATTAGGAAAAATAAAAAAATCCGGCTAAATTTGCAAACAGAACACAAGGAGTGGCCTCAGCCCCCAAGTTATTGGTGCCGAGCTTCTAACTACAGTGTTCTTTCATTTTAGAAAAATTAAAGCCGCAAGGGAGTTGAGATAACTGAGCCTTGCGGCTATTGTTTTTTACTGCTGTAAAGTTAATAATAATTTATTGAAATACAAATAAATACTGCTATTTTTTCATACCGACGCCATTTTTTACACTGTTTTTCCTCTCATGGAAAGAACAGGAAAAAATAAACAGTTTATCCTCTCCATGCGAAAGCGTATTGAGGGAATATCAACGGGTCATCAAACACCGTTTTCCCGGTA
>JAIRNV010000011.1 GCA_031257875.1 Dysgonamonadaceae bacterium
TTTGTATTCGGAAACCAGATGGTCGGGGACAACAAAGGCTTTCATATTTGTACAGTACATGTCGCTACGGTTAAAATCGGTATGGAACATGTACCTAATATCAAATTTTAATAATGGAATGGAATTAACATCGCCGTTTTCAAACTCCACAACTTCAAGACCGCTGCAGCCCAGAAAACAGTCCTGGTCTATTTTAATCACATTCGGACCAAACTTTACATACTTCAGATTTTTACAGTCGCGGAAAGTACCCTTCAGCAGATGTCTTACTCCCGAACCAATCTCTGCCTGTTCGAGAGCGGGAGTGTCGAAGAAAAGGTGTTCGTCCAACATGTTAAAGTCGGAAACTTTAAGATAAAACCCCCCGCCGGAAGCACATGAAGTAGTTATTCTTTCACCAAAATCCTTAACCTGCTGCGACCTGCTGCGACCTAGAAAGATGATACACCTTGTTAAAGTCCTGGCATCCAAAGTAGATTGGTTGTAAAAAGCCAGTGTTCCGCCCGGGTCTCCGTGATAGTCCCCAAAATTAGCAGGATAAATATCCAAAGACACCGGATAATTACAATCAAGTAAGTAATCATAATGACATGAAAAATTTAATGCTGCTGCTTCCGAATCGTCGGCAGTCCAGCGTACGTGTGAAACTGTCAGTCTGAAAGTGTTTGGAATCGTTCCGAAAGTCCTGTAATCACCCCTGCGCTGGGCATGGATGAATTGGCAAAGAGGCAACATCAGGGCTGCCAGTAATAAAATGACCGTTTTTTTCATTGTAATCTGTTTTATATGATAATTATTTTGCAAAGTTTGAAATGCACACCCGAAGGAAATCATAAGTTTTAAATTAAAAATTTTGCAAAAATAATACTTTTTATTTGGAAGTCTTATATTTTTTTACATATCTTTGCAAAAATTTTTAAAAATGGCTGCTGCCCTCGACCGGCAGCACCACGAAGATTTTGAAGCGCGGTTGCGCGAAGTCGAACGGCACCGGCAGGAAGTGGAAAATCTCAAGCAGGAAATAGAAAATCTCAAGAACAGGAAAGAGTAAGTTTTACGCCCCCCAAACCCCCAACCCCCTCCGAAAGAGGGGGAGTAGTCTTTCTTTCATTTGACGAAAGTAATGAGAAAAGGAAGAGCTACTCCCCCTCTTTCTTTTGGAGGGGGTTGGGGGGAGGTAAATCAATGATAGATTCCAGCACCATAGAACGGATTCAGTCGGCAGCCCAAATTGTAGAGGTGGTTTCCGATTTCTTAACCCTTCGGCGACGGGGGGTTAACTATGTAGGGCTATGTCCTTTCCATGAAGACAAATCGCCGTCTTTCTACGTTTCGCCCGCCAAAAATATTTGCAAATGTTTTGCCTGCGGCGAAGGCGGAACACCGCTCCATTTTGTAATGAAAATGGAACAGCTCTCTTACGTGGACGCCCTGAAATATTTAGCCAAAAAGTACGGTATCGAAGTGAAGGAAACCGAGATGACCGACGAGGAAAAACAGGCGCGCGGCGACCGCGAAAGTATGTTCATCCTCAATGCCTACGCCCAACAGGTATTCTCTGCCAACCTGTTTGAAAATCCCGAAGGAAAAACCGTCGGGCTTTCTTATTTCCGCGAAAGGGGATTCAGAGACGACATTATTAAAAAATTCCAGCTGGGTTACTCTCTGGAAAAAAAAGACGCTTTTACGCAGCAGGCCTTACTGGCAGGGTACAATCTCGCTTATCTGGAAAAAACCGGCCTGACGGTAGTCGGCGAAAACGACTACAAAGCCGACCGGTTTCGCGGGCGGGTGATGTTTCCCGTTCACACTTTGTCGGGCAAGGTCGTTGCTTTCGGCGGCCGTATTCTGAAGAATGAAAAAACCGCCAAATACCTCAATTCGCCGGAAAGCGAGGTTTATCACAAAAGCAACGAGCTGTACGGGATTTATTTTGCCCGCCAGGCCATTGTCAAACAGGACAGGTGTTTTTTGGTGGAGGGCTACACCGATGTGATTTCCATGCATCAGGCGGGAATCGAAAACGTGGTAGCTTCTTCGGGAACCGCTCTGACACAGGGGCAAATCCGTATGATTCACCGGCTGACCGGCAATGTGACGGTGCTTTACGACGGCGATTCGGCGGGTATCAAGGCGGCGATTCGCGGGATTGATCTGTTGCTGGAAGCCGGACTGAATATCAAAATCGTGCTTTTGCCGGAAGGGGAAGACCCCGATTCTTTTGCCCGTAAACAGAATGCCGCGTCTTTTCACGGGTTTATCAAGGAAAATGAAACCGATTTTGTCCGTTTCAAAGCGAATTTACTGATTCGCGAAGCAGGGAACGATCCTGTCAAAAAAGTAAAAATGGTTACGGAAATCGTAGATACCATTGCACTTATCCCCGAAGAAATCGTGCGGCTCGTGTATGTGAAAGAATGCAGCCTGATTTCAGGCGTCGACGAAGGAACTCTGGTGCGCGCCATCGCAAAAAAACGGCAGGAGGCGCTGCTGCAAAAGAAAAAAACAGCCTATCCCGAAGCGGCAAATCCGGCGCCCGGAAATCTCCCCGACGAATCGCAAATGCCGCCACTGCCGGAACAGGAAGACCATCCCGAATCGAAGATCGGCGATAGCCGGTTTTTGTTCGGAAAAACCCCGTCGCTGGACGAGTACGAGAGAATAATACTCTACTTCATTATTCGTTACGGAGAAATTGATATGGCCAATATCAAAGAGGAAGAGGATATCGACGACATTCCGAAAGGCGAAACCAAAAAGGAACCGCCGCTTTTTGTGATTGAATACATCGTGGAGGAATTGCAAGAGGATGATTTGACATTTTCCAGTCCGCTTTACCGGCAGATCATGGAAGAGACCTTGACGCGATATAAAAATCCGGATTTTCATGCGGAAGATTATTTCCGAAATCATGTCGATCCGAACATCAGTAAGCTGGCTGTCGATCTTTCGACCGACAAATATATTGTCAGCAAAATTCATTCGCGTTACAAACAAATCCCGAAAGAAGAGAAAAAGCTGTTTGACCTTGTCCCTTATGTAGTAATCAATTACAAAAATGCGCTTTTGCAAAAGCACATGGACGAAATCAGCGCTTCCATCAGGGAAGCCGAGCGCAGCGGCGATTCCGAACAGTTGGTCGAACGGATGAAGGAACTGATGATTTATACGCAAAAGAAAAAAATCATTGCGCCGTTTCTGCGGGAGCGGATTATAACTAAAATGTAGGAGGAGTAAACGAGTTAACGAGACCGGTTTTGCAGTCTTTTCTCGTTAACTCGTTAACTTGTCAACTCGTTTACTAATAATATTTATGAACGAATTAACAGAAAAAAAGAAGTACAAATTAGGTCTGGCGTTAAGCGGCGGCGGAGCGCGGGGTTTTGCGCACCCCGGCGCCCTGAAAGCCATTGAAGACTTCGGCCTGAAGCCCGAAATCATTTCCGGCACAAGTGCGGGCGCTTTGGCCGGAGTGCTGTATGCCGACGGATATGCCCCGGAAGAAATCCTCAAACTGTTTGTCGGAAAGGATTTCAGGGAATTTGCCGACCTTCAGGTGCCGGTGGCCGCTATTTTCGGAATGTCAGGGTTCAGGCGTTTCCTGAAAAAACATTTACACGCCGGAAACTTTGAAGACTTGTCGATTCCGCTCAAAGTTGTTGTAACCAATTTAGACGAAGGGAAAAGCGCAGTCTTTGATACGGGGCCGCTTATCGACGCCGTAGTTGCATCGTGCAGCATTCCCATCCTGTTCAATCCGGTGGTTATCAACGGCGTCAATTACGTAGACGGCGGTATTTTCAAGAATTTTCCGGTATCCACCATTCGCGGACTTTGCGATCAAATAATAGGCGTCAATGTCAGTCCGCTTGTTTCCAAAAAATATAGCAAAACGATTATGCAGATTGCAGAACGTTCCTATCATTACATGTCGCGAACCAATACTTTGCTGGACAGGACGCTATGTGACGTCCTCATAGAAATGACAGACCTTGCCCGTTTCAAAACGTTTGATTTGGTTAATTCCGAAAAGATTTTCAAAATGGGTTACGGTTATTCTCAAAAAGCATTGTCTGAAAAGTTGACAAGTAAACAAGTAAACGAGTAAACGAGATCGGCTTTGCAATCCTTTTTTTTACTTGTTTACTCGTTAACTCTATTTGCATAAAACAAAAATTATTTATTGCTTTGCAACCGGAAATACAACTCTGTGATATACTAAAGTTACATTATAAATCAACCTTTATTTTTTATATTATGAAACGATTATTATTTATTTTTATTTTGGGAGGGATTTTTTCTTGTAATGACAATTTAGAGTCTGACAATTTAATTAATGAATTGTCAGAGGTCGAAGAAGCAAATCAAATGGCAGGTGTGCTTAAATTTGATTCTAATGATCAGATTCAAGAATTTCTTGATGAATTACGCGATGATAAAAGAGTCACAAATTTGACTTCGGATGAGGTAAAAAAAAAGATGGAAAATGAAAAAAGGTATTACGTCTCTTAGATCTGAGAGTGTGGATGCTGTACCTTTTATTTCCCTGTTGGATTCTCTAAAAAACAGAGACTTGGCACATTTGACCCAAGCTGATTGGGATATAATTAATTCAGATGAAGAAAATCTTGTATATGAACCTGAAGATTACATAATATATGATATGTATTTTTCTTCTGTTTTTAAATAATAAACGAGAAATTCAAGTAGGAGATTTTATTTATAAATATGCGGAAGACGGAATTTACTATGTACAATCAGAGAATTACCCTTTATTAAATACTGTCAACAGTTCAAATAATGTAAAAAATAATTTAGATGCTAAAATTAAGGTTTATGTCCCGGTGAGCGATGGAACTTCTATACTTAGAGCATCTTCCGCTTCAAATCCAACGTTAGCAGGTACTTCGTTAAAATTAAAATCGGGAGATATCACAATATCATCCTCTTATATCTATTGTTTACGGAGCGGTTAAATATGACAACCAGTGGCGAGCATGTCGAATAATCAAATCCAGCAGATAAAAAATAAAAAAACTATGAGATATTTTAAGTTAACATTATTGTTTGTTTTTATTTCTGCCTGTAGTTTTGGGCAGAGTTTAGAGTGGGAAATACTTAACTTCGGAGTTCCTTTTGGTTTTCAGAAAGATAAAAAAGGCGACGTGGTTTGGGATCAGGACAAGGGTCCTGCGATTGGAACCGAAATTCGGTATAATTATTCTGGAAAACGTTTGTCATCCGGAATTCACCTGTCATTTACAGGCTGGAACAGACGTTCGTCCAGATATGATTATGATCTTTCGGAACATCAAAATCCATTCATATTTTTGTTTGTTACCGATTATAATTTTTTAGAGATAAATCCTAAAATAATTTTACCTTTTGCAGGAATGGGAATAGGTTATGCAACCGTGAGATCCCGGCCGTTAACAGCAATTGGGGAAAACGAGAATGTAAAATTAAATTTTGCCTGTTCGCCGAGAATGGGTGTTGAACTTTTCAAAAGGATTCGATTTACGACGGAATATCAGTATCTTGGAAAGGGGAACAGTTTTTTCAATGTGAAATTAGGTTTTGTTATTGGTTCATAGGTGAAGAGTGAACAAAATTATCATTTATCAAATATTACCAAGGCTGTTCGGAAATACGGAAACGGCCAACATCCGGGGCGGGACGCGGGAAGAAAACGGCTGCGGGAAAATGTCGGCATTTACCCCGAAAGTATTGGAAGAAATCCGTAAAATGGGATTCACGCATGTTTGGTACACCGGTTTGTTGGAACATGCTACCCAAACCGGTTATCTCGAATACGGCATTCGCAAAAATCATCCGGCAACAGTGAAAGGAAAAGCCGGTTCGCCTTATGCCATCCGCGATTATTACGATGTTGATCCCGACCTGGCCGATGATATTCCCAACCGGATGGCGGAATTTGAGGCATTAGTTGCAAGAACTCACCTGGCCGGTTTGAAGGTGATTATTGATTTTGTCCCCAATCACGTGGCGCGCCAGTATGATTCGGACGCCAAACTCTGTAAAACCGTCGATTTGGGGGCAAACGACGATGTCAGGACTACGTTTTCGCCCGGCAATAATTTCTATTACATTCCGGGACAGGTTTTCGCTCCTCCTTTTAATTTGGAAGCCGATGAAGAAATCTACCGCGAATTTCCGGCGAAAGCGACGGGAAATGATTGCTTTTCCGCCCAGCCCGGTAAAAATGACTGGTACGAAACGGTCAAACTGAATTACGGCGTTGATTATCTGAACGGCAAACAAACTCATTTTGAACCGGTTCCCGATACATGGTACAAAATGCGCGACATTTTGCTGTTTTGGGCTTCCAAAAATATTGACGGCTTCCGTTGCGACATGGCCGAAATGGTTCCTGTGGAATTTTGGGGATGGGCGATTCATGCGGTCAAACAGACCTGTCCGGACATTCGGTTTATTGCCGAAATTTACAATCCCGACCAGTACCGGAATTATTTATGGAACGGCAAATTTGATTACCTCTACGATAAAGTAGGCCTGTACGACACTTTGCGCAATGTTGTATGCAACAAGCAATCCGCCCGGGCAATTACCGGATGCTGGCAAACTGTCGGGGATATTCAGGAACAGATGCTGTATTTCCTCGAAAACCATGATGAACAGCGGATTGCCTCCTCTTTTTTTGCCGGAAACCCTGAGAAAGCGCTTCCGGCTTTGGTTGTCATGGCTACGATGCACAAAAATCCGGTCATGATATACTTCGGGCAGGAACTGGGTGAACGAGGCATGGATGCGGAAGGGTTCAGCGGACGGGACGGGCGCACTACGATTTTTGACTACTGGAGCGTTGAATCTCTGCGAAACTGGTATAATGAAGGAAAAATCAACGCTGCTCTTTTAACGGACGAACAGAAAGCTTTACGCGATTTCTACATTAAAGTTTTGAATTTGTGCAATTCTTCGGAGGCCATCATGGAAGGAAAATTTTTCGATTTGATGTACGTCAATCCGCACAGTAATTTCTTCAATCCCGACAGGCAATACGTTTTTCTGCGCCATGCCGGAAACGAGTTGTTGCTGATTGCCGCCAATTTTGACGAAACGGATGCAGACGTCAGGATTTTTCTGCCTGCAGACGCCTTTGACTATTTTGAAATTGACGAAACAAAAATAACTTCGGCAAAAAATCTTTTGACGGGGGAGAAAACGCCGGTTAAAATCACGCGGAATTCACATTATTCCATCCGTTTGGAGAAAACGGGCGCCTGTATTATTCAATTTTCCGGGACGTAAGGCTGTGCCCAATGTCGTCAATTTAAGAAGTAAGATCTATCAACTCATATTCCATACTTCCCAAACCGATTTCCTCCGCATGTTGCAATCCCGCTTTCCAGTTGGTATTGGGATGAATGATGGAAAACTTGTCCGTATCCTGCAATTCCCCGTGCCGGTGTACATTCAAAACCGTACCGGTATTGGCGCCCGCACGGGTAACCATGTCTACGCAGGCCTTGTCCAGAGCTACCGGATCGAAAGAAGCCGCGATTCCCAGATTCGGGATAATCGCCGCATCGTTGCAGTTCCAGCAATCGCAGTTCGGGGAAACATCCATGATAAAACTGATGTGGAAATTCGGTTTGTCTTTCAAAACGGCATAAGTATATTCGGCAACTTTGTAATTCATGACTTCCGTTGAATTGTCCCATACCGGTTGAGCCGCTTCGAACTGGCAGACAGCGACGCACTGTCCGCAACCCACGCACCGGTCGCAGTCGATTTCCGCTTTTTTCTCCCCGTTGAGGTGAACCGCACGGGAAGCGCAATATTTCACACATTGCCCGCAAGAGGTACATGCCGCTTCATCTATCACCGGTTGCGACGAAGAGTGCAATTCCAGTTTGCCCTGCCGCGAAGCCGAACCCATTCCGACATTTTTCAACACTCCGCCAAAACCTGCCTGCTCATGCCCTTTGAAATGCGTCATCGAAACAACAACGTCTGCTTCGGCAATAGCCGCCCCGATTTTTGCCGTCCGGCAATATTGCATGTTCAACGGGATTTCCCGACAGTCAATTGCTTTCAGGCCGTCGGCAATAATCACCGGACAAGGCACGGCAATCGGATTGAATCCGTTTTCGTAAGCACTTTCGAGGTGATCAATAGCATTTGAGCGGCGTCCCAGGTAAAGCGTACTCGAATCGGTGAGGAAAGGCTTAGCCTGTTTGCTTAACAGGAATTTAACCAGACGGGCGGCGTAATTCGCCCGGATATAGGACAAATTCCCCGGTTCGCCGAAATGAATTTTGATAGCAGTGAACTTATCTTTGAAATCAATTTGTTCGATACCGGCTTTCCTGATCAGAATTTCCAGTTTGTCCAGTAAATTGCGTCCCGGCTTGGCGCGCATATCGGTGAAATAAACTTTTGATGCCATAATAATGTTTTCTGCAAAGGTATAACTTTTCCGAAAAATAACAAGCACAGCAGGGTAAGGGTACAGGATACTTGATGTTAAAACGCAACCCCTTACCGTTTACCCTGCATCCTGTCCCCGTTTGCTCCCGACTGGAAATTGTTGTACTTTTGTACCGAAAATGAATAAAGAAATATGAGAACATTTACAAATGTAAAAGATTTAGGCGATTTAAATGCAGCGATTCTCGAAGCGCT
>JAIRNV010000095.1 GCA_031257875.1 Dysgonamonadaceae bacterium
GTTGGAGTTATGTTTTCCAATATGTAAAACAGTGAACAACTTACAATGTGATTATTTTCCATAACGAAGAAATGAGACATACAAAGTTTTATACGGCAATATTAACGACAGTCATGGTACTGAATATCTGCAGATACCAAATGCCTTATATTGAATATAATCTGTTCCATGATTATATTGTCGAAAACCTGTGTATTCAAAGAAACAAAGCCGGCAACTCCTGCCAGGGTAAATGTCACCTCGAAAAGCAAATCAACAGGGTGAATGAAACCGACGAAAATACCGCCGCCAACCAAACGGAAACCAAACAGGTCAAATGCGAAATACCCGACTGTATAATAATCAATACGCTCTCATTCACACAAATATCTTCCGTAAAAATACGGCAATCGCAGTTTGTGACTTTTCATTTTGCGCGGGTTTTCATTGATATTCCCGTGCCGCCTCCTCAACATTTCTGCTGAAAGGTATTCCGTATTGGAATGCTTGCCTTTCCTGTATTGGGAAAGGTATTTTTCCCGCATTAGGAAAGGTGTTTTCCCCGCGTTGGGAAAGGTGGCTTCCCTGTATTAGGAAAGGCGCTTTCCCTGCACAGGGAAAGATGTCTTCCCTATATTGGAATTGCATACATACAATCATCTTATTTATTAAAAAAAACACAAATATGAAACGCATATACAATATTATCATATTTGCAGTATTTGCCGTCGCATTGTACGCGCACGACGGACTGCACGAAATTACCCTGCCGGGGGGATTTACAACAAATACCGGCACGTTTAAGGTAACGGCTCTCTATACGGCGAGCAAGGTAGAACGCAATGCCGCACAGCCGGCAGACGAAACGCAGACTGTAACCTATCGCGGCTGGTTTAAGGACCGGCACTGCGCATGGGGATTTCCTTCCACACAAGCGCTTACGGGCAGTTGTTCAGTTGCCTGCGGCACGGGCGGCCCCACCGGTCAATCCATGTTAGGCGGTTGCCAGACTTACGGGCACGGCATCTGGGTGAATCCGACAACGGAGGGAGGCGACGACGGTAAATTCCTCAACTTCGACGCCGAAAGCGCCGAACTGCTGAAAACTTTCCTTTTCCAACTCCATGATGTTTCTTCTGACGCCAACGGCAAACTGAGTCTGGAAGTAACCGGCTATCCCGTTCAGATTCCGGTCGGCACGGGCGGCGAGCAGGTAGCATCCGCCGTTGGCTGGAAAAACAATCTGTCGCCGGTCATTGAGGGCGATACCGCTTCTTGGATTGAAGGTTTTCACGCTACTTCGGTTAGGGGCGTTATTCTCGGCGAAACAAGTTACGCCGGTTTTGCGGAAAACGATTACAGGCTCACCCTGGAAGACCTTGCGCCGAAAAATATCACGGCTACTCCTTCGTCTACGGGGTTCAACGTAAAATTTGATGCGCCGGTTTCCGCCGCCTCCAAGTCGCCGAAGTTCGGTGTGAAAGGCTATCGCGTAGACGTACACGACGGCGAAACGCTGTTGAAAAGTTATACGGTAGAGAACGACCCCGCCAAACCGCTCACTGAAATTGCTTCGGGAATCAATGCGGGCAACGGCTACACTTTCCACCTCTATTCGGAAAGCGGACGTCTGAATATCGGCTATTCCGAAGTATATATCTCCCTGACCGACCACGAAAACAATCCCGTAAGTACGGACAATTTCACAGTCGGCAATTTCTACCCGCTGATGGATATGGGCATGCACAAGCATTCCACGCCCGTCGGCAAGGTTGAAAAGGTGGAGATAGACGGCAGGCAGTATTACAAAACATGGTTCAGTTTCCTGATGTACACCGGGCAGATGGGCGGTACGTGGGCGCTGGATTTCGACTATACCGTAGGCGAAACTAACGGTAAGGTTGTCGGCGCCGTGCCGCAGGTAGACAACTATCCTGCTACGTCGGGCTACAAGTGGCTGGAAAGCGGCGTCTATTACGGAGGCAAGAGGCATATCGTTACGCTTGTTTCGCCCCAGTCGCTCACGGAAGGTACGCAAACCGTCCGCGCCCATATCAATGTAGTGGAAGATGTTTTGCAACCCTATCTGCCGCTCGAAGACGGCTGCGGATTCCTGATTAAAGCCACACCGTTCATGCGGTCGATGGGACACGGTTCGTCAAGTATTGATGCGCCGCTGGCATGGGACGAGGTGGAAAACATTTTCAAAGGTACGCTTGATTTCAGCATGAAAGGCGACTGGCGCATCAATCTGAAGATATACGATGTGGCGGCAGATACGCTTATCGCCGGAACGGATTTAGACCCGCAGGGCGACGGCAGTGCGGCATGGTGGGACGTTTATATTACGAAAGACCCAACCGGCGTCGAAACCGTTGAATACAACGGGACGGCTGTCCATCCAAGCATTTCCGGCGGCAATTTCACCGTGAGAGCACCGGCTGCCGGAGAAGCCCGACTGTTTGGCATTGCCGGAAACCTGTTTGCGTCCTACACGCTCTCTGCGGGCAATAACGCCATACGCGCCGATGTTTCGGACGGAGTATATATCCTGTTGATAGAAAGCGGCGGCAAAATATTTACTTATAAAATAATTGTGAGAAAATAATACTGTGCGGGTCAATTCCGACCGATGTTCGGAACATTGAACAACTAATAATTATAAGTATGTGTAAAATTTTGTAGACGCGAAGACACGAAGACGCAAAGGCACAAAGTTCGTATGTAAAATATCACGTTGTGCCTTTGTGTCTTCGTGTTTAGGAATACAAAATAAATAACAAGTAACAAGTAACAATCAACTCCGTGTCCCTCCGTGAAATCCACTCCGTGTTTAATAATTTTTACAACACGGAGTTTCACGGAGTGGATTTCACGGAGAAACACGGAGAAACATGGAGGAAAAGATTAAAACTGCAATATCCTGTTTATTTCACATTACTTAACGGTACAAACCGTATGCATCTCAAATTGTCGCAGCGCTGCTGCAAGACCTGTCATTCCCGCTTTCACGGGAACGACAGAGGCCATTTTACATTTTTGTAAAATGAATACTCTTTTCCCTACCAAATTGTAAAAGGCCTGTTTTGATTATTCTTCATTTTATAAATAATATATAAAAAAATAATTGAATGATTATCAATCAAATATCCTGTCAGTTTTCCGCATGGCAGAATTGAAACTCCATGTTGGCACAGTTTTTATTATATCATTTGTGTAAACAAATTTAATAAACAAAAGTCATGAAGAAAATTGCTTTTTACGGAAAAGGTGGCATCGGTAAGTCCACGACACAGCAAAACACGGCAGCGGCGATGGCTCATTTCCACAATCAACAGGTGTTCATACACGGCTGCGACCCGAAAGCCGACTCGACCCGCATGATTCTGGGCGGTATGAATCAAAAGACGATTATGGACACTTTGCGCGACGACGGCGCCGAAATGGTTACCGCCGAAAAAGTTATCAGTACCGGTTTCGGTAACATCCGGTGCTGCGAATCCGGAGGGCCGGAACCGGGCGTAGGATGCGCCGGACGCGGCGTAATCACGGCGATAGACCTGATGGAAACGCACGGCGCCTATACGGATGATTTGAACTACGTATTTTACGATGTGTTGGGCGACGTGGTATGCGGAGGATTTGCCATGCCGATTCGCGACGGGAAAGCGCAGGAGGTTTATATCATCTGTTCCGGTGAAATGATGGCGGTGTATGCGGCTAACAACATCTGCAAGGGGCTTGTCAAATATGCCCGCCAGAGCGGCGTTCGCCTGGGAGGCCTTGTTTGCAACAGCCGGAAAGTGGACAGGGAATGGGAATTTATCGAAGAATTTGCGGCAGCTATCGGAACGCAGATGATTCATTTTGTTCCTCGCGACAACATCGTTCAAAAAGCCGAGTTCAATAAAAAAACGGTCATTGAGTACGACGCCGAATCCAATCAGGCGAAAGAATACAGCGAACTTGCACGGAAAATTATTGAAAATCAAATGTTTGTCATTCCCAACCCGCTTTCGATGGACCAGCTGGAAGCCATGGTAGTGAAATACGGTATTTCAGACTAATCATAAAAAACAAAAAGGAGGAACATAAAAATGAAAATGATACGGGCAATTGTCCGCCCCGAAATGGCGGATACCGTCAGCGAAGGACTGGCTGAAGCAGGGTTTTATTCCATGACAAAGATGTCGGTTTTCGGGCGTGGAAAACAGAAAGGACTCACCGTGGGAACGCTCCACTACGACGAACTCCCCAAAACGCTTATCATCATCGTGGTGGAAGACG
This sequence comes from Dysgonamonadaceae bacterium, assembly GCA_031257875.1. Classification (GTDB taxonomy): domain Bacteria; phylum Bacteroidota; class Bacteroidia; order Bacteroidales; family Azobacteroidaceae; genus Azobacteroides. The sequence goes on from JAIRNV010000095.1 coordinate 4,267, forward strand.
ATGCGGTGGACGAGGCGATAAAGATTATCCGCTACAAGGCGTATACGGGAAACGAAGGGGACGGTAAAATATTTACCTCGCCGGTTGAAAAGGTATTCACGGTACGCACGGGGTCGAACGAACTTTAAAACAGGAATAACACGGTATTTTATTCTTAATATAATGGCAGTTTCACCTCCAGCAACCGTGCGGGGACTTGCAACACCCGACGCAATTCGCATGCAGCCATGCGGAGTACTTGCAGTACTTGACGCAAGTCCCATGCAACCGTGCGAGGGACTTGCACCACTCGACGCAAGTCCCATGCAACCGTGCGAGGGACTTGCACCACTCGACGCAAGTCTCCTGCAGCTTGCGTGGGACTTGCACCACTCGACGCAAGTCTCCTGCAGCTTGCGTGGGACTTGCACCACTCGACGCAAGTCTCCTGCAACCTGCAAGAGACTTGCACCACTCGACGCAAGTCTCCTGCAGCCGTGCGTGGGACTTGCAGTACTCGCCGCAAGTCTCCTGCAACCGTGCGGGAGACTTGCAGTACTCAACGCAAATATTAAATCAATGAATTTTATTAACATTAAATGAAAGAAATTATCGCTTTTATCCGCCCCAGCAAGATGGCGGCAACGAAAAAAATACTCGACAAACTTGAAATCCCCTCCGTTACGGCCATTCCCGTACTGGGACGGGGAAACCAGCGCGGATTGAATACCACCCTGAACGGTATTGACATTCATCCCCAGCTGCTGGCCAAAGGACGGATTGTGGGAATGAAATATATTCCCAAACGGATGCTGGTCATCGTTGCAAAAGACAGCGACGTGGACCGGATTGTCGAAAGCATCATTCAGGTAAACTGGACAGGCTATATCGGCGACGGTAAAATATTTGTCTGTCCTACCGACGACGCTTTGCGCATACGGACAGACGAGAGCGGCGAAGACGCTTTGTAATCATTAATCATTAACAATTAATCATTATTATTTTATGCCATATCATCAATTCAAATGCAGCGAATGTATCCCCGAACGGCTGAAACATGCCGTAGACAAGGGGAAAGGCGAGGAACTGACGGACGCCCTTCCGCTGGGATACCTCAACACGATTCCGGGAACCATCACGGAACGCGGGTGCGCCTATTGCGGCGCCAAACACGTAATCGGTACGCCGATGAAAGATGTGATACATCTCAGCCACGGCCCGGTGGGATGCACCTACGACACCTGGCAAACCAAACGTTACATCAGCGACAACGGCTGTTTTCAGCTCAAATACACGTTTGCGTCGGACATGAAAGAAGCGCATGTCGTTTTCGGAGCCGAAAAGATGCTGAAAAAAAACATCATCGAAGCTTTCAAGGCTTTCCCGAACATCAAACGGATGACGATTTACCAGACTTGCGCCTCCGCCCTTATCGGCGACGACATCAATGCCATTGCCGAAGAAGTGATGGGAGAAATGCCCGACGTGAAAATATTTGTGTGCAACTCGCCCGGATTTGCGGGGCCAAGCCAGTCGGGAGGGCATCACAAAATCAACCTCGCCTGGCTCACCCAGATGGTTGGAACCGTCGAACCGAAGATTTACAGCAAGTATGTGATTAATTACGTGGGCGAATACAACATCCAGGGCGACCAGGAAATCATGAAAGACTATTTCCACCGCATGGGCATACAAATCCTGTCTACTTTCACCGGCAACGGGCGTTTCGACGACCTTTGCGCCATGCACCGCGCCCACCTGAACGTGCTCGAATGCGCCCGTTCGGCGGAATATATCTGCGACGAGCTTCGTGTCCGCTACGGTATTCCCCGCATGGACATTGACGGATTTGGTTTTGAAGCCCTCTCGGATTCGCTGTTGAAAATCGGCTATTTTTTCGGTATCGAAGAGCGTGCAAGGCAAATCATCGCCGAAGAAACCGAACGCTGGAAACCTGAACTTGACTGGTATGCGGCGAGGCTGAAGGGAATAAAAGTCTGCCTTTGGCCGGGAGGTTCCAAGCTTTGGCACTGGGCGCACTCCATTCACAAGGAAATGGGCGTCGAGGTGGTGTCGGTCTATACCAAATTCGGTCACCAGGGCGACATGGAAAAAGGTATTTCACGCTGCGAAGAAGGTGCGCTCGCCATCGACGACCCGAACGAACTGGAGGGTCTTGAAGCCATGTACACGCTCAAGCCCGACATTATTTTTACGGGAAAACGGCCGGGTGAAGTGGCGAAGAAAATCCGTGTTCCCTACCTCAATGCACATGCCTACCACAACGGGCCGTATAAGGGTTATGAAGGCTGGGTGCGTTTTGCAAGAGACATCTACAATGCGGTGTATTCGCCCGTTCACAAGCTCTCTTTTCTCGACCTCAGCAAAGACGACATCCCTGTGGACAAAGGATTTGCAACGCAACAAATGTATTCGGACGTCAATCTTCCCGACGAAGTGAAAAACGATACAAGCCTGCGGCAATGTACCAGCAAATACGACCCGATTCCCGCGTTGCGTGAAAAAACGTATACCTTCCCCGATCCCAAAACAGGGGAGTGGAAAGTTATTCCAAACGAGGAACTGTCGAAGAAAAACAGCGGGGCGGCGTGATTGATTAAGGGATAAAAAAAATACATGTAACATCAATGTTGCATGTATTTTTTTTTTGTACTTTAGTTGCATTTACTGTTTGAACTTCCCCATTTTTTTTTACTACCTTTGGGCAAATTTTTATCATTATAATATTTATAAGTTTGATTATGAAGTTATATATCTCACTATTAGTTTTTTATAGAGTTCAATTAAAATTTGACAGCATGCTGTCAGGATTTTATAGCATTCTATCAAGACTTCATAGCGTTCTATCAAGACTTCATAGCGTTCTATCAAGACTTTATAGCGTTCTATCAAGACTTCATAGCGTTCTATCAAGACTTCATAGCGTTCTATCAAGACTTCATAGCATTCTATCAAGACTTCATAGCATTCTATCAAGACTTCATAGCGTTCTATCAAGACTTCATAGCGTTCTGTCAAACTTTGCCGGCATACCTGCCGGAATGGACCCGACACCCGGAAAGCATGGGTGTAAACGCTTTATGCTGTCTGTTTAAAAGACAGGATATGTTTACAGTTATTTTTATAATCATTAAAAACCGGTTAAAAATGGCATCAAATTACGTTCCTGCCGCAGAAGGTTTATTTTACGAGTGGGAAAAAATAATCCCGTAAACACTAAAACATACCGGCTGGCTTGCAGCCGTTTAATTACCGTCTGCTTTGGAAGGAGGTTAAAAAAAACACACATCATGAAAAAAACAGTATGTACCGTATCCGCAATTTTTATCGCTCTTGTTGCGGCTTTCCCCGTGAGCGATACCGTAACCGTCGGATACCGGCAGGAATACCTTGCCCCCGGCGATGCCTTTTCGCTGCAATTCGATTCCCTTTTACGCGATTGGCGATCGCCGGAAGGATCGCCGGTAAATTACGGAAAAAATGTTAAAGTCCGCATTTCGCTTGCTATTCAGGGTCAAAAATATCAAACCGACCTCTCTTTACTCGACGGGGAACAGAATTACGCAATAGCGCAGGGATTCCGTTTCGAGTTGCTTGCGGTAGAACCGCGTCCCCTGTCCCCGGTAGCGGATTACAAAATTACGCTTGCCGTCAGGGACTGCGAAGACGTCGGGCAATACCTCGTCGAAGGCAAGTTTGAAGAAGCCCGCAAAGTGATTGACGAATGGATGGAAGAGCCTAAAGAATGGGTGATTCCCGCCAATATATATTTTCCTGTTTACGTATTGGAAAAACTTACCGAATGGCTGGAATATCATCTTGCCGTTTCCGGTGCGCAGTTGTTGTGCCATAATTGCATTAAAACCAACCCTGTTCAAAGCGAAATAATTATTTCGTATTCCAGTCGGGGCATGTATGACTGTACGGTGCTTGATATTCTATCCGGTTCGCCCATGCGTACCGCTGGATTTCACGGTTTCGACGGCACAAGACTGCTGTTGTTGCAGGTTGATTACACCGGCAACCGGCTTGAAGCGGTCAAAGACTTGTTTTTCCATGAGAAATCCGGTGAATTTACAGTGGTGGCTGATTATAAAAGCCCCGTCGATTTTGGATACCAAAAACTGTATTATAAGGAACTGGAACAGATGTTTTTTTATGGAACTATCGTCTGGATGGGATGCGGCGAAATTATATATCCGAAAATCTGGAACATTCCGCATGAATACCCGCTTACAGCGCAACGCGATATGGTTATTCCCCGAAACAGTTTCGAGAGGGTGGGGCTTCAAGAAGGCTGGGAACCGCCTTCGGAAGAAATGGAAAGCGCCTGGCGCTCTGTGGCGCCTCTGGTGTTGGCAAGAGAATTTATCGCGGCCAGTCCCGAAGAAAAGGTAAAAGTGTATTTTTATACGCCGAGTGTTGGCATGGGCGACCCGAGGGATTGGAAATGGATTTTTATTTTGCGTAATCAATCCCCGTCGACTGCTATCGCAAATATCCCCCTTGCCGAATGTCGACTGTATCAAAACGCGCCCAATCCTTTTTCGCAAAATACGCAAATCGGATTTTACCTGCCTCAAAACATAAAGACCGCTTCTCTGAACATTTACAACTTGCAGGGGAAACAGCTGAAACAAATAGCCATTGCCCAACGGGGCGAAGGATCGCAGGTGATTTCCGGCCTGGAGCTTGCCGCGGGGATTTACCTGTATGCGCTGATTGCGGACAGCCGGGAAGTGGATGTGAAACGGATGGTTTTGACGGAATAGACGGGATAAAAGCGTAACATGAGTTCTAAAATAATTATTTATGGCAACAAAAATATTAATTGTCGACGACAGCAAAAACATTTGCGAGATTCTGGAGTTTAATCTCAGCAACGAAGGATATGAAGTAGAATGTACCTGTTCCGCCGAAGAAGCGATGGAAAAACTGACGTCAGGACATTCGCTGATTTTGCTGGACGTCATGATGGGCGGCATGTCGGGATACAAAATGGCGGAAAAACTGCGGAGAAAAGGAAATCCGGTTCCGATTATTTTCCTGACAGCCAAAGATACCGAAAACGACATGCTGACCGGCTTTTCGGTGGGCGGGGACGATTATATTTCCAAACCGTTTTCGATTAAGGAAGTGATTGCCCGCGTAAAGGCCGTGCTGAAACGCGCTGAAAGCGGACAGCGAAAACTTGTCCCGAAACCCGAAACCCGGCTGTCTTTCAACGGCCTTACCATTGATTCCGGTACCAAGGAACTGATTATCGGCAATGAAATCATTCCGCTGACAAGGACGGAATTTGAAATCATATCGCTTTTAGCTACCAATTCGACGCGGGTGTTCAAACGCGAAGACATCATCGACCTCATCTGGAAAGACGCCCCCTATATTACCGAACGGACCATTGACGTTCACATCGGCAGGTTACGTAAAAAACTGGGCGACAGGGCTTACATGATTGCCAGCCGTCCCGGATACGGGTACCGCTTTAACGATTCCGAAAAATGAAATGGTCTTTTGCCCGCAAACTCACCCTCAGTTTTTGTTTGATACTGGTGGTTTTTTCTATTAGCCTGGCGGTTTTTGAACTTCCGCGCGAGAAAAATCACAAAAGGGAAATCATGGAAGAACGGCTGGACAGTTATGCGGAAATCATTTACCCGTATTTTCTCCGGCACGGTTTCGGCAGGGTCGGTCAGGACAGCCTGCTTCATTTTTTTCCCGGCAATCTTCGCATAACGGTTATGGATAATGCCGGAAAAGTGTTATACGACAACCGTCTGGATGATTTATCCCGAACGGAAAACCATGCCGGGCGGCCTGAAATACAAAAGGCGGCAAAGACCGGGAAAGGAAGCGGGATTCGCTTTTCCGCTTCCACGCACCAGCCCTGCCTGTATTATGCCAAACGTTTGGGCAGCCATTACATACGGGTCGCTTTGCCCTACGACCCGCAAATCCGGCGTCTGCTTAAGCCCGGCGGCGCTTTCGTTTACTGCCTGCTAATCCTGTCTGCCCTCGGCCTTGTGTTTATCAACTGTACCGCACGCCGGTTTGGCCGGGCAATCAAACGGTTGAGCGATTATGCGGCCGCCGTCAATAAAAACCTTCCCGTAGACATGCCCGATTTCCCGGATGACGAAACAGGGGCGGTAAGCAGGCAAATCGCCGAAGATTACAGGCGGTTGAAAGAAAGCGAAATGAAACTGTCGCTCGAACACCGGAAGCTCCTGATGCACATCCAGAGTTCGGCCGAAGGAATCTGTTTCTTCACCCCCGACCGCAAAGTCGCTTTTTACAACGGCCTGTTTCTCCAGTATTTAAACGTCCTCAGCGACCACATTACGGTTGACGCGTCCGCAATCCTCGACGAGGCGGTTTTTTCAGACGTCGTCGCTTTCCTCGACGACCGGAAAGACAGAGATTATTTTGAAACCTCCTTCCGCAAACAGGGAAAGTTTTTCACCGGACGGGTCAATGTCTTTGAAGACCAAAACTTTGAAATCGTATTGAACGACAATACCCGGCAGGAACAGAACAAACTCCTGAAGAGGGAATTAACCGGCAACATCGCCCACGAACTCCGCACGCCGGTAACGGGAATACGCGGCTACCTCGAAACCATCCTCGACAATCAGCTCGACCGCAGAAAAGAACGTGAATTTGTATCCAAAGCCTACGAACAAATCATCACGCTTTCGGAGCTGATTCGCGATATGACCCTGCTGTCGAAAATCAGCGAATCGCCCGGTTCTTTCCATTTCAAACCGGTTGCGTTGCATGAACTTATTGATAAAGTCAAATCGGATTTGGACGAAGCCCTGCGGGCAAAAGACATCGTTGTCCGGTCGTCCGTTCCCCGCGATTTGTGCATCATGGGAAATGAAAGCCTACTCTATTCCGTATTCCGCAACCTGATAGACAACGTCGTCAACCACGCCGGCGAAAGCCTGACCGTTGAAATCAGCCAGTACAACCAAAAAGAAAATTTTGCCTACTTCTCTTTTGCGGACAACGGCGCCGGCGTCAAAAACGAAAAACATCTATCCCGCCTCTTTGAGCGGTTTTACCGTATTGAAGAAGGGCGCACCCGCGACACGGGCGGTTCGGGACTGGGACTGTCGATAGTTAAAAACGGGATTGCATTCCATGGCGGCTCGATTTCCGTGAAAAACCGGTTGGGTAGCGGGCTGGAGTTTTTGTTTTCTTTGCCGGTGAAATAAAAAAATGATTAGTGATTAGTGATTAGTGATTAGTGATTAGTGATTAATGATTAATGATTAAGTGATTAATAGTTATCTGAAAACCAACCATGGTAAGTTCAATTAGTAAATGCAACTTTTTACCAATAAATAATTGAAAATAAAAAGTAATATGATAATGATGATGTGTTGTTAAAACGGGAAATAACTCAAAGAGTTATTCTCGTTT
>JAIRNV010000138.1 GCA_031257875.1 Dysgonamonadaceae bacterium
TGCATCGACAAGTCTCTGAAGATGATATGATTGACCAAATGTTTGAGCGTCATTGCAGACGGCAGGCTGACATTAATAACGCTGGGGGGTAAACAAATTTTAATCTGTTAAAGTAGAATTAATGATTTACAAAAACATTCCAGTCATCATGTGCTTATCCTGCATATCGCTATTATCTGCCCAACAGCCGGCAGGAAAGGAAATCATTCTTGAAAAAGTAAGGGCAACCGATTCATACCTGAAAGAAACAAGGAGTTATTTGCACGAACATCCCGAACTGTCGGGAAAAGAATTTGAAACATCCAGATTCATTCAGTCGGAAATCGCCAAACTGGGATTAGCGGTAACCAAAGTTCCCGGCACCGGTTTTTATGCCGTACTGGATACGCACAGGCCGGGTAAAACCGTCGGTTTGCGGGCGGATATGGATGCACTGCCGATTGCGGAAAATCCGCAGAACCTGAAACAGGCGAAAAAACGGGTTTCCAGAAACGACGGTGTTTCCCATGCTTGCGGACACGACGGGCATATTGCAATTTTACTCGGAGCCGCAAAAATCCTGACCGGATTGCAGGCGCACCTGAACGGGAAGATTGTCTTTATTTTTGAAGAAGGCGAAGAAACCAACTGCGGCATCGACGCGATGATTGAAGCCCTGCGCCCGCTGAAAATCGACGCTATTTACGGCAATCACCTGAAATCGTCCCTGAACACGGGCGAGATTTATATTCAGGAAGGCGCTATCATGGCTGGCACAGGCACCATCGCGTTTGATGTTACAGGGAGAGGCGGCCATGCTTCGCGTCCCGACCTGTCAATCAATCCGGTATTCGCTGCGGCGAATGTGTTAACGGGAATTTCAATTGCCTGGAATAATCAGCGCGATATTACCAAAACGCTTACGCTGGGTATTTCGCAAATACACGGCGGAGAGATTTACAACGTGATACCCAATTCCGTGTTTATCGGTGGAACCGTTCGTTTCTTCGATATGGCGGAAGGCGAGAAGGGATTTGCAATTTTAAGGAAAGTCAGCGAAGACATTGCGCAGGCGCACGGTTGTTCGGTCAAGTTTCATGATAAAATGGGCGTTGCCGTGGGACCCGTAGTAAATGATACAAACCTTGCGTTGCTGGCTCGCGATGCGGTGGCGGAACTCTATCCCGGTAAAGTCGTTTCGGGAGAACAGTACATCTGGTACGCGGCCGAAACGTTTGCAAGATACAGAGAATTAGCCCCCACTTTATTTACTTTTGTCGGCATCAAAAACGATAATCTCGGAAGCGGCGCGGAGCATCATAACGACCGTTTCGATATGGATGAAGACGCTCTTTCATATGCAGTGGGGGCAATGGTGCAAGTGGCCTTACGATTAACCCCCACCCCCCGAAGGGGGGATATCCCCCTCCTTTGGAGGGGCAGGGGGAGGCCAGATTGATAATTATCAATTATCAATACTGTAATGAAATTTATTTGTTTCACTATAATTAACCACTGTACAAACATTATAAGAGCCTTTTTTTATATCGGTTAAATTAAAACTTAAATCATGTGCAGTAAAACAACCGGCATCAGCACAATCAAAATCAAAAGGATATGATGTAACAACTATATTCAAATTATTCCCCTGAGTGAATACTTCTATGGACTCTAGGTTATCATTTTTCTTAATAAGACGTGTTCTCATTGTACATTTTACTGTATCATCATTAATTGACTCTATTTCAAATAAAAATTCAAAAGGTTTTATTTTCCCAATGTCTATCAGGTTGATACCAGTAACTTCAAGGTAAACCTTTTTTTCTTCATCATCATTAGAACATGAACTTGCTAAAAACAAAGCAACTGTAATTACGGTAAGATAGATTTTTTTATTAATCATAACCATTTAAATTTTATTTTACATTTTTATTTTTATTTTTACCACTGTTAAGTAACGTTTTATTTTTTATTTTATTGCGGATGAATATTGATCTTGACATTCCATCTTTGAATATATAGCATTATTTCGATAAGACAATTCTTTGTCTTAAATTATTCTTTTCCACCAACAAATTAAAGTATTATGTCCATACATATCGTATCGTCCGGCATTTAGTAAATTTTGAAGATAATTGTGTCCTGTCATTTTTATAAATATGATTTTTCCTGTTTTTTTTAGTGTTTAAGTAAAATATATAACTATTGCACAAATATTAATGCATTTATGCATTTATGCATTATTTTAAAATAAAATATTACTTTTGCGCCGCATTATTAATTTTATAAACTTAAAAGATATGAGAAAAATTTATTCATTCTTGTTTTTATTATGTGTGGTGATAATATCATCTTGTACTCAAAATGAAGTGTTAAATGATGTAATTGGCGACGGTTCAGCTACGGAACACGAGATGTCAAGCGATGTGGTTATTGTGTCCAGAGACGGACAAGAGCCGGATAGTGAAATTCAAAAACGTGTAGATGGGAATATTGACAAATATCAATTTGGCAACCCCCATTCCGAACTGTGGAAAGAAAGTATGCTTAGATCATCTACTAATCTAACCGTAGGTGGTTATGACACCAAAGTAGAAGTTGATAGTTATACGATAATGTTTCCACAGGGATATGCCTGTGATAGCAGAATATATACTTCTCAATACTATATTCAGAAAACATATCAGTATAAAAAGACGATACAAGTACCAAATGGCACTTCTGTTGCCATTCCCCCACAAAGTATAATGGGAACTTATAGTCCAATGGGAAGAATTCCTGGAACCAGTAAGATAGGGTATGCTATCAGTAATTTGATTCCTTCAAATAATACATATGATACTTATCATCTTATAACAGAAGTAAGAGAAATTACTCATAATATTTCAGGGCAGCAAATTGCACCATTAAACAATCCTGTATATTCGCCATGTAATGCGATTACCCCAAACAACTTTGTATTTGTATACCAAATAATTGAATGGTAAATTAGGCCATAATTATTTTTTTTCACAAACCTCATAACATTTGTTGATGCAAACAGTTATGAGGTTTGGTTTTTGTGGTAAATATTATCTTGCACAGAACCATCTCAATCATTCTGAATCGAAATTACACTCAAAGGCCGGATATTGCTCAAATCGGAATAATCATACTGATACAGGCCGTTATCGGCAATCATCATCAGCACATTGCCACATTGCCTGCGCCTATGCTGCCTTTATTGACCGGTTCGGGTTCCGATAAATCGAAAATACACATCCGGTAATTAATTACTGCATAAAGGTATTTGTCATACAGGGCAAATCTCGACATAGAACCGGTTGCCCCGGCGGACATGGACGGCGATGCTGCATCTGCAATTGCATATTCCGCGCCCCAACCCCACCGGTTGCCGTGCCTGACAATGTCTTTCTCCCGCTCTTTCAAAGCCCGGCCGACAATAATTCCGCTTTTCTTTTCCCCGTAAACCATGCTGTAATCATAGCCGTAATTATTGTCAACGACCGGCAGGGATTCAGGGAAAGCATTTTCCAAACGGCCTGCCAATTGGGGATTGGCAGGGTCGGAAATATCAAACCAAACCAAATCAATACAGGAATCGGCATACAGCCTGTTGTCTTTGATTGCAATGTCGGCATTGCCTGACAACTCGATGAATCCCACATGATTCGGCTGTGACGGATTTCGGTTGTCCAGAATGTGAACGCCCACCTCCGACTCCGAAATGAATAAGTAACCGTTATAAAAGCATATTTTTCCATAATTGCTAATTTCCCGTTTTTCCTTTGTAACTTTTACCGAACTTCTTAATGCCGCTTCCGGCATAAATACCGGCTCGTTAATTTGATACGTATACTTCTCTGTGTAAGAATAATCACAAGCCATCAACAGACTTGCAAATACGGATAATAAAAACATTTTCTTCATAAAACAACAATTTTTAATTTATAAACCCATTAAACTCTCATCTCAACTCTTAACTTTTAACTCTTTTAATTCCCAATCCTCACCCCCACATTCAGTCCGACAAAGACCGGATGCTCGGTACGCGCGCTGACAGGTTGGTCATTATCAAAATAATAATTTATTTCAGGCTCAAAATAAACGCTGTAATTCCGGTAAATCTTATAATCAATGCCCGGCGCAAAAGAGATGGAATATTGCAAACCGTCGATTTTTTCATTGGAAACAATCGTCATGCTATGGCCATTGCCGTAATGATCTACCTGTCTGTAACGGGAATAAATCCCTTTTTCTATCATGTCGCCGGCCGAGAAATACATTTCCCAGCCGGTTTTCTTATCGCCCCAAATCCGGGCGTGAATATTCAATGAAATCCCTATGTAGTGTAATTGCAACAGCGCTTCTTTTCTCATACACGGATTCTCAAACCGGGAATCCAAAAAAGTGTAAACCAAATCGGTTTCGAGAGAAAAAGTCCGGTTCAGTTTGTTCTTTACGATCAATCCGAGCGACAGGGGGAGACGGTGAGTCATTTCGGGAAAATCCTCAATTAGAAGCCGCTCCTTGCTTTTGGATTCCGAATTGGCTACATAAAAACCGCTCCGGAAATCCCCGATAATGCCATCATACATCAAATCCGGGGTGGCATTTGTGTTCATCGCCGTCAAACTACCGCCCGAACCCAAAGACAAGCCGATGCTTTTCCGTTTTTTGGATTTTTTGGCAGGGGAAGAATGAGCATCAAAAGGATTAATTTCCCGGTAAACAGTTTTTTCCCTGATAGCAGTTGCAACAGGCTGATGAACCGTTTCAACCGGTACGTTCTTGTTGATTGTTTTTTTATACCCGGATAATTGACTTGCTGTTTCATAGTTACCTGCTTTTTTATTGTTAATAGAAAATAATAAAGCGCATAAAACCGCTACGGCGGCAGTTATTGCCCTGTGTCTACCGTATGCTTTTTCCGGACAGGATGGTTTTCACCCTTGAATGCTGCTGCAAAGCTGTCCCGGTCGTCAGAGGCAATACTTCCGTAGCTTACCCCAAAACTGAATGGTTGTCTGTCCGCCAAGTCCCGCAAAGTGAGTTTTTTCAACCGATAAAAATTATCATTGATCTGTTAATCATCTATATAAACTCTATTCAATACCGCCGGATACTGTTCCTTCCGGCCAAATTCCATTCCTTTTCGTCAAATTCTGTTCTTTCCGGCCAAATTCTATCCCTTTTCGTCAAATTCTATCCTTTCCGGCCAAATTCTATTCCTTTTCGTCAGATTCAATTCTTTTTTTGTCAAATTCAATTCTTTTTCGTCAAATTCTATTCTTTTTCGTCAGATTCTATTCTTTTTTGTCAAATTCAATTCCTTTTGGATTACAGAAAATACCGATTGGTAGTGCTAGCGCCCAATGTCGTCAACTTAAGAAGTAAGCATCGATCAATTAATAATTCAACTTTCGCAAGTTCATTCTAAGCGGCTATCAGCACGTTTTTGATGTTTAGTAATTTTGCAAGTTCTTCATTATCAACGGCAATGTGTTGATATAAAATTTCAGTATCAATCACA
>JAIRNV010000216.1 GCA_031257875.1 Dysgonamonadaceae bacterium
GATATTGCAGTTTTAATCTTTTCCTCCGTGTCCCTCCGTGAAACTCCGTGTTTAATAATTTTTACAACACGGAGTTTCACGGAGTGGACTTCACGGAGGGACACGGAGTTGATGGTTACAGGTTATTTATTTTGTATTCCTTAACAACAAAAACAACCTGAGTAGCAGAGAATTGTTCCATCCGTAACCAACCTTATTACCTTATTATATCTTATTACCTTATTATATCTTATTAACTGTGTCTATCCGTATCATCCGTTTTATCTGTGTTCTTATGTCAATCATCGCGTGATGCATTAACATGAGTTAATAATACGTGTAAACCAATATTTCAAAGAACGCTTTTTTTATCGCAAGTTTAATTTTATTTTAATATCAACCCTCTCTACGCAGGGCAGGGAACAGGCGGCTATATTGATTTACAGGTTATCATAGTCCGTAAATTTGAAATTTTATGCTAACTTTGCATCAGAATTTTCACCTGAAATCGGTAAACATTCATGGAAATAGTTTTAGACAGGAACAAACGTTACACTTACGCCGATTACCTCACGTGGCTGGACAACAAAAGGCGCGAGTTGATCGATGGCGCCGTACATTTGATGTCTCCATCAGCCTCAAAGCGTCATGCGGATATTTCAGGAAATATTTCCTGGCATATCAAAGGATATATCAGGAAGCGCAAAGGATGTTACAAGGTTTATACGGCGCCCTTCGACGTCAGGCTTTCTGCCGATGGCGAAAAGGAAAACGACAAAATCTACACGGTTGTACAGCCTGATATTTGCGTCATTTGCGATCCGTCGAAATTAAACTATCGCGGATGTCTGGGCGCACCCGACATGGTTGTGGAAATCCTTTCTCCTTCTACCGGACGCTACGATTACACAAAAAAGTTTGACCTTTACGAAGCCTCCGGCGTACGCGAATACTGGATAGTTGATCCCGGCCTCCGTTCCGTTTCCGTCTATTTGCTTCAGGCGGATGGAAAATATGACGAAGGTACATTTTATGAAGAAGGAACGGATAAAATCCCGGTGCATGTCCTCGACGGCCTGTCGCTTGACAGGAACGATATTTTTGAAGAATAAAAACCTGTAAACCAATATTTCAAAGAACGCTTTCCTTATCGCAAGTTTAATCTTATTTCAATATCAACTCCCCGGCATCGCCAAAATGCTCATACCCCGAAACAACAACCTGTTCGCCTGCCGCCAAACCGTCCAGAACTTCGTAATAGAGTGGATTTTGCCGTCCGATACGGACAGGCTGGCGAAGCGCTTTTTTCCCGTCGGGCGATACAGCGAAAATCCACTGCCCGCCCGTATTCTGATAAAAAGCGCCGCGCGGAATCAACAGCGCCTCCACCGGCTGACCCAGTTGCAGGTTGATATAATAAGTCTGTCCGGCGCGGATATTGTCGGGACGCTCGCCCTCAAAAACAAAATCGGTTTTAAACTGTTTGTCGCGGACTTCGGGATACACCTTGCGGACAACGAGGCTGTACGTCCGTTCCTGCCGCTCGAAGGTGGCAGTCAGTCCGTTACGCACGCGGTCGATATAATGCTCGTCAATCAGGGCTTCGATCTTGTAATCCGAAAGCACGCTAATCTGACCGACACGGGAGCCGCTTCCCACCGACTGGCCGATTTCCACGTCAAGCAATCCCAACTGACCGTCTACCGGCGCTTTAACATCCAGATTATCGACCCGCTGGCGCACCAAAACCAGGTTCCGGCGGATGTTGTTCAGACTCTCTTCCATCTGTTCCACCTGTATTCCCCTGAAAATAGAATCCTGGCGCTGGCGTTCCATCACCAAATCGCGGCCTTTCACGGCAAATTCATAATCTTCCCGCGCCTGCAGGTATTCCTCTTTGGAGGTCAATTTTTCCGTATATAAACTTTCGTACTGTTTGTACTTCCGTTTTTTGCGGTCAATATCCAAATCCAGCTGAAGCTTTTCCTTGCGCAGGTTCAGGCGTTCCTGTTCCATGGTTACCTGCGTGTTGCGCAGGAAATTCTGCTTTTCGGCCAGCTGCGCTTCGCTGTCGAGGATATTCAGGCTCAGCATCGGGTTGGTCAGGCGGACAATCACCTCGCCCCGTCTAACCGGCGAACCTTCCTCTACTACCTTTTCGGCCACCATGCCGCCCTCAATCGCACTCAGCTGAATGATGTTAATCGGCTGCACCTGCCCGTTTATGCGGATATAATCGTTAAATTCACTTTTCAGCACGCTTTGTATCATCACTTTATCTTTCTCTACACTGAATTTGGAACTGTGATTCCCGAACACCGTCCAGCCCAGCGCAAACGCTAAAACAACGCCTCCGGCAAGATACGGAACATGTTTCTTCCGCAACCCTTTTTTCTTTTCCAACTGTATGTCCATGATTTTTATAATTTATAATTCCAAACTCCCTTTATAATAATTCAGCAGCTTATATTTCAATTGATATTTCAGATTCGTATAAAGCTCCTCGATACGGGAATTGAGCAGCCGGTTTGAGCTGGCAGTCAATGTAACGGCGTCTGTCAAACCCGCTTCGTATTTACGGAGGTTCATCCGGTGGGCGCTTTGCATGGCGGCGGTTCGTTTCTGCGCGTGCAGGTATTCGTCCGACAGGCCGTTGACGTCGGCCACCGTCTGTTCGATTTCGCTATAAACCCGGCGAAGGGTTTCCTCGTGCTGGTTTTGGGCGATAATCAGGCGCAGCCGGCTGCGCTTCACTTCCGAAAAACGTGAAAATCCGTTGAACAGGGGGATTGACAGGGTTGCGCTGACGTAACTGCCTTCGCGAAGTTTCAGCTGTTCGTTGAATGACATGTATGATGTCCCGTCCATCAGGCGCGAAAACCCGGTTGAAAAACCCGCATTCAGCGACAGGGAGGGGAACAAACGTCCCCGCGCCGTTTTGTATTCCATCCGGGTCGCCGACACAGACCGGACGGAAGCCTGCACAGCGGGCAAAACGGCCAGCGCCTGCCGGTAAATGTCCGTTGCGTTATGAGTTTCGGCGCTTACCAAAGGGCTTTGTTCATAATCTTTGACCGACAAATTTTCTTCCACCGGCAAATTCATTTTCTCTTTCAGTTTGATGACCTCCAGGTTGTAAAGATTGGTTTGCCGGGTCAGCAAAAAGCGGTCTTCGGCTTCTTTAGCCTGCATCTCCGCCAAATCGGGAATTGACTTAAGCCCCAGCTCCTCCATACGCCGGAATTTTTTCAGTGTTTGGACGCTCTCTTCCAGCTGTTGCCCGGCCAGTGTTACCGTACCTTTGTAATAAAGCACGTTGAAAAAAATCTCCATCACCTCGAAAGTCGTTTTGTCCTTGAGCGCCCGGAGTTCCTCCTTCCCTTTCAAACGATTGATATTTGCCGTTTTTGCGCGGTATATCTGCGCGAATCCGTCAAACAGCGTGAGGGAAGAATAAATCTCGTAAGCATTGCTGAACGTATTCGTACTGATATAGGTATTCGTTTCCGGGTCTACGCCGCGCCCGAAGTTCACCGACACGCCCGTTCCGGCATTCAGCGACGGCAAAAAACCGCCGATTGCATCCCTCTGATTATATCTGTAAATTTCATTCTGCGCCGCCTGCTTCGTATGTTGCGGATTATGCAGGACGGCATATTCGACACATTCCTCCAGCGTCCATATTTTTTCCTGAGAAAAGACGCCGGAAGGAATCACCCATAACAACAGCAGCATCAACTTTTTCATTTTCAGTCATTTTTTGTTCATCTGTAAATATAAATACCAAAGTCGTGCCAAAACAAACAAACAGCGGATACACACAACACTAATGAAAAAGCATACATACCCAGGTGTAAAATTATTTTACACTTGCTGATAAATAATTTTACACCTGATCAAAGCCCGAAGCAATCCGGGCATGAATTATACTTATCCCGGATTGCTTCAGGCTTCGCCTTCGCTGGTGACGCGGTGAGGTTGGAATAATGGTTAACGATTAATCATTAATCATTAAAACTTTTTAAAATGTTGAAAAATTTTCATATTTTCTTAACAAATTTTTTACAATAAATACCTAATTTTGCGCACAATTATTTATCAGCTGTATAATAAGGTTGTTTTATTAAAAAATTATTGAGTATGAAGAAGATTAAAAAATTATTAGTTGCCGTGTTGCTATTTACCGGCACAGTGGTTTATTCACAGGTAACGACATCAAGTATGAGCGGAAAAGTGACCGATGGAAAGGAGGCATTGATTGGAGCAATAGTCAAAGTTACGCACCAGCCTTCGGGAACAAACTATGGTGCGGCAACCAATGCGGAAGGCCGGTTTTCCATTCAGGGGATGAGAACGGGAGGCCCCTATAAGGTTGAAATTGTTTACCTTGGTTTTGGCGATTATGCACAGGATGGCGTTTATCTTCAATTGGGTGAAACTCATATTTTGGATGTAAATATGACGGAAACGGAACAGGCTTTGGAAGAAGTGGTTATCACAAGAAGCGCTTCCAGGTTTATAACCGAAAAAACGGGTCCATCAACCAATATCAACAATGAGCAAATGCGAATATTACCGACAATTAACCGGAGTATTCAGGATATAGCCCGTTTATCGCCTTACGCCAGCGGAATGAGCTTTGCCGGAGGAGACGGCCGTTCATCAAACTTTACGGTGGACGGCGCAAATTTTAATAACAATTTTGGCTTGAGTTCAAGTTTGCCGGGAGGAGGAAATCCCATTTCCATAGACGCTATCGAAGAAGTTCAAGTAGTGATTGCGCCTTTCGATGTTCGTCAGACCAACTTTATCGGCGGTGGCGTAAACGCTATCACTAAATCGGGAACAAATACCGTAAAGGGTAATGCCTATGTTTATAAACGCAACCAGGATATGCGGGGCAACAGAATCGGCGACCACGATTTTGGAATACGCGCCGAGGAATCTACTACAACTTACGGCGCAACTTTGGGGGCTCCAATTATCAAAAACAAATTGTTCTTCTTCGGTAATTTTGAATACGAAAAAAGCCCGCAACAGGTAATTACCTGGCGTGCTTCCACCGATGGCGTTTCCGACAACCAAACTGTTTCGCGCGTTACCGAAAGCGATTTACAGAAGGTTTCCGACTTCTTAAGCAGCCGGTACGGATATAATACGGGATCATACAAAGATTTTCCCGCCGACGTAAGTAACTTGAAATACCTGATACGTTTAGACTGGAACATCAACGACGCACACAAACTAAGTTTGCGTTATAATCACACAAAAAACACAGGTTGGAATCCGCCCAATGGAAACTCCACCGACGGGGCGTATCGGGACAATACTAAAAACCGCGTTTCCGCATGGTCAATGTCGTATGCCAATTCGATGTACTCAATGGACAATATAGTAAACTCGGCGACAGCGGAACTAAACAGCAGGATTAACGGTAAAATGTCGAACCAGTTGCTTGCAACCTGGTCGCTTATTAAAGATGTGCGCGGTTCGGAATCCTCGCCTTTTCCCTTTATCGACATCATGAGCGGAGATATTGCTACCGGCGTTGAAGCACTGGCTCCCTACATTTCGGCAGGTTATGAACTGTTTTCATGGAACAATGGCGTTACAAACAAGATTACGACCGTTACCGACAATTTTACCTGTTATCTTGACGCGCATAAATTGACGGCGGGCGTCAGTTACGAATACCAGTATGCCGATAACAATTACATGCGAAACGAAACAGGCTATTATCGTTACAAAAGTCTGAGCGATTTCCTGAACGACGCTGCGCCTGTTGATTTTGCTTTGACTTATGGCGCCAACGGTGAAAAGAAACCTTCCAATGCGGTGGCTTTCGGTCAATTGGGTCTGTATGTTCAGGACGAATGGAATATGCTTGAAAATTTGAAACTTACAGCCGGAATCCGTGTGGATAATCTTACTTTCCTGAATGACATTATGACCAATAATGCAATCCGCGACCTTGATTTCGGAGGACGGCATATTGATACCGGCGTATGGCCGGAATCAAGAATCAACTGGTCGCCGCGTCTCGGTTTTATCTATGACGTACTGAAAGATAAATCTTTGGTAGTTCGCGGAGGAACAGGTTTATTCACAGGGCGTTTGCCGTTGGTGTTTTTTACCAATATGCCTTCCAATGCCGGTATGAATCAATTGCTGATGAAAGTTCAAACCCAATTTAACGCCGACGGTACGGTTAAAAGTCGCGACTCAAAACTGGATTTGTTAACGGGTGGAATGCTTACCAGTGTAGATGAAATGATTTCCAAATTGGGATTTCAAACAGAAGTAACTCCTGATATGGGCAGCGTTCCGAGTTCTATTGCAGGAGTTGATCCTGAATTTAAAATGCCGCAGGTTTGGAAAACTTCAGTTGCCGCAGATTATCAAATTCCTGTCAGTTTCCCGTTTACGGTAACGGCAGAAGGTATTTATACTAAAAACGTCAATGCGGTAATGCAGGTGAATTATGCCGTCAAAAATCCCGAAAGCAGCTGGGAAACTTTTTCCGGCCCCGACAATCGCTACATCTATCCTGCCGAGCGGTATTACAATTCTGTAAGAGACGCTTGCGTACTGACCAATACGGATAAAGGTTATGGCTATACGCTCAATCTTACGTTGAAAGCAAAACCGGCAAAAAGTTTAGATCTTATGGCCGCCTATACCCATACCGAAATGAAGGAAATTTCCGGTAATCCGGGAAGTAATGCAAACTCGGCATGGATAAATATCTATTCAGTCAACGGGCCGAATGTTTCCGGTATACAACGCTCGCAATATGTGATTCCCGACCGGATGATAGGTTCATTAGCATGGCGGGTTCCTATCGGTTCTAAAATTTCGGAAACTACTGTCAGTCTTTACTACCGCGGCTATTCGCCATACGGAGACTCGTTCTTATACTCTAATGATATGAACGGCGACGGAGTAACCGGCGATTTGATATATATTCCGGGCAAAAGAGGAGAAATTAAATTCACTGCGCAAGAAGATGAAGACGCATTCTTCGCATTTATGGAACAGGATAAATATTTGAGCAAACACAAGGGAGAATATGCTGAAGCATACGCCTCGCGCGCTCCGTGGGTAAACAAGTTTGACCTTCGTTTCCTTCGGGATTTCAAAGTTAAAGTCGGTCAATCGACCAACACTTTGCAGTTAAGCCTTGATGTTCTGAACGTAGGCAACATACTCAATTCAAAATGGGGCGTAAACAGGAATATGGCTGCAAGCAATTATGGCAAAATTCTGAAATATGACGGTAAGGATGCAAACAACGTTCCCTCATTCTCAATGGTAAAAGTTAATAATGCCTATCCTACCCAAACTTATGATACTTACCTCAACTACGGTCAATGCTGGAGTTTACAGGTAGGTTTGCGATATATTTTCAACTGATAATAGAAAATTTGTGATGAGTTCAAAGGGTTGCCGGTTCCGGCAACCCTTTGTTTTAACAGATTAATTGAGACAGTCTTAAGGTTACCTGAAAACTAACCGCTTTATGAATAAATTAAATGGAGAAAAAGTTGATATAATTTTACTGTTGAATGTATTGCACCGTTTGGGTGATGGCGGTACTGCAATATCAATAAATAATGCACCGGTTTTGTATTTTCCGTGCAGCTGAAGGGACTCGAACCCCCACGCCTTTCGGCACCAGATCCTAAGTCTGGCGTGGCTGCCAATTACACCACAGCTGCGAAGCGGCTGCAAAGGTACAATTTTTTTTATATGGCAAATTAAAATGGGGAAGGAAAATTCCCGCAGGTAGAACCGGTATCACTCGGCAATGACAGCAGGGCTGTAGACCGCGACCATTTAAAATATACCCGCATAACCCCCCCCCCATTTTGTTTAAAATAAAAAATCCCGTAAATCATGGATTTACAGGATTTGTTGTTGCCCTGCCAGGATTCGAACCCAGACAAGCGGAACCAGAATCCGATGTGCTACCGTTACACCACAGGGCATTTTATTTTCGGGTACAAAGTTATAAAATTTAACTGAATTACAAAAAAAATACGTAATTTTGCAGCCGAATTAAAGACGACAATCTATGAATGAAGAAAATATTGTCCCGGAGGACGGCAAAAAAAGCCTGAATTTTATTGAAGCGGTAGTTGAAAAAGATTTAGCCGAAGGCGTGAACAGCCGTAGGATACAAACCCGTTTCCCGCCAGAACCCAACGGTTATTTGCATATCGGTCATGCCAAGGCGATTTGCCTGGATTTCGGCATTGCCCGCGAGTATGGCGGTGTTTGTAATCTGCGTTTCGACGACACGAATCCGATTAAGGAAGATACCGAATATGTTGATTCCATTATGCAGGACATCCGGTGGTTGGGTTACGAATGGGGAAATGTTTATTACGCTTCCGATTATTTCCGGCAGTTATGGGATTATGCTATCGACTTGATTAAAGCAGGTAAAGCCTATATCGACGAACAGTCTTCCGAACAAATTGCCCAACAGAAGGGAACGCCTACCCATCCCGGCGTTAGCAGCCCTTTCCGGGACCGGCCTGTCAAAGAAAACCTCGAATTGTTTAATAAAATGAATACTGGCGAAATTGCCGAAGGCCAAATGGTTTTGAGAGCCAAAATCGACATGGCCAATCCGAATATGCACTTTCGCGACCCGATTATATACCGGGTAATTCACACGCCGCACCACCGCACGGGCGACACCTGGAAAGCCTATCCCATGTATGATTTTGCACACGGTCAGTCGGATTATTTTGAGGGAGTTACACATTCTCTCTGTACTTTGGAATTTGAAGTCCACCGGCCTTTATACGACTGGTTTGTCACTGAATTAAAGAAAATCCGGACGGAAGACGGTACGTACTGCCCGCGCCAATACGAGTTCAACCGATTGAACCTGACTTATACCGTCATGAGTAAACGGAAACTGTTGCAATTAGTCAAGGAAGGCCTGGTTTCCGGATGGGACGACCCGCGTATGCCGACGATTTGCGGGTTCCGCCGCCGCGGTTACACGCCGGAGTCAATCCGCAAATTTATAGACAAAATCGGCTATACGAAATATGACGGCATTATTGATTATGCCCTGCTCGAACATTCGATTCGCGAAGATTTGAATGCCGTAGCCAAACGGGTATCGGCTGTTTTGGACCCTGTCAAACTGATTCTTACGAATTATCCGGAAAGAAAAACGGAGATGATGGAAGCCGTCAATAATCCCGAAGACGAATCGGCCGGAGTCCACAACATTGCTTTTTCGAGAGAACTGTATATTGAAAGAGAAGATTTTATGGAAAATGCGCCGAAAAAATTCTTCCGCATGACTTTAGGACAGGAAGTGAGGTTGAAAAATGCCTATATCGTTAAATGCACCGGCGCCCGAAAAGACGAAGCCGGAAATATCATTGAAATCTATGCGGAATACGACCCGCTTACCAGAAGCGGTATGCCCGAAAGCAACCGCAAAGTGAAAGGTACTTTGCACTGGGTTTCGGCAGCGCATTGCCTCACGGCGGAAGTCCGTCTGTACGACCGCCTGTTCAGCGTGGAAAATCCGGGCGAGGAAAAAGATACGGATTTCAGGGATTTGTTAAATCCCGGTTCTTTGAAAATATTGACCGGCTGCAAGATAGAACAGGAACTGGAAAACGCCCGGCCTTTGGAAAATTTCCAGTTCCAGCGCATCGGTTATTTCAACGTGGATACGGATTCCAAACCCGGAAAACTGATTTTTAACCGCACTGTTTCTTTAAAGGATTCGTGGAGTAAACTTAAAAACAAAGACTAAATGTTAGATTACGATAACAGATATAACGATTTTTACGAAAACGAGGAAGAATCTTACCCCGATTTTTTCATCAAATGGGATAATGCCGTTCGGAAAGGTAAATCGCCAGGTTATTACGAACCGGAAGAACTGACGGAAATTATCGACATTTATTTTTCCGAAAATGACTTAAAAAAAGCCGGGCAAGCCATAGAACACGCCTTAAGTTTGTATGTGAGCGATGAAGAATTGCTTTACGAAATCTTTCTGTTGCTGAATGATTACGAACAGTGGAACGATTTGCTGTCCCTGTGCGAACGGTATAAAAGAACGGCCGACGTTTGGTGCGACGGACACAAACTGATTGCCTTACTTCATTTGAGAATGGAAGAAGACGCCTTTCATTTTTTCGGCACATTAAAAAACAAATACGCCGGCGACAACGAAGATTTGGACGTTATTTATCAGGCAATGAGCGAGGCATTAATTGAGGTAGACCTGTTCGAATCAGCCGTCGAAGTCATCAATGAAGCCATTGAGATAATGGGAGAACACATTGATTATCTTTGGCTAAAACTGCAGGCATACGCCTCTATGAAAGAAAAGGAAGAAGTCGTCAAGTATGCGGATAAAATTCAGAAAATGAATCCTTTGGATGCCGAAACATGGTATCTTCTGGGCGATACGTTTCAGGAACTCGACGATATGGAAAGGGCAATTGATGCTTACGAAAACGCCTGTTCCCTGGAACCTGCCTCCGGAAATCTCATACTGAGTTTGATATCTGCTTACGAAAAAAACGGAAATTATGGCAAGGCTTTGGAAAAAGCAAAAGAATTTTTATACTTGCAGCCCGGTAATTACTTTGTAAACATTATCATATCGCAAATATGTTCGCAACTTGAAAATTGGGAAGAAGCGCTGAAATATATCACCGAGGCAATCAAAACCGTACCGGAAATGAGTCCGTTATACCTCCATAAAAGCTCTTTCCTCCTGCATTTGAAAGAAGTAAAAAAAGCCAAACTGGCATTACAGGAAGGAATCGAAAAAACCGATGACCCGGATGGAGCTTTAATCAAGGAACTCGGCCGGTTAAATGAACAGTATCCCAATTTTTAATAACCGATTAATTTACATAAACAATTCATTATGGCAAAAATAAGAGGCGCGGTAGTTGTTGATAAAGAACGCTGTAAGGGTTGCAATCTGTGCACGGTTGCATGTCCTTCCGATGTTCTCGAACTGGCAAAAGAAGTAAACAGTAAAGGCTACAATTACGCCCAAATGAAAAAAAACGGCGAATGTATCGGATGCGCCGGTTGCGGATACGTTTGCCCGGACGGATGTATAACGGTTTATAAAGTAAAACTATGAAGGAAGAAATAAAACTGATGAAGGGCAACGAAGCGATTGCCCATGCGGCAATACGTTATGGCGCGGACGGATATTTCGGCTATCCGATTACCCCCCAGTCCGAAATTATGGAAACTTTGATGGAAGAAAAACCCTGGGAAACGACCGGAATGGTTGTCCTCCAGGCCGAAAGTGAAGTTTCGGCCATTAATATGGTGTATGGCGGAGCTGCCTGCGGAAAACGGGTAATGACTTCCTCTTCCAGTCCCGGAATCAGTCTGAAACAGGAAGGTATATCCTATATGGCCGGCGCCGAGCTGCCGGCGCTGATTGTAAATGTGATGCGCGGAGGACCCGGACTGGGAACTATACAGCCCAGTCAGGCCGATTATTTTCAAACGGTTAAAGGCGGCGGACACGGCGATTACCGTTTGATTACGCTCGCCCCTCATTCGGTGCAGGAAATGGTCGACCACGTAGCCCTGGGTTTTGATTTAGCTTTCAAATACAACAATCCCGCCATGATTCTGGCCGACGGCGTAATCGGTCAGATGATGGAAAAAGTAATCCTTCCCGAACAAAAACCGCGCAAAACCGAAGCCGAAATCCGCCGTGAACAGCCCTGGGCGACTTTGGGAAAAACCAAAGACCGCCGGCCGAACATCATCACGTCCCTTGAACTGGACCCGGCCGCAATGGAAAGAAATAACATCCGTTTCCAGAACAAATACAGGAAGATAGAGGAAAACGAAGTTCTTTACGAAGAATTATCCTGCGAAGACGCCGAATACCTGATTGTCGCTTTCGGTTCGATGGCGCGTATCAGTCAGAAAGTGATGGAAATGGCGCGGGAAGAAGGAATGAAAGTGGGACTTTTCCGTCCGGTTACCCTGTGGCCTTTTCCTAAAAAGCAACTGAAAGAATACAGTAAAAAAATAAAAGGGATTTTGACGGTCGAATTAAATGCCGGTCAAATGGTGGAAGATGTTAAATTAGCCGTCGAATGTAAAATTCCCGTCAATTATTTTGGCCGTTTGGGCGGCATTGTCCCGACTCCCGATGAAGTTCTGGCGGAATTAAAGAATAAAATGTAACAATCAACTCCGCGTCCACTCCGTGAAATCAACTCCGTGAAACTCTGTGTTTAATAATTTTTACAACACGGAGGGACACGGAGTAAAATTCACGAAGGAACACGGAGGGGAAATTTAAAATGGATGAATCTACATTAAAAACAATAATAAAAATGGACAACGCAGTTAAAAAAGCGTACGAAAAAATCGCACGTATCCTGTGTGATGACGCATATATGGAAGCACACGCAAAAGGATATGCGAAAGAGTTTGCAGAAGCGTATGTAAAAGCATATATAGGAGTATATGTAAAAGGAGATGTGGAAGAATTTGCAAGAGGATTTGCAAAAGAGCGCGGGTATGCGGAAGAGATTGCAGAAGCGTATGTAGAAGAACGGGCAAAAAAATATGCAAGAGAGTATGCGGAAGGATATGTAGAAGGCATACGGGAAAGCAGAGAAATATGCCGCACCGTTGTGCACAATGCAGCCGCGAAAGGCATTCCCGTAGAAAGCATTTCCGAACTTACGGGTCTGCCTGCGGAAAAAGTGCGGGATATTCTGAAAATGTAATGACTTTAACCTCACAAAAATATAACTGTATTTGCAAAACCAAAACTAAAAAACAATGAAAAAAGAAAGACTGAACCCGCTGAACGATTACCTGTTCATGAAATACATGGGTGAAAAAGGGAATGAAGAACAGCTGCTTGCTTTTTTGAATGCAGTATTGCAAAAAACCGGCAGGAATGGAATCATTTCGGTGGAAATAGAAGGAAACAGAACGTTTACGCCCGAAATTATCGACGACAAGTATAGTATCCTGGACTTGCGGGCAACAACAAGCGACGGTGTAAAGGTAAATATTGAAGTACAGCTCCGCAATGTAGGAAACATGGACAGGCGCAGTCTGTTTTACTGGAGCAGGGAATATGTACGCGGCATAGAAGCCGGACAGGATTACGTGGAACTCCCGGCGGTGATAGCAATCAATATTGTTGATTTTGATTTTATACCTGTAAATGAGGTGCATACCAGTTTCCATTTATGGGAAGATTGCCATAAGGATACGATGCTGACCGATGCTTTGGAGATACATTTTATCAGTATGGCAAAATTCCGGCAACTGAGGAAAAGCGATATAGTCAATAACCGCCTGCACCGATGGCTGACATTTTTTGACAGAGACACGGATGAAGAAACATTAAAAAAAATAATAAAAATGGACAGAGCAATAGCAAAAGCACAGGAAAAAATCGCATTTGTTTCGCGCGATAAAAATGCATTCCGCGACTATCAGATGCGTGAAATGGCATTTTCTGACCGTACCAGCAGTCTGAATTACGTACGTCGCGAAGGCTGGCAGGAAGGCAAGCAAGAAGGACGGCAGGAAATGTTGTCGGAATATATTTTAAAATTATTCGGGAAAGGCAAATCAGTAGAGGAAATCAGTAATTTAACCGATTTGCCGGTTGAAGATTTGAATAAGATATTGAATAACAGGAAATAATGGATGAATCTACAGAAAAAGTGCTGAATATTCTGAAAATGCAATGAAAACAGGGTTGCGACAACGTCGGCTTTTATCCCCCACTTTGGGAGACAACGTCCGACTATGTCGGCTGTTCTCTCCCAAAGTGGGGGACAAAAGCCGACATAGTCGGATCATTTCTCCCAAAGTGGGGGAGAACGTCCGACTATGTCGGCCGTTTCCTCTCAAAGTGGGAGACAAAAGCCGACATAGTCGGATGCATTTTTAATAAAAAATTTTTAAATTATTTACTTATGGAAATTACGGAAATAATAAATTCCAAAAACCTGGTTTACGGAAAACCGCGTTTAATGAACGACCGCCCGATGCACTACTGCCCCGGATGCAGCCACGGCGTTATCCACAAGATCATTGCGGAAGTTGTCGACGAAATGGATATGGAAGAGAAAACCGTCGGGATAGCGCCCGTGGGATGTGCTGTTTTCGCCTACAACTATTTGGATATCGACTGGCAGGAAGCCGCCCACGGACGGGCGCCGGCGCTCGCCACAGCCGTCAAGCGCCTGAATCCCGAAAAAATGGTGTTCACCTATCAGGGCGACGGCGACCTGGCCGCTATCGGAACGGCCGAAACCATCCATGCCTGCAACCGCGGGGAAAATATAGTCATCGTTTTCGTCAACAATGCGATTTACGGAATGACCGGCGGACAGATGGCGCCTACCACTTTGCTTGACATGCCTACCTCTACTTGTCCCTACGGGCGAAATGTCGAATTAAACGGTTATCCGCTAAAAATAAGCGACTTGCTGGCTTTGCTGGACGGGACTTGCCTCGTAACCCGCCAGGCGATACATACGGTGGCGGCCATCAGGAAAGCGAAAAAAATGCTTCGCAAAGCGTTTGAAAATTCGATGGCAGGCAAAGGAACATCCGTCGTCGAATTTGTATCCACTTGTGCATCGGGGTGGAAAATGACTCCCGACCAGGCCAACCGCTGGATGGCGGAACACATGTTTCAAAAATACCCCCTGGGGGACTTAAAAGATATTGAGTAAACAAGTAGACGAGTAGACAAGTAAACGAGTAAATTCGTGTCAGTCCGTCAACTCGTTTACTCGTCAACTTGTCTACTCGTTTACTAAAAAAAAAACATTATGAAACACGAAATAATTATAGCCGGATTCGGCGGCCAGGGCGTCCTCTCCATGGGGAAAATTTTAGCCTATTCGGGATTAATGGAAGACAAGGAAGTTACCTGGTTTCCTTCATACGGGCCGGAACAACGGGGCGGGACGGCCAACGTAACGGTGATTCTCAGCGACGGCAAAATATCTTCCCCCGTACTGAACAGTTACGACATAGCCATTATCCTCAATCAACCCTCGATGGACAAGTTTGAAAGCAAAGTGAAACCCGGCGGAATCCTGATTTACGACGGTTACGGAATCAGCAGGCCGCCTGCACGCAAAGACATCAGGATTTTCAGGACAGATGCGATGAATACTGCCGTCAATGAAGGAAATTCCAAAGCTTTCAACATGATTGTTCTGGGCGGGATGTTGAAACTGTGTCCGATGGTAACTTTGGAAAGCGTGATGAAAGGATTGAAAAAATCGCTTCCCGAAAGGAATCACAAATTTCTGCCCATGAATGAAAAAGCGATTCTGAGAGGAATGGAAATCATCCAATCTGTCTGAAAAACCGCTATGCAAATGCGACCGGTCATATTATCCCTGCTGTTATACTTTCCGTTACAAATTTTCGGACAGGATACGATTCCCGTTCAGGTTGCTTCACCCGTTGATACTGCGCAAAGAATTAATTACTGGACAATTACTTCGCAAACCGGCGAAATGATTCCGGCCATACCGGATACCGTTCTGACGGACTATTTCAACCGTACCCATGCGGAAGGCATGGGCGTTTCCGTTGCCTACCTGGGGAATTTAGGTTCGCCGATGGAATCCCGCGTGTTTTTCGAGCGGGAAGACCGTTCCGACTTCCTGTTTTTCGACCCCTTTTGGGCGTATGCCAAGCGGCCGGATAAATTCCTGTTTGTCAACACGAAAGTTCCTTATACGAACGTTTCCTACCAGACCGCCGGCAGTCGGCAAACCAAAGAGGAAAGATTTCAGGCGCTTCTTACGTTTAATGCAGGTAAAAAACTGAATGTGGGAATAAATGTCGATTACCTTTACGCCAGAGGATTTTACAACTCCCAATCCGCCAAGCATACCGACTGGGTTTTCTTCGGCAATTACCTGTCCGACCGGCATCGCCTGCACCTTTTCATCAATCCTTCCTCCTATACCAACGCCGAAAACGGGGGATTGGATAACGACAACTGGATTTCCCATCCCGAACAGATGGACTCCCGCCCCGTGCAACCGCGGGAATATGGCACCAGGTTCGGCAACACATGGAATTACAATAAAGGCGCCCGCGCTTTTCTCAATTACCGGTATAATCTTGGTTTTGAAAGAGACAGTACATTCGTTCCCGTGTCAAGCCTCATCTATACGTTTGATTACACGAAAAAAAGCCGGCGCTTCTATGCTCAGGATACGGCGAACGTCGATGCTTTCTACAATTATGCGGATTATCTCTACCCGTTGAGAAATGACAAAACGCCGAATGATTCTACGTCTTACTATTCGTTCAAAAACACTTTTGCACTTTCGCTCAGGGAAGGATTCAGCGAGTGGGCGAAATTTGATTTGACGGCGTTCATCACCCACGAACTGAAAAATTTCACGATGATGGGCGTAACTCCGAATACCGTTGGAATAGCGCCGGATACAACCGTTGCTTTTCCTTCGTACAAAAACAATCCGCATAGTCTTTACATAGGCGGCGAACTGGCGAAACAGACCGGTAAAATATTGCGTTACGGTGCATCCGGCAGCCTTGGCTTAAGCGGCTATAATGCGGGGGATGTTTATTTATCCGGAAATATCGAAACGCGGATTTCGTTCCTGAAAAATACGGCTTCCGTCAGGGCGTATGCCTTTTTCAAAAACATATCGCCGACTTTTTACGAAAACAACTATATCAGCCGCTATTTCAAATGGAACAACAATTTTGAAAAAGTGAACAGGACTCATATAGGCGGCGAACTCAATATTCCCCATACCAACACAAAACTGAGTGTGGACGTAGAAAATATTAAAAACCATATCTATTTCGACAGGGACGGTTACCCCAAACAGCATGGCGACAATATTCAAGTGATGGCCGCTACTTTGCAGCAGAATTTCCGATTAGGCGCTTTGAACTGGGATAACCGGCTTGTATACCAGAAATCCGGCAAGCAGGACATTATTCCTCTGCCGGACGGATGTGTTTATTCGAGCATCTACCTCCAATTTAAGATTGCTAAAGTACTTACCGTCCAGATGGGAGCCAATGCCCATTATTGGACGGCGTACAAATCCCCGGCTTATGAGCCGGCAACGCAACAGTTTAAGTTGCAGGATGAAACGGAAGTCGGCAATTATCCGCTCATCAACGGATATATCAACGCCCACCTGAAACAAACCCGCTTCTTCATCGAATACTACAATTTGGGGACGATGTTTATCAGCCCTCCCGATTATTTCTCTACGCCTCATTATCCGGTCAATCCGCCGGGGATACGGATGGGGCTTTCGGTGGATTGGATGAATTAAGGCGGGAATGACAGCCAAATGGCGAATTGTTTCTGAAATTTTACTGCTATAGGATGAATAATATAGAGAATTTATTGCAGGAATGGCGAAATGCACAGCCTTTGAAACAGGATATGCAGCACCGTATGGACCAACAGTTTATGATTGACTTCAATTATAACACCAATCATTTGGAAGGAAATACATTAACTTACGGACAGACCAGACTGCTACTGCTTTTCGGCAGAGTGGAAGGCAAGGCATTGATGCGCGATTTGGAAGAAATGAAAGCATCGAACGTAGGTCTGCAAATGACCAAACGCGAAGCGTTGGATATGGATAGACCGCTTTCGGAACAATTTATCAGAGAACTTAACAGCACAATTCTCGCAGGCGATTTTTATAAAACGAGCCGCGACGGTGAATATCGTTACCTGATTCACACAGGCATTTATAAAACCCGCCCCAATTCGGTCGTTACGCCTTCGGGTGAAATGTTCGACTATGCCTCGCCCGAAGAAACCCCTTCGCTAATGGCTGATTTAGTGGCTTGGTATCACAGCGAAGAGCAAAAAAAGCAACTGTCTGTTGTCGAATTGGCTGCACTTTTTCATTATCGCTATATTCGTATCCACCCGTTTGAAGACGGTAACGGACGCATTGCCCGCCTGATAGTCAATTACATTCTCTACCGGCACGGCTATCCAATGATAGTCATCCCAACAGCCGACCGCCGCAACTATCTTGACGTATTGGGAAAATGCGATAAGTCGGCAGGCACTTTGCCTTTTGATGGCGCTCATGCAAGCATTGAGCAGATACAGCCATTGGTTGATTATATCTCCGCTTATGTTGAGAGAAAACTGCAGTTTGCCAAAGAAGTAATTGACGGTATAAGTCGCAATATATCCGAAACCGAAGTAAAGGCAGAAAACCCAAGCGAGTTAGGAGAAAGGTTAGGTGTAAAGTTAAGTGTAAATCAGATTGAGATTATTAAACTGATACAATCAAATAGAAGGATAACTATTGCCGAGTTAGCGAGAATCATTAAAATCTCTGAAGTATCTGTTTATAAAAATATAAAGAAATTGAGCAGTTTTGGTATCGTTGAGCGTAATGGCTCTGATAGAACAGGTTTTTGGAGAATAAAATAGAGTATGAAAGCAGACGAATTACGAAAATCCATGCTTCAGCCTGTTGGCTATCCATTTTTTCGGCGCAACAATTCAATCGGTTTTCCCGGCCAAATGCACCGTCATCTGCGGGAAAGGTATTCCTATTCCTTTCTTTCCGAATGTCTTATAAATCTGCTCGTTGAGATTGAAATAAACATCCCAGTAATCAGGAGTATTTATCCAGGCGCGAATCAAAATATCCACCGAACTTTCATTCAAGGTTTTTAAGGCGATAAACGGCGCCGGATCGGGTAAAATTCGTTCGTCCGACTGAAGAATGTCATTTATCGTTGATTTGGCAAAGTCGTAATCGGTACCGTATTCGACGCCAATAAGCAAATCGATTCTCCGGGTAGTTTTATTGTTGTAATTTACGATTACATTGGAACTTAATCCTCCATTGGGAATAAAAACCGTTTTATTGTCAATCGTTATAATTTCCGTATTGAAAATATGAATTTCTTTTACGGTTCCTTCCTGTCCCTGCGCCTGAATGTAATCGCCTATCCGGTAAGGGCGGAAAATCAAAATCATGACCCCGCCTGCGAAATTCTGCAAAGTACCGCTCATTGCCATACCCATGGCGACGCCTGCCGATGCGAGAATTGCAACAAACGAACTGTTGTTTATTCCCAGTATATTGACGATCGTAATCAGTAAAGCCGCAGTCAGGACAATATCAATCAGGCTTTTCAGGAAAGAAACGACCGACGGATCGAAGTTTTGCCTGCTCAACAATTTGTTTACAAATACTTTAACATATTTGATGAGTTTGCGGCCAACAAAATAAATTACAATACAAAGGAGCAAATTTTGTCCGAAACTCACCACACCGTTTCTTAGCGCATACAGTGTATTTTCCCACCAGGAAATGTTTTCGATACCTTTTAATGAATCCATGATTTTCGGTATTATTATAAAGGATGCAAATTTATGGAAATTTTGCAGAAATTACAACTGCCGGGCGTATTTCCAGCACTTCAGGGATAAATAACTTTCATTCATTCACATCCTGTGCATAATAGCAGGAGCAAAAGCAAAAGCATCCACTTAAGTAATAAGAAGAAAAATTAGCAGCAGTAAAAGCTTACAAAGTATCTGTTTCGTAAAAAATATTTTTAAGATTGTTTTAACTTAACTTCGGGAGTAAGTCTTCTCCGCTCCGGCTATCAGACCGTAATCCGTATTTTCATGAAGGATGGGGGCTTTTATTTTGCCTGTCTGCAGCAAGGGGAGGCGATAATGAGGATGCTCTTACATCATGGAATTGCATGTAAGCCGTTATATTTCCCCAAAGATGTTTCAATGTCTCTTTGGAATGTTTTTTTAATAAATCCTTTACAGTTGTGCTTTTCT
>JAIRNV010000167.1 GCA_031257875.1 Dysgonamonadaceae bacterium
ACAACTGTAAAGGATTTATTAAAAAAACATTCCAAAGAGACATTGAAACATCTTTGGGGAAATATAACGGCTTACATGCAATTCCATGATGTAAGAGCATCCTCATTATCGCCTCCCCCCTGCTGCAGACAGGCAAAACAGAAGACCCCATCCTTCATGAAAATACGGATTACGGTCTGATAGCCGGGGTGGAGAAGACTTACTCCCGAAGTTAAGTTAAAACAATCTTAAAAATATTTTTTACGAAACAGATACTTTGTAACATTTTACTGCTGCTAATTTTTCTGCTTATTACTTAAGTGGATGCTTTTGCTTTTGCTCCTGCTATTATGCACAGGATGTGAATGGATGAAATTTATTTATCCCTGAATTGCTGACGCATCTTAATTCATTAGGATTTTCAATAAATAATTATTATTCCAGCCGGCCCTGAAAAAAACATCCGGCTGCCAGTGCAGATCGTTTTCAATGCCCCGGCGGGAACGGACGCCTTTGCTGGTCACCTTTGCATTTCTTTCGGAGAAGGTAATATAAAGCCGCACCTCTTTTTCTTCTTTCCTGCTTGATTTGATGTAGCGGGTGGCTTCTATCCGGACTATGGCTGTAAGACTGCTCCATGCCGAAGCATTCTCAATAAATGAAAAATCATTATAAAGTGTACATTTCCGCCGTTCAATACGGCCATGACCGGAATCATCCCCTATCCCTTCCGATACCGCCCGGGTAAAGCGAACCGTCCGGCATCCTTTTCCATGCTGCCCCGGCTGCCTTTGACGGCTAAAAGACAATCCGCTTCTTTTTCTGTTATTTGGACGGCGATATCCCGCCGACAGCCCGTCGCATCCATGCTAACAGGGCTGCCTTTGAGTGCCAAAACATTCAACGGTTTGGGAATAGCTGTGATTTCATTCGATTTTCCCAAACTCCGTTCGGGGCATGCCCCGAACGGTTTTTTTTCTTACTTTAGTTGCATTTATTATTTGAACTTACCTCTTCTATCTTAAAATCCACAAATACGGGCAGGTGGTCGCTGTAACCGTTCTCGTATTTCATCCCGTTGAAAGTCTTGCGGGGACGTTTTCCGCCGTTGGTTTTGTCTTCCGTCAGCATGAAATTGCGGGAAAAAACAGTGGCGGTGTGCGGTAGGACTTTGAACGAACCGCCGCCGGAAATCAGATTGCCGGAAACAATTATCTGGTCAAGCATATTCCATTGTCCTTTGTATTTGTAACTTCCGGTTTTCTTTTCCAAATGCGGGAAAAGGTTATAAAGTTTTTTGGCTTCCGGCTTCTGCGAAACGGATGTGGCGTTTAAAGTTTGAGCGATGCTTTTGTTTGACGGCTCGTCGTTGAAATCGCCCATGATAATGATGCTTGCATTTTTGCGAACAAGCATCAGACTGTCGACCTTGCTTTTAAGTACGGAAGCGGTATAAATCCTGTCGGGTTCCGATTTGATTTCACCGCCGATGCGCGAAGGGAAATGGCAAACAAAAACATCAACCGTATCCCGGCTAAGGACTTGTCCGGTTACATGTAATATATCCCGCGTCGCTTTCCGTTTATTATAAGGAAAATGAATGGCATAAGCCCGATGCCCAAGATATTTGAACCGGTCGCGCTGATACAGTAAGGCGACATTAATTCCTCTCCGGTCGGGCGAACTTGTAACAATGAAACGGTAATCCGCCTTTTTCAGCGGGGAATTTTTAACCAGGTCCTGCATCACCTTTTCGTTTTCCACTTCACACAGACCAATTATTGCCGGCACGCCCCATTCGCCGGCCGAACCGATGACTTTCGCCAGGTTGTTTATTTTCGTGTAATAACGTTTCTGCGACCAGCGCCGCCGGCCGTCGGGAAGAAATTCTTCATCGTTTTTATGAGGATTGTCGGCTGTATCGAAAAGGTTTTCGACGTTGTAAAACATGACTCGAAAGTTGTTTTGTCCATAAACGGAAACGCAAAGGAAAAGGAGGATAATGCTCCCAAATGATTTGATTTTCATTTCGTTATATTTTTAGGTAAAGGGTAAAGGGTGAAGGGTGAAGGGTGAAAGGTAAAGGGTGAAGGGTGAAGGGTGAAGGGTGAAGGGTATAGCTTGTACCTTTTTTACCCTTCACCTTTCACCCTTCACCCTTCACCCTTTACCCTTTACCCTTTACCCTTCACAAATTCATAAGCCCCCGCATCGGAAGATTCGTCTTCCAGACGGTTTACGCCTTTGATGTCCAGCGGGATTTGTTTTGAAATTTCAAGGTTGGCTACACTTCGCGCAGGCGATTTTTCCAATAGACGGAAGTCATAGACCGGCCAAAACTCGTGTTTCTCATTCTCATAATCCACTTTTTTGAATAAGGAATCGGCTTTCACTTCGGCGATGCAACCGGTATAACTGATATAATTTTTGTCCGGTTTCTTATGGGTAAACACACAGTGGAGGAAATTAAACGGTTCGGAAGGTTCTTCTTTCAGGTCGATGTTTATTTCCGAAGCCGGCATGTCCCCGGCGATAATTGAATTGGATACGTCAAATCCCAGTACCGGATAATGCGTGGCAGACTCCCCGTCGGATCCGTCAACCTCGTCGGTAAGATAAACCGTTTGGCTGTCGCCGATTCCCCATCCTGCTTCGGAAGTTACTCTCGGATAGTAATTGGCAACCGTACAATGGGTAAATTTATAGCGTCCCCCGCCTAAAGCCAGCAGGTAGTCTTTGGCATTGGAAAATTCGCAGTTTTCAGCCGTGATGTTACAGTTAATTGCCTGGAGTAAAACGCCGGAAGCGTTGGTCAACACTGTATTTTTCATTTTAATCTTTTCTTTGGAAGGGTCGGATGCATTAAAATACATGCCATATTTACCGTTGCGGATATGCACATTCTCAAATTCATTATCGTAACTTAACGAATCAAAGCGAATTCCGCCCCATTGTCCCGGAATTAAATCATAAGGATAAATGAGCATATTATCTGTGCGGCTTCCGCGGAAAGTAACCGGTTTGTCCACCGTTCCGCTAATTTTAAGCGTTCCATACACAATGATCTGTGCATTATTTCCCATATAAAACACAGTTCCTTCCCGAATTTCGGCAGTTACGCCTTCGCTGACAACCAAACTGTCGTAAATGAGAAACGGTTTCAAATTGCTCAACACGGTATCTTTATCCAAAACAAGACCCCTGTGTTTATAAACATCCTGACCGTAAGCCTGTAATACAACTCTCTGTTCGACAGACTGATGTGTTGTGAAAACAATGTAATCGGTAATCGGCGCCGGCGTAGCCTGTCCGGTTTCGGCCGGTTTCACATCAACCAAAACATAAAGGCTGTCGTTTCCCCGTATTTCAATATCCTTAAAATCGGAGCCTGCAAAACCGTCCACATTAATTTTGAAGTTACTGTTTGCTCCTTCGGCAAGCCGGATAGAGGAAATAAGCAATGCTTTTTTGTTCGGATTATATACCAGAAATGCTTTTACAGGCGAATTGACGGTTGTCAAAACCGTATCAAAAGCGAGGGTATCGGTCGAAAAAGCCAGGCGCTCCTGCGGATTACCGGAATAATCTTCAAAATTGTTACTGCAAGAGCAGAAACCGGATAAAATTAAAAGCGCTCCGAGAATAAGGAATTGTATTTTTTGCATAGACCGTTATCTTTAGGCATTTATTCTTCAAAAACGGTTTTATTTGTAATTTATTTTGTGAGTTACGAGTTACGAGTTGCGGGAATATTGTACTTGTGCACAAAACTGTGCCGCGTGAGGTATAATCATTTTGCAGCAATTCAGGGAGAAAAAAAGATAAATACTAAATAGTTGAAAATAAATACGCTATAAAATTAAGAAAAATAAAAAAATTCCGGCTAAACTTGCAAACAGAACACAAGGAGGGGCCTCAGCCCCCAAGTTATGGGTGCCGAGCTTCCAACTACAGTGTTCTTTCATTTTAGAAAAATAAAAGCCGCAAGGGAGTTGTGATAACTGAGCCTTGCGGCTATTGTTTTTACTGCTGCTAATTTTTCTGCTTATTAATTAAACGGATGCTTTTGCTTTTGCTCCTGCTATTATGCACAGGATGTGAATGGATGAAAGCTATTTATCCCTGAAGCGCTGTCTGTTTTTTGCTTTTTTTGCATACTCCCGGATATTCCGTACATTTGCACCCAAAATTCAAAAAATCAATGAGCGAACTGACAAACGAATTACAGCGCCGGCGAACTTTTGCCATTATCAGCCACCCCGATGCGGGAAAAACAACGCTGACGGAAAAGCTGTTACTTTTCGGCGGCGCTATTCACGTAGCCGGTGCCGTCAAATCCAATAAAATCCGCAAAACAGCAGCTTCCGACTGGATGGAAATCGAGAAACAGCGCGGTATTTCCGTCGCTACATCCGTCATGGGATTTGATTATGAGGGGTATAAAATTAACATTCTTGATACGCCCGGTCACCGGGATTTTGCCGAAGATACTTACCGCACCCTGACCGCAGTCGATAGCGTAATCATTGTCGTGGATATTGCCAAAGGCGTGGAAGCGCAAACCCGCAAACTCATGGAAGTCTGCCGAATGCGGAAAACGCCCGTCATGATTTTTGTCAATAAAATGGATCGCGACGGGATTGATCCTTTTGATTTGTCGGACGAATTGGAACGGGAATTGCGTATTCACGTTCGTCCCCTGTCCTGGCCTGTTGAAATGGGCGCCCGGTTTAAAGGGGTTTACAACATTTATGAAAAGAAACTGGATTTATACGCGCCAAACAAACAGATTATTACGGAATCCGTTCGGTTCAAAGACCTTGGCAGTCCCGAACTGGAACGGCATATCGGGGCGAAAGAGGCGGAAAAATTGCGTGCCGACCTGGATTTGATTGAAGGCGTTTATCCCGCATTTGATGTGGAAACGTATTTACAGGGCGATTTGGCGCCGGTTTTTTTCGGTTCGGCTCTGAATAATTTCGGGGTAAAAGAATTGTTGGACTGTTTTGTCCGGATTGCGCCGTCGCCGCGTCCGGTGCAGGCGGAGGAAAGACTGGTCGTCCCCGGAGACCCGTTTTCAGGTTTTGTTTTTAAGATTCACGCCAATATGGATCCCAATCACCGGAGTTGCATTGCTTTCCTGAAAATCTGTTCGGGACGTTTTGACCGGAACGTCAATTATAAACACGTGCGTTTTGACAAAATGATGAAATTCACGTCGGCAACCGCTTTCATGGCGCAAAAAAAGGAAACCGTTGACGAGGCTTTTGCGGGTGATATCATCGGTTTGCCGGACACAGGAAATTTCAAAATCGGCGATACGGTTACTGCGGGTGAAACCCTGCATTTCAAAGGCTTACCGAGTTTTTCGCCGGAAATGTTTAAGTACATCGAAAATGCCGATCCGTTGAAAACCAAACAGTTGAACAGGGGCATAGATCAACTGATGGGTGAAGGCGTTGCGCAACTGTTTATCAACCAGTATACCGGGCGAAAAATCATCGGAACGGTCGGACAGCTGCAGTTTGAAGTCATCCAGTACCGGTTGCTGCACGAATACGGCGCTCAATGCAAATGGGAACCGCTTCATCTGTACAAGGCATGCTGGATTGAAAGCGATTCTGCCGAAGCGATGGACAATTTCAAAAAACGAAAATATCAGTATATGGCTGTCGACAAGGAGGGCCGGGACGTCTTTTTGGCCGATTCGGCTTATGTGTTGCAAATGGCACAGCAGGATTTTAAGGATATCCGGTTTCATTTCAGTTCGGAGTTAGGCAGTAACACATAGCAGATGCTGTTTTGATCCCTGCCGCACGCCAACAGGGGCTGTACACTTTGCATCCTGAAAAAAGTTTATCCCGCATGTAAACCTTTTTTCAGGATTTTTTCGTACATTTGCCGACTTTTTTAACAAAACGGTTAAAAATAAAAAATTTCTAATTTATTAATTAAACTATTAAAAACACAAAAGTTGTATGGAAAAAAAAAGAATTTACCTGTTCGGTAACGGTTCCGCAGAAGGCAGAGCCGACATGAAAAACCTCCTGGGAGGAAAGGGCGCCAATCTGGCGGAAATGAACTTAATCGGCGTTCCCGTACCTCCCGGATTTACAATTACTACCGAGGTTTGTACGGAATACAACCGGTTAGGCAAAGATGCTGTTATCCACTTGATTAAACCGGAAGTGGAAGCCGCTGTCAAAAAAGTGGAAGAAGCCACAGGAACAGGATTCGGAGACAAAAAAAATCCCTGTCTGGTTTCCGTTCGTTCGGGCGCCCGCGTTTCCATGCCGGGAATGATGGACACCGTTTTAAATTTAGGCATGAATGACGACGCAGTGGAAGGCATCGCCGGAAAATCGGGCAATCCCCGTTTTGCATGGGATTCCTACCGCCGCTTTGTGCAAATGTACGGCGACGTGGTCTTAGGCATGAAACCTGCTTCTAAAACGGAAATAGACCCTTTCGAAAAAATCATGGAAGACCTGAAAGAAGACAGGGGCGTAAAATTGGATACGGAATTAACGGTGGATGATTTAAAAACCCTGGTTGCAAGATTTAAGGCAGCCGTAAAAGCCCGGACAGGAAAAGATTTCCCCGATTCTCCGTGGGAACAGCTTTGGGGCGCCATCTGCGCCGTATTCGATTCGTGGATGAACGAACGCGCCATCCTTTACCGCCGGATGTACCACATCCCCGAAGAATGGGGAACCGCCGTAAACGTGCAGGCAATGGTATTCGGAAATATGGGTCAAACCTCCGCCACCGGCGTGGCTTTCACCCGCGATGCCGCTACCGGAGAAGATATTTTCAACGGAGAATACCTTATCAATGCGCAAGGTGAAGATGTTGTTGCCGGAATCCGCACCCCGCAACAAATCACGCTGGAAGGCTCGCGGCGCTGGGCTGCCCAACAGGGTATTCCCGAAGAAGAACGGAAATCAAAATATCCGTCTTTGGAAGAATCCATGCCGGCATGCGCCAAACACCTGATTGAAACGCAACAAAAACTGGAAGATTATTTCCACGATATGCAAGACCTCGAATTTACGATTCAGGACAATAAATTGTGGCTGTTGCAGACCCGCAACGGAAAACGTACCGGCGCGGCAATGGTAAAAATCGCCATGGACATGTTAAGGCAAGGCGCTATCGATGAAAAGACTGCTTTGTTGCGTCAGGAACCCGAAAAACTGGACGAACTGCTTCATCCGGTTTTCAAAAAATCGGCTTTGGACGCCGCAAAACCGCTTACCAAAGGCTTGCCGGCTTCTCCGGGCGCAGCCACGGGAAAAATCGTTTTCCACGCCGACGACGCCGAAGAATGGGTGAAACGGGGCGAAAAAGTAGTCCTTTGCCGCATCGAAACTTCACCCGAAGATTTACGCGGTATGGCTGTGGCGGAAGGAATTATGACCGCCCGCGGCGGTATGACTTCCCATGCGGCCGTCGTCGCCCGCGGTATGGGCAAATGCTGCGTTTCCGCCGCCAACGGCATCCTGATTGATTACAGAAAAAAAACAATGACCGTCGAAAACAGAACCTTGGTTGAAGGGGACTGGATCTCGCTCAACGGCTCGACAGGATTGGTTTACGCCGGTAAAATCGAAACCCGGGAACCTGAACTGAGCGGCGATTTCGGCGAATTGATGAACCTTTCCGACAAACATGCCCGCCTGAAAGTGCGCACCAACGCCGATACGCCGCGCGACGCTTCCGTAGCCCGCAGTTTCGGCGCAAAAGGAATCGGCCTTTGCCGCACCGAACACATGTTTTTCGAGGGAGACAAGATTATTGCCATGCGCGAAATGATTCTTGCAAAAGACGAAGCCGGACGCCGGAAGGCCTTATCTAAACTGTTGCCTTTGCAACGCGCCGACTTTACCGGTATTTTCGAGGCGATGGAAGGTTTGCCGGTTACCGTGCGTTTACTGGATCCGCCTTTGCATGAGTTTGTTCCTCACGATGAAAAGGGGCAGGAGGAAATGGCGAAGGTCATGGGCGTTCCTTACGAAGAAATTCACGCCCGCGTAGAAAGTTTGCTGGAACAAAACCCGATGCTGGGATTGCGCGGCGCCCGTCTGGGCAATTTGTATCCGGAAATTACGGAAATGCAAACACGTGCCGTTATTGAAGCCGCACTCGAACTGAAATCGAAAGGCAAAACGGTGATTCCGGAAATCATGGTGCCGCTGACCGGTATTCTCTACGAATTTTTGGCTCAGCGGAAAATCATTGACGAAACGGCTCAAACGGTGTTCAAAGAAAAAGGAATATCCGTTGATTACAAAGTCGGTACAATGATTGAAATTCCGCGTGCAGCGCTAACTGCTCACCGGATTGCTACTTCCGCCGAATTTTTTTCGTTCGGAACCAACGATTTAACGCAGATGACTTTCGGTTACAGCCGCGACGATGTTGCCAAATTCTTGCCGATGTACATCGAAAAAGGCATCCTGAAAGAAGACCCGTTTGCAGTCTTAGACCAAAAAGGCGTCGGACAGCTGGTAGAATTGGCCACAAACCGCGGACGGGAAGTCAAACCCGATTTGAAATGCGGTATTTGCGGCGAACATGGCGGCGAACCGCGTTCGGTAAAATTCTGCCACAAAGTAGGTTTAGACTATGTTAGCTGTTCGCCTTTCCGCGTGCCTGTCGCACGATTGGCCGCAGCGCAGGCAGCCGTTGAATAAATAATTTAAACGGCAAGAATGGATTTTAGCATGAGTTGTGTGATGTCGGAAAAAGCGGTTTCAACCCGTTTCCTGCGGGTAGCAGTATCGCTTGCCTTGCGATTTTCCGGCTCTTTGTGATTCATACTTTTATACCGCCAAAAATACGTATATGGCGCTGATTTTTGTAATCATGGTCAATCCTCCCGTTTATGTTTAGACAACAACAATACGGGGGATTGGCCTTTATTTTTATGCAAACTTATAACCGGAAACTTGTGTGTTATCTTTGTACCGAAAAAAATGCCTGCATAAGGAATTGTAATTTTTCAACAATAACTCTTTCCATCCGAATACATCTTTTGTAATATCATTTATGCAACTCCCCGAAGCATTTATATCGCAGACAAAAGCGCTGCTCGGCGAAGAGTGGGATGCATTCGAGCAGGCTTTGCATCAGGAGCATCCGGCAAGCATCCGTTTGAATCCGAAAAAAACAGACAGTAACTTCCTGCCTCAAGCGGTTTTTGAAGTAGAATCTCCCGTTACCTGGGCTTCAAATGCTTATTATCTTCGTTCGCGTCCGGTTTTTACGCTTGATCCGCTTTTTCATGCCGGCTGTTATTATGTGCAGGAGGCTTCGTCCATGTTTTTGGAACATTTTATAAAAAATTATGTTCGGAAACCGGCGATTGCTTTGGATTTGTGCGCTGCCCCCGGCGGAAAATCGACGCATTTATCGGCGGCTTTACCGGAAAGTAGCCTGTTGGTGGCCAACGAAGTGATTCGTCCGCGTGCGAATATCCTGTCGGAAAACCTGACCAAATGGGGAAATCCGCAGACCGTTGTTACCAGCAGTTACCCTGCGGATATTGGAAAATTGAAGGCTTTTTTTGATTTAATCGTTTGTGATTTACCTTGTTCGGGAGAAGGAATGTTCAGGAAAGACCCCGGAGCCATAACGGAATGGTCGGTGCGGAATGTTAAACTTTGCGCTGAGCGGCAAAGGCAAATTATCAGTGATATTTTTCCATCCTTAAAACCCGGCGGAATATTGATTTACAGCACCTGTACCTACAACAGGGAAGAAAATGAAGATAATATCGACTGGATTTGCAGGGAATTCGAGGCGGAACTTTTGGAAAAACCCGCCCGTTTTATGCCTCATAAAACAAAAGGGGAAGGTTTTTTTATCGCCGCTTTGAGGAAAGGCGGTGAAACGGAATATTTTCCTGCCGCTGCCGGCGTGGCTCACAATCCCAAAATAACCGGCAATCATTCTCTTTTTCAATGGCTTTCCGCACCGGACAATTACGCTTTTTTTTCGGAAA
The DNA here is from genome assembly GCA_031257875.1 of Dysgonamonadaceae bacterium. Classification (GTDB taxonomy): domain Bacteria; phylum Bacteroidota; class Bacteroidia; order Bacteroidales; family Azobacteroidaceae; genus Azobacteroides. Next base: position 9,986 of record JAIRNV010000167.1, read on the forward strand.
ACAATATGTTTTTTGCTTTTCCGGCAAACCGTTACAAAATATATCTTTTCCTGAAAAAATCATTAATACGGATTGTTTCGGCAGGAATCACACTGGGGGAAGCCAAAGGGAAAAATTTGATTCCGAATCACGCTTTGGCCATGTCAACGGCATTGTCGGGAAAAGCTTTTCCGCAATGGGACCTGGACAGGGAAAACGCTTTAAAATATCTGCGAAAAGAAACTTTACAAAATATTCCTGCGGAGATTCCTTTCGGTTTTGTCACAGTCACTTATCAAAATCAACCTTTGGGATTTGTTAAAAACATCGGAAACCGCGCCAATAACTTGTATCCGCAGGAATGGCGCATACGGAATTTGTAGCGTTTGGGAAAGCTGTGTGCGGGATCATTTTGTGCATTTGCAAAAGTAAGTTACGAACCGTTTTTTGTGGACTAAAAATGTTCTTTAGTCGACTAAAAATGTTCTTTTGTTGACTAAAAATGTTCTTTAGTCGACTAAAAATGTTCTTTAGTCGACTAAAAATGTTTTTTAGTCGACTAAAAATGTTCTTTTGTGGACTAAAAATGTTTTTTAGTTGACTAAAAATGTTCTTTAGTCGACTAAAAATGTTCTTTTGTGGACTAAAAATGTTTTTTAGTCGACTAAAAATGTTTTTTAGTCGACTAAAAATGTTATAGAGCGTACCGATGATAGTGTTCCGTCATTCCCGCCTGCGCGGGAATGACGGAACGCGGCAAATTTCCAGGCAGCGCCCCGCCCGGCGCAGCCAAAATAATTGCAAAAAAATCAATGGAGTGCAATTATTTACCGTACTTTTCGTTACTATCTATGAATGATAAAAAAGTTTCTTCCGATAGTAATCGTCCTGATAGGGTCTTCATCCGTAAAGGCTCAATTCGACACGCAGTTAAGTAATTATTGGGCAACCATCAGTTATTTTAACCCTGCTTATGCCGGACATTCGGGAAATCTGGACGCTACTTTGATGAGCCGCATTCAGTGGCTGGGAATAACCGGAGCGCCGCGGACTACAATTCTTACCGCCAACATGCCTTATCAGTTATTGGGGAAAGTACACGGCGTAGGCGCGCTGATGTATAACGACCGTATCGGTTTGTTCGCTACTACCGCTTATTACGGGCAATACGCATGGAAAAAAAAACTGTTCAAGGGCGATTTCAGCGCCGGTCTGCAGGGCGGTTCCATCACCCAGTCGTTTGACGGAACCAAAGTATATATTCCCGAAAATGATAATTACCACAGCGCCGAAGACGAAGCCATTCCTGTCGGTACGGTTTCCGGAAACGGAATCGACATTTCCCTCGGTGTGTTTTATGCCAAAGAAAAATGGTTTACCGGTTTATCAGTCAATCACCTGTTGGCGCCTCATATAGATTTGGGTGAAAATTATATTTTTGAAATTCCGCGTTCATATTATTTTGTAGGCGGATACAATATACAATTGAACAATCCGTTATTAGAATTGCAATCTACAGTGTTGTTAAAAACAGTGCAAATGAGTTCCTGCATTGTGAATCCCGATTCTTTGACGGAAAAAATCAAAGGAAATACGTTGAAAGCGATGTTGCACAACAGTCAGGTAGATATTTCCGCACGGATTGTTTATGATAAAAAGTTTTGGGGCGGTTTATCCTGGCGTTGCGGCGATGCAGTCGTGCTGATGCTGGGGGGGAAATTCAAAATGATAGAAGCCGGTTATGCATACGATTTTCCGGTTTCGCGAATCATTAAAGCATCGACAGGCAGCCATGAGTTATTTATAAGGTACAGCATGGATTTGAATTTGAAAAAGAAAGGAAAATATAAACATAAAAGTGTTCGAATATTATAATAAATATGAAAAATTTGATTTTCTTGGCCTTACTGACTTTCCTTATTGTTTCATGCGGGAGGTCGCTTTCGGGTGACGGAGGCGAACTTGTCGGCGCAAGCGCTCCCGCATGGAGCGAACCGAGTCCGCACGGGATGATACTGATTAAAAAAGGGTCTTATGAAATGGGGCCTGCCGGGCCGGATTCCTTATGGGGCGTTTATCAGGACCCGAAAGGCGTTTCGGTGGATGCTTTCTGGATGGACGAAACGGAAATTACCAATGCCGAATACCGGCAGTTTGTCTACTGGGTAAGAGATTCGATTATCCGTGAGCGGCTTTACAGCGCCGGCGACGATACTTATAAAATAGAGGAAGACAGGGACGGAAATCCGGTTGATCCTCCTGTTTTGAACTGGAGCAAACCCATACCTGCCGAGCGGAGAGCCACCGAAGACGAACTGGCGGTTATGCACAGCGTGTACTGGACAAACCCGATTACCGGCGAAACGCGATTAGACCCGAAACAGATGATTTACCGCTACTCCGTTTTTGATGCAACTTCTTATGCTTTAAGAAAAAACAGATTAGACCCCGCCGAAAGAATAAAGAATACCGACGTCAAGGTTGATCCCGCCGAAGTGGTAATGATTTCCAAAGATACGGCTTATATTGATGAAGAAGGGCGGATTGTTTCCGAAACGCTTACCCGTCCGTTGAGTTCGATTTGGGACTTCTTAAACACATATATTGTAAATATTTATCCCGACGAGACGGTTTGGGTAAATGACTTCAATAATGCTTACAACGAAACGTATATGCGCCTCTATTTCAATCATCCCGGATACAACGACTATCCGGTGGTGGGCGTTTCATGGGAACAGGCCAATGCTTTTTGCGTCTGGCGAACCGAATACTTGAAAAAATCCATGGACGGCAGATTCAGGAATACCATTGAGCCTTACCGTTTACCGACGGAAGCGGAATTTGAATATGCGGCAAGAAGCGGAAAAGCGGAAAACATATATCCGTGGGCAACAGCCGGCGTGACCAGCGAAAAAGGCTGTTTCCTCGGTAACTTCAAACCGGGTGACGGCAATTATGTAAAAGACGCCCACCTGATTACCGCCAAAGTGGCGTCTTTCTCGCCCAACGAATTTGGTTTGTATGACATGGCCGGCAACGTTTCGGAATGGACGTCGACCGCTTACCTCGAATCGGGGCCTGAAATAATGAGCGATATGAATCCCGAATATCGTTACAATGCGGCAAAAGAAGACCCTTACGCTCTGAAAAAGAAAGTTGTCCGCGGAGGCTCGTGGAAGGATGTAGCGCATTTTATCCGTTCGGATATGCGTTCCTCCGAATATCAGAATGAACAGCGTTCTTACGTCGGATTCCGTTGCGTTCGCACGCATGTCGGCTTCTCAAACAGGAAAAAATAATTTTCAGTTTTCAGTTTTTATCTTTTAGTAACGTGAAATAAAAAAGATATGACAGTTTTTAACTCCGTGTTCCTCCGCGTCCTCCGTGGTAGAATATTAACCACGGAGGACACGGAGAGACACGGAGTTGATTATTACATGTTATTTATTTTTTATAGTTTTTAGTTAAAAAAAATCATGAGTTTCAAGAGAAAATATCAAAATACGGTAGAAAAGTTTTTATCCGGCGATTCGGGTAAACAATTTTTCCAGATTTTTTACAGTGTTGGAGCAGCAGTTGTAATCATCGGTGCGCTGGCGAAAATTACTCACTGGCCCTACAATTTGGGAAATATACTGCTTACGGTCGGTTTGCTTACCGAGTTTTTTGTGTTCCTGATTTCGGCTTTCGACACGCCGGTGAAAGATTACCAGTGGGACAGAGTATTTCCGGTGCTGGATACAAACGATGCGGACGACAGGCCGAGGTTCGGAAACGGCAACGGCTGGGGCGGAGCGGTTGTCGCAGGAAGCGGGGTTGGTTCGGTGGCCGGCGTGAGAGGCGCAGGCATAGGAACAGCCGGAGTTGCGGCTGGCGGAAACGGCGGTGCAGGTTCCGGCAGGTTTGGCGGCGGAGTCGCAACGGCGGAAAAACCGAAAAACGCAGTAGAAGCAGCGGAAGCAATGACGCCCGGACAAGTCCGGCAATCTTTCGGTATCCCCAGTGCCGTCGAGATTTCGGAAGAAGACAGCAATGCACTGACGGCCAGCATTAAAAAGATGGCGGCAGCAGCCGACCAGTTAAGCAAAATGGCTGAGGTAACCGATGCTACCAAACAATATCTGGACACGTTAACGGAAATGTCGGAAAACATGTCCAAATTCAGTTCGGTTACCAATAACCTGACCGATGTATCGGATGTATTGCTCAATTCCTACAGGAGCATTACCGACAATTCCGACGGAATCAAACAGTCATCGCGCGGCTATGTGCATCAAATGGAAGCCTTGAATAGAAACATACAGGGTTTGAATACGATATATGAAATACAGTTGAAGAGCATCAGTTCGCAAATTGACGCTATCGAACGGATTAACTCCGGTTTGATGCGCATTAAGGATTTGTATGAAGGTTCGATTGCGGACAGTTCGATATTCCGCAGCGAAACCGAAAAGATGGCGCAACAGTTGCATGCGCTCAACGGCGTTTACAACCGCCTGTTGAATGCGATGACCATGAATATGTACGGCGCGGGCGGCAATCCCCATTTCAACAATCCCTATAATCCCGCTTCCAACTTCGCGCCCACGAATGCACCCATCTAAATCATTATCAATTATCAATTGTCAATTCTCAATTATATAAATGGCAGCAAACAGTCCCAATTCCCCCCGACAGAGAATGATAAACCTGATGTATCTGGTTTTCATTGCCATGTTAGCCCTCAATGTTTCTACGGAAGTATTGGACGGTTTTGCGCTGGTGGAAGACAGTTTAAATCGAACCATGAATTCGACTTCTTCCCGGAATGAAATGATTTTCGGCGACATGATAGAGTACCATGATTTGAATCCTGCAAAAACGGAAAAATGGTATAATTACGCCAAAGAGGTGAAAGGCAAATCCGATTCACTGTTTAATTATACGCAGGAATTGAAAATGAAGATTGTGCGGAAATCCGACGGGAAAAACGGCGACCCCGAAAACCTCAAACGTCCCGACAACCTGGATGCGGCTTATGATGTGATGTTTGAACGCGGAAAAAACGACGGGAAAAAACTCAAAGAAGCCATAGACAACTACCGGGATTTTGTATCCTCGTTAATTATTGATACAACCAAAAAAAATATTGTCCGATCCAACCTGAGTACGGAAGTTTCAAAGAAAGCCAGGGAAAACAAGCAGACATGGGAAGAATCCATGTTCTGGAAAATGCCTGTGGTTGCAGCCGTTACCTTGCTGACTAAAATGCAAAACGATATTCGTTACGCCGAAGGCGAAGTTTTGAGCGAACTCTTGCGGAATGTTGACTTGCAGGATTACAAAGTAAATAAAATCGAAGCACAGGTTATACCCCAGTCGCAAATTGTGATGCAGGGTCAGAACTATGTAGCCGACCTGGTGCTTTCGGCGGTGGATTCGACGCAACAGCCGGCTGTTTATGTGAACGGTAAAAGGTTGCCTCCGCAGGCTCGCGGTCATTATGTAGTCGGGACAGGTTCGACGGGAACATTTCCGTTAAGCGGTTACATTGAATTAAATTCGAGTACGGGAATGTCCCGTCATGAGTTTTCGACGCATTATTCGGTTGTCGAACCGAGTGCAACCGTTGCCTCCCAGTTGATGAACGTGATGTATCCGGGTATTGACAACGATCTTCGGATTGCGGTTCCGGGCGTGCCGAGTTCCAATATTACGGCGACCATGACCAACGGTACGCTGACCCGTAAAAATGAAAATATATGGGTTGCCCGGCCTGCCAAAGCCGGCGTGGAAGCCGTTATTTCGGTACAGGCAACAATGGCCGATGGACGTGTACAGGAGATGGGAAAAAACAATTTCAAGGTAAGACCTTTGCCTACTCCGGGTACCTGGTTAATGATACCCGACGCAAAAGGGAATCTCGAAAAATTCGAGGGCGGATATATAGATAAAGCAACTTTGCTTAATGTAGACGGTATCAGGGTAGGTATTGACGACGGGCTGTTGAACATTCCGTTCACCGTTATGCGGTTTGAAACCACCATTACCGACAATCTCGGTATGGACGTCAGGGAAATATCGCAAGGCGCCGCTTTTACGGATCGGCAAAAGGCGCAGATTCGAGGCGTATCCCGCGGTAAGAGGGTGTTGATAAGAGGCATTGTCGCCAGAGGTCCCGACGGTCTTGAACGGAATCTGCGCGCCCCGCTTGAAATATTGATTAATTAACGCTCATGTTACGCAACACCATAACATATTATATCTTAGCGGATACCATCGCCGGCAGGGGGCTGAAAAGGGATCCCGTCCGGCCAAACGGAATCCCTTTTGATGAAAAGGAATTCCGTTTGGCGAAAAAGAATCCCGTTCGGCGAAAAGGAATCCCATTTGACGGAAAAGGAATCCCATTTGACGAAAAAGAATCCCGTTTGACGAAAAGGGATCCCGTTTGGCCAAAAGGGATAGAATTTGGACGGACGGGATGGAATTTGGAGCAGCCGCATCAAAATTTCACACATGTTTTTCCAGCCTGTTGACTTGGGAAAAAAAACATAGTGCAATTACAATGGAGAAGATCATAATAATTTGCAGTATAATATTGAAAAAAACGCAATGCCTGAAGCGATAAGACGGCAATAAGAAATAAGGTTATGGCAAAAAATCAGCACCAAGGAACTTCTAATCAACGAGAGGATGTTAAAAATCCAAACAATGAAGCTTATATGCACATTCTAAAAATTATACTCAGTAAAAATACGAGTTTTTAATGAAAAATATGAAACCGATTTATTTTTTCAGTTTGACGGTTCTATTTTTGGCGTCTGCTCAAGCCAGTTTTACACAAAGCCTGCCGGACGCGCGTAGCCAGCAGATACAAAGCCAGATAGAAGAACAGCGGAGGTTGCAGGCCGAACGGAACCAGTACAGGCAAAATCAGTCTGATGATCTTAATGCACAGCCGCAGCAAAGCCGGAATCCGGCTCCGGTGCGCAGAACCCGTCAACATTTACAGGAAGCGTCCCCCGACAAAACGCCGGCATTGACCGAAAGAGCAAAGTTAAAAAACATGGATAATTCGAGAGTGCCTGTTCAGGCGGTTTGGCTCCGGGAAATGTACCGCATTATCGATCTCAACAAAGATAATAATGCGGCATTGAAATATCCCGTACAACCGATAGGCGACCGTGTCAATCTCTTTACTTTGGTATTCAAGTTATTGTCTGAAAACAAAATAGATGCGTATGCCTATACGGACAACACAGAGGTATTTACCGATGCCGGAAAAATTCCTTTTGAAGAAGTATTGAAAAGTAACCAGATTCCATATACGACCGAAGGGGCTGGCGAAAATATAAAATACATCATTGACGAAATTGATGTTCCAAGTGAAGACGTATCGCAATATCTGATTAAAGAAGGCTGGTTTTTTGATCAGGCGACCGGCTCATTTAATAACAGGATAACGGCTATTTGTCCGATAATCGTTCGGTTGGACTATTCCGACAATACATTTCACAGGTCGCCTGTTTGCTGGATTCTTTACGAAAATGTCCGTCCCTATCTTTCCCGTGAAATGATTATGACTTCCGATATCAACAATGCATTGACTTACACGATGGATGATTTTTTCACTAAAAAGATGTATTCGGGTGATATTATAAAAACCGTCAATCTGAAAAACCAGAGTTTACAGGAACAGGTAGGCAGCGATCCTGACGTTTTGAAACATGCACAGGACAGCATCGAAAGTCAGTTGAAATTTTTCCGGAAACAGCTTTGGGTACAGGCAGACACGACAACTGCCGTAACAAACAAAAAAACGGAGAAGACCGCAGATGTAAAAGCGAGTAGCAGAAGCAGCCGGAAAACTAAAGAAGCAAAAGCGCCGAAAACAAAACCGGAGCAATCTTCTTCAACTCCAACCCGAAGCGTGCGAAGAACCAGATAAGTATGAACCTGTACGGACAGTTATTTTACACTTTTACCAAAATCGGCCTGTTCACCATTGGAGGCGGTTATGCCATGTTACCTTTGATGGTGAAAGAAATCGTAGAACGGAAACACTGGTTTGAACCGAAGGAATTTGTTGATGCATTAGCTATTTCCCAGTCCCTTCCGGGTATTTTTTCCGTGAATATTTCCATCCTTACCGGATATAAGTTGAAAGGCTATCGGGGCAGCATAGTCGCCACTTCAGGCACCATACTGCCTTCTTTTTTGATTATTCTGCTGATTGCCGTGTTTTTCAGGCAATTCAGCGAAAACATCTATGTAGCGAAGATTTTCAATGCCGTTCGACCGGCGGCAGTCGCTTTGATAGCCGTTCCGGTTTTCACTACGGCGAAAGGAATCGGCATCAATCTCAAAACAATCATTATTCCTGTTGCGGCAGCTGTTTTGATTTGGTATTGGGGGGTATCGCCGGTTTATATTATTTTGGTGGCGGCGGTTATTGGATCTGTTTTCAGGAATAAACGAGTAGACAAGTAAACGAGTTAACGCCTGCCTCCCTGTCAACTCGTTTACTTGTTTACTCGTTAACTCGTCTACTTGTAACTAATTCCAAATATACATAACATTATGAAACGGCCATGCTTAAGCCGTTCATTCATTGGGCGTATCCGCAGCTTAAGCGGCAAAAAGGTACAGTACGTATGGACGTATCTTTAAGGACTATTTTATCATGCAAAAAATAGCAGGATTCAATCGCAGAGTGCCGTGGCCGGTTCATTTTACGAGTACAATTAGAGGTTGGGAACATATCGAAAAAGGAATTTGTTGTGACCCCGGCGATAATATGGGAACTTATATTAATGCATATGGGGGACTTAAATTCGGGAATAATGTCAATATAGGTCCCAATGTAGCTATAACAACGACCAATCATTATAAATATGATCATCGTAAAACAAACTTTAAGAAAGGTATTGTTATCGGAAATAATGTATGGATTGGCGCCAATTGCTGCATAACAGCAGGTGTTATTACTGTCGGTGATAATGTAACCATAGGCGCCGGTTGCACGATTCGGCGGGATATTCCGTCCAATGTAGTTGTCGTTGAGAAATCCGACGCATTGGAATTGATTCCCAAAAGATCTTACGAATGGGATTGCACTCAAGATGAATTGATGTAATAACTCATGTTACGCAGACGTAACATGAGTTATTAATTACCGGTAATTTGTAATTCGTAATTAACTTTATCCTGGATTGCTTCACTGCTTCGCAGTTCGCAATGACGGTGCGACAATTTGAATTGCACCCGATAAGGGAATGGATTGCCGGCCATTACCCGTTATCCTGTTCGATACTTGATTTTTATCATGTCATGGAGCATTTGTATCAATTTGCAGAAAAAGCCTTTGATGATGCGAACGAAAAAA
>JAIRNV010000174.1 GCA_031257875.1 Dysgonamonadaceae bacterium
ATTGAAAATAATCTGCACCGGCAGTTGGATGTTTCTTTCAGGGAGGATGCGAGCCGGAAAAGAGAGGGATATGCCGCCCAAAATTTTTCCATGCCTAATCGAATTGCCCTCAATCTCATCAGACATGAATTATTACCTGTTGCGTAACATGAATAATAATAAATGTAAAATGAATAAATTGCAGTTTACGGCGGCTGCCGCAAATGTCCCGAACGCTTCCTGAGGTTTGCGGCGGCTGCCGCAAATGTCCTGAACGCTTCGGGAAGATTGCGACGGCTGCCGCAAATGTCCCGAACGCTTCCGGAAGTTTGCGGCGGCTGCCGCAAGGGCGCGAAAGCACGAAAGGGAGAAAGCGCGAAAGCGCGAAAGTACGAAAGCACGAAGGGGTGAAGGCGCGAACCTTTGGTTATATTCTTTCGCGCTTTCTCCCTTTCGCGCTTTCGCGCTTTCGCGCTTTCGTGCCTTCGTGCAGTCAAATATGAATGGATTCATTTTCATCAGGCAAGTTGAGCAGTCTGCTAATTTCCTCTACCGATTTTCCTTCCTTAAACAGTTTAAGCATTTCCGACAATGCTTCCTGCCGGCCTTTCTGCATGCCTCTTCGTATGCCTTTCTGCATACCTTTTCGCATACCTTTTTCCAGACCTTCCTGCCGGCCTTTTCGCATACCTTTTTCCATACCCTCGCGACGTGCGGCTGTCATATTAATATCATAGTCCATCTGCGCCAGTTCGCGCATCTCGTAGATGCGCAGCTCCTCTTCGTCAAACGAGACATGCGAAATCTTTCCGTATGCCTTTTTAATTGCTTTGTCCATTTGTATTATCTTTTTTATTGTTGCTTCATCCGTTTCCTTACTGAAAAATGCCATCCAGCGATGCAGCGGATTGTTTTCAATGTCTTTTTCTTTCAGTTGCCGGAACTTAAACATACTGACAAAATGAATTTCCAGCGCGTCCGTCAGCATTTTGTCCTTACAGCTGTCTTCCCATAAATGGAAGCAGGTCTGTATTCCGTCTATTTCCGGCATAAATTCACAGTCAATGATATTGATGGCTATCACGTTCGGAACATCCACATAATTCTGTCCCGATTTAATTCCCCGTACAAATTCGCGGCTCCAGTAAAACAGACTCCGGCGGTCCATGTTGTTCCGGTTGCGAAGCTGTACTTCAATATTTACTTTTGCGCCGCTGTCCAAAACAGCCCGCAAATCCAGCACGCAGGATTTCCCGCCGGCAATTTCCGCCGAAAATGCCCTGTTTTTCACAATAGTTACCGATGAGATGTTGCCTTTGCCGGTTTTTTGCAGTACTGCATTCAAAAAAGAGGTCAATTGTTCTTCATCGCCCTTTTCGCCCATGTATTTCATGAACAGATAGTCGTTTAGCAGGTTTAGTTTTTTTTCCATATCAGGTTTGGTTTTTGAAATTTTTCGCAAAGATAGATATTTTTATTTAAACCTCCCCCCGGCCCCCCTCCAAAGGAGGGGGAGTGGCCTTTCCTTTCTCCCAGCCCTCTCCAAACTTGTGGAATGCCACTCCCCCTCCTTCGGAGGGGGTCGGGGGGAGGTTTTCGGAGGGGGCTGGGAGAGGTTATTTTATAAACTATTTAAAAATATTATCAAATCATCTCTTTCCTGCTTGCTCATCCGGCGGAACAACTCGCGGGAAACCGCCCCTTCGCCGTCGTGCCACATAATTGCTTCAACCAGATTCCGGGCGCGTCCGTCGTGCAGAAAGCGCGTATGCCCGTTCACTTTTGCCTGCAGGCCGATGCCCCAGAGCGGCGTAGTGCGCCACTCGTAACTGTATGCCGAGCCTGTACGCACATGATTGTCCAGACCTTTGCCCATGTCGTGCAGCAGGAAATCGCTGTACGGGTGAATGGTCTGGTTGGCAAGCCAGGGCAGGCGCGTACCGTTGAGCAGCACGGGCGCATCCTGGCGCGTATGCAGCGTGGTTGCATGGCAAAGCTGGCACCGGGCGCGGAAAAAATTCTCTTCGCCGCGCTTCACGGCCTGGTTGTTTACATTCCGCCGCGCCGGCACGCCAAGGGCGCTCATATACAAATCCACATCTTCCATCTCGCGGGTGGTAATCTGTATGCCATAATGACTGTATCCGAGGTTTTGCGACTGTCCCTCGCAGACTTCAAGCGGATAGCGGTCGTTGGTAACGCCCAAATCCGATGAAAAACCGAGTTCTACCGTCAGGTCGGCGTGATGCGCCTTGTTGCCGCCCGTACCGACATATTGTCTGTTTCTTTCGGAAATAATGCTCAACCGGCCGGAAATGCCGTATTCGGGATAATTGCTCTGGGCGGCGAGGCGGCGCAGTTCGTCGTGGTCAAGCGCCATAATCTGTCCCATTCCCACATGGCGCAACGGGATATGCACATCAATAATCAAATCTTCGGGTGCGACGCTGTCGGCATACCATTCCGTAATTTTGTAATGCGGCGTTTGCAGACTGTATTTTTCGCCGTCAGGGAAAGAAAATGTTTCTTCGGTGAACGATGCCGCAAGTTTACCTTCCGCCTGCACGCCAACGATAGACTGGTCGTGCAGTACCCGCCCGTAATTGCGGAAAAAGCTGCCGTTTTGCCGGGTAATGTAAACCAAATGCGAAGAAAATCCCCGTCCGCTACCACCCGATGCGAACAGCGACGGATAGGTGCGGCCGGCGTTGTTGTGACAGCTACCACACGAAAAACCCGCGTACAGCGGGCCTAATCCGCCCTGAAGCGGATCAGACTGGTCGCTGGTGCGAGGGTTGTCGTATAGTGCGTCTCCTCTCAGGAAGCGTGCATTCAAATCACCCGTAACCCACGGCGCAGGCGTATCGTAAGCATTGATACCGGACATAAACACGGTAGAAGAGCCGGCCGACAGTTCGGCGGAATTTGCTGCTTTGCCGTTGGGTTTTAGGATGATTTCGTCTTCCACATCGCTGCATGCAGCGAAGGACAGGAAAAACAACAGAAAGAATAATAGATATTGATTGCCTGTCATTAATCTTTTAATGATTTGATCTTCTCGAATATATCTACCAGATCGGCGCAGGCATCCATGGCAGCATCGACTTTTTCACCTGTCAGATTGTTACGGAAAGGTTTATCCATTTGAACGTAAATGGCGTCGTAGGCCGCTTCGATGGCATCGGTAATTTCGGTATCCAGCGCTGTATCCTTTGATTTGACGAAAGCAGAAAGGCTGGCAGTTGTGGCTGTGAGTCCGTTGCCACCGAAATACGAATTGCGGATGCTGATGATGTTGTTGGCGTAATCGTCAATGGAGTTCCAACTGTACCAGGATTCTACTTCCAGTACGGCGGCTTCGAGATTGCCTTCTTTGGCCTGACCGTTTGGGCCTCCTATCTTTTGGGCTCCTACTTCGTCGGCAATGGTAATACAGCCTTCCACTATCTGATCAATGGCTTCATCCTGAGATGCGAAGAGGCTGCCGGCCGTACCTGCATGTTTGAAATGGGCTGTGAAGTTATATTGAACTTCAATTTCTTCTTCTTCAAAAACGGTCGATACATCGTCGTCGTCAATATTGTCTGCCCCGATCCAGTTTGCCCAAAGCAGATAGGTATCGGTTCTCAGGATCTCGGCTGCCGCAAGCAAATAGGCTTGTTCCCGTTCTCCCAATGTGCTTGTTTTAGGATTGCCGCCATCGAAGATGAGGTATTCTATGGCGTGAAAACCGTGAAGGTTGTCCGCAGTGATTCTTTCGGGATTGATTTCTTCCGATCCGCTGATGATGCGGTCGATACTTCCCTTGTCCAAAGGCCATGAATCCAACGAAGGATCAAGTCCCAGCAGAGCAGCAGGTCCGAAAAGGAAACCTTCGCTCTGTTCCCAGGGAATACGCGCGGCGCGCCAGGCATCGCAAACGGCTACCAACTTATCCGGCGACGGATCGTTGTCATAAGCAACAACTGCATCATGCAATGCTTTCACATCATTTTTCATCAACGTGTAGGTTGGAATCACCACATCGTCGATATACGTTGCTATTGTGGCTGTAAAATCATAACCGTAACCGTCATTTCCGCCGGCAGGATTGTTATTATCATTATCACCACAAGAAGAAAGGGCGAACATAACGCCACAGAGTAATAAGGCACTTAGATTTTTCATACTTTTACTTTTTTTGAATTTGTTATAAATTATAAATTAACTCGTTAGTTTTTAATTGTTAATGAACCATCCCGTGTAAGCCAGCGCCACTCCGAAAGTATTCTCCTGATTATATTTTCCTTTGTTCATTATTCGCATGGCGTAGTCGGCTTTCAGAATCATATTGGGAAGTAACCGGTAATTCAGTCCTATCGTCCATACTTCCCGGCGATTAATAGGCATTTCGTCCATTCCCGCATCTACTTTTTCCGCACTGTTATAGTATTCGTAGCGAACAAAGGGCAGCAATTTTTCCTTCGTGCGAAAAAAGGAAAGCACATTGTATCCGGCTTCGACGGCATAGGTCATCGCGTTTTTAGCCACATTGGTACGGGAGAAATTCGTGTTCTTTGATATCCGCTTGTTTATTTTGGAAAGTTCCGATGCATCGCCCAAACTGCCATACACGAAATTGGCCCTTACCGCCATGTTTTTGTGCAGGTATTGGGCGTCGAAAGTTCCGATGGAGACCGGCGCCTTAATGGTCGACGTTTTTTCCGGTTTGCTGGCATTCTTCGACGTGTTGTTGAAGTATCCCGAAACGCCCAGGCGCAGGCCTTTGACGCCCGTGTATTCCAATCGTCCGGCAACGGCGGGGCTTGTCATCACCGACGATTCGAATATCCCTTGCTTACCTTCCCTAATCCAGTGTATATCGGAAAAAGCGTTCGGATCAAGTCCGTTGACAAGCATCAGTTCATATTTGAACTTCGGCAGGTAACCCAGTATTGATATTCCCGTTTCGTGCCAGGTGCAGGGCAGGATCGTCATTTCGCCTTCGGGACGCGTCGTGCCGAAAAAGAAAATCGGTTCGTGGTGGGCGTTGGTGATTCCTACGGGAACGATGATGTGTCCGGCGCGGACATTCAGCCACGGCGCGAACCGTTTGGTGATATGGAACTGTTCGAGGACGACTTCTCCTCCTTTTTCGATTTCCATTTCGTATTCACCGCCTTCTTCGTATTCCAGTTCCATGGCAGATCCTGTTCCGCCATATTCAAATTCTATTTCCGTGCTGAGGACAATGTCGTCCCTGAATTTATAGTCGAAAGCGAAAATGGAACGCGGCAATGCTATCAGTGAACGGTTGTCGGTCTGCGCTCCTGTAGGGTCTTTCACCCTGTCGGGACCGTAATTCATGTGTTGGTACAGTATTTCGCCGTAACTGCCGACGCGGTATTTATTATAGCTGTCCCATTCTGTAGAAATTCCCGCATTGTCGCCCTGCGCATAGCAGGCCAGCGAAAGCGGGAAAGCAAAAAGAGCAATGATTTTTTTCATTTTCCTCAATTAAATTTTTGACGCTGCAAAATTAGATAAAAGAAAGCGGATGGGCAATCCCTATTAATGGGGATTTTTTGCGGGGAAATTAACAAAATATGGGTATTGATTTTTTTTGCAAATTGTTGTTTATAGCGCATTTTTGCCTATGGGAGTATTTACATCAAATTCGGTATAATAATCGGCGGTATTCTCCAAAGTATGCTGATTCAAACAAAGCCGAAATTGATGAAAAAAAAAGCGAGAATGTTTTCAATTCAGCAATATCTCCGATGCCTATACTTCGAATATGAGTGGTTTGACAGAACGCAGGGTTGTATTTACTAATTGAACTTATCCGGGTAATTGCTCAACATCGCTTCCAGTTTCATCAACTCGTCGCGATATTGCGCCGCCTCAAGAAACTCAAGTTTCCGGGCTGCATCCATCATTGCTTTTTTCGTTTTGGCAACCGTCTTTTCCAGATCGCTTTTCGTCATGTATTGAACAGTCGGGTCGGCAGCGATGTTTATATCTTCTTTTTCGGGACAGGTCTGCGGTTCGGGTTTATATTCCTTCAACAGCGTTGATGAGGTATTTTTAATTATCTGTTGGGGCGTGATGCCGTGCTTTTCGTTGTACAGCAACTGTTTTTCCCGCCGGCGCTGTGTTTCATCAATGGTTTTTTGCATGCTTTCTGTCATTTGGTCGGCATAAAAAATCACTTTCCCGTTGACGTTGCGCGCCGCCCGTCCTGCCGTTTGGGTTAGCGACCGGCAGGAACGCAGAAAACCTTCCTTGTCGGCGTCAAGGACGGCAACGAGCGACACTTCGGGTAAATCAAGGCCTTCCCTCAGAAGATTCACCCCGATAAGTACATCGAAATAGCCTTGCCGCAGTTTTTCCATGATTTCGATGCGGTTCAGGGTATCTATGTCCGAATGAATATAAGCCGTATTGAGGCCGAAATGAAGAAGGTAGGCGTTCAGTTCTTCCGCCATTCTTTTGGTGAGCGTAGTGACCAGAGCCCGCTCACCGCGTTCGATTCGCAGATTGATTTCTTCCATCAAATCGTCAATCTGGTTTAGACTCGGGCGCACTTCTATTTCCGGATCAAGTAATCCGGTCGGACGGACAACCTGTTCCACAACAATTCCTTCGCTCATTTGCAGTTCAAAATCGGCAGGCGTTGCACTTACAAAGATTTTTTGCGGCGTGAGTGCTTCAAACTCGTCGAAAGTCAGCGGACGGTTGTCTATCGCCGCCGGAAGCCGGAAACCGTATTCTACCAGGTTGATCTTACGGGAATGGTCGCCGCCGTACATGGCATGAATTTGCGGAACGGTAACATGGCTCTCGTCAATAACCGTCAGGAAATCTTTCGGAAAATAATCTATCAGACAGAAAGGGCGGCTGCCTGCCGGACGCCCGTCGAAATAGCGTGAATAATTTTCAATTCCCGAACAGTAGCCTAATTCCCTGATCATTTCCAAATCGTAAGTAACGCGGTCGTAAAGCTTTTTGGCTTCCTCAAACCGTTCGCCGTCTCTGAAAAACTGCACCCTTTCGTTCAAATCGACGTCAATCTGTCCGACAGCCTGGCTAATACGCTCACGGGTTGTAACAAAAATATTTGCCGGATAAATGGAATAATGATCGAAAATCTCAAAGGGTTTGCCGGTCAGGGGATCGAAAGTGTAAATTTCTTCTATCTCATCGCCCCAAAACAGGACTCGCACGGCCAAATCGTCGTAAGCCAGATAAACGTCAACCGTATCGCCCTGTACCCGGAATTTACCTCTTGTAAATTCAATCTGATTGCGGGAGTACAAACTGTCGACCAGTTTTTTCAGGAAAGCATTGCGGGCCAAAGTTTGCCCTTTTTGTACGGAAACCACATTTTCCTTGAAAGCATCGGGGTTGCCGATACCGTATAAACAGGATACGGACGACACGATGATAACGTCTTTCCGTCCCGACAGAAGGGAGGAAGTAGCCGAAAGCCGGAGTTTTTCGATTTCGGAATTAATGGATAAATCCTTTTCGATATAAGTATTTGTTGATGGAATATAGGCTTCCGGCTGATAATAATCATAATAGGAAACGAAATACTCCACAGCGTTTTTCGGGAAAAAGTTTTTAAATTCGGAATACAGTTGGGCTGCTAAGGTTTTGTTGTGGCTCAAAATCAAGGCGGGTTTATTCAACCGGCTGATGACGTTGGCGATTGTGAAAGTTTTTCCCGAACCTGTTACCCCGAGCAATGTCTGGTAAGGCATTCCCTGCCTGATACCGGTAGTTAATTCTTCAATGGCTTCAGGCTGGTCTCCGGTTGGCTTATAATCCGATATTAATTCAAAATCCAAAATAAACGTTTTTTTCAAATAATGTGCGCGAAGTTACTTAAAACTTTTGAAAAGAATGTGTTTTTTATATTCCGGTCAGGGCAACGCAGATTCAAAAATAAAACACATTTGATGTTTTTTAAATTTTTGTCCTGTAACTTAAAACTCATATTTTAATATTATCTGTTCAACCACGGCAGCGGATCCAGTTTCGTCCGCTCTTTCCAAAGTTCGAAATGCAACAGGGTTGAGTTACCGTTTTCCCGATCCGTGTAAATTTTCCCCAAAGCCTGTCCCGTGCTTACTTTACTTCCCTGTTTGACATATACCCGGTCGATATACGAATAGAGTGTCAAATAGTTTCCGTGCCGGACGATAATAGAATTATGATAGCCGGGGAGAACAAAAATCCGCGAAACAATGCCGTCAAATACAGCCCGCGCTTCATTGTCGGGCGTCGTTTCCATCTCAAGTCCATTGCAATTCACCGACACTTTGGACAATTCTTTGTACCGGTGGACGCCGAAATAATTGACGATTCTGTAATTGCCGTTCAACGGAAAAGGCAAACTCCCTTTGTTATCGGCAAAACTCGAAGACAGCGCTTTTTCCGTGGCTGTCATGGCATAACCGCCTTTGATTTCGGCTTGCCGTTCTTCCTTCTGTTCATTTTTAGACGAGGCGACAGAGAGGGACGTTTCTTCGGAGATAATTTTTTCTATCCGCTTTTCCAAAGCTTCGGCCTGTTTCTTTTTCTTTTCCAGTTCACTGAGGAGTCTCTTTTTATTTTTTTCGAGCAACTGAATTTCTTCCTGTTTACTTAACTGTTCCTCGTTCAATCGCTCCTCTTCGATTTTCCGGCCTTCCAGAAGCGTTTGTTTTATTTCCTTATTGTTTAGCAAAACCCGCTTTTCGGCATTGACTTTTGCCTGTTTTTCGACAATCTCTGCGGCTTGCCTTTTCTGCCATTTGAAATACTCTTTCAGATACATAATCCGGTGCAGCGACTGCTTAAAATTTTCTGCCGATAAAATAAACAACAGATTATTATTCAGTCTATTTCGATAGATATACATTTTTCTCAAAGCCGCCGCATAATTATCTTTTTTTTCCTGCAACCTCATTTCCAAAACCTTGATTTGTATTTCCCGGTCTACAATTCCGTTGTCTATACTTGCAATTTCCCGGTTCAAAAACGAAATCATTTTTTCCCGGGACTCAATGCTGCTGTTCAGCAGGTTTAAGCGGATGAGCGCATTGCTGATGGTAGACCTGTTCACATCCAGCAGCTGGGTAGTCTCTTCGATTTCCGTCAAAATATTTTGCCGCTCCCTTTCCAAATCGCTGATTTTTTCCTGTTCCTGAGCAAACACAGAAAAAACCATCCCCGATAACAGTATGAATAGTTTATATTTCATCAAAAAGACTGAATTAATTTGATTATCCGATTAATATCAATGGGTTTGTATTTGGACGGAATGTCCGTTTTCAATTCAAAAGCGGTGTCGATATCCACGCTTGAGAAATTCAAATTCATGGAAATCAAATTGTCGGGGACGGTCAATGCCATACTCATTTTCATGGGAAACAGGCGGTTGCCGGATATTTGTCCGAAGTCGGCATAATCCCAGTTCATATTCACCGCTTTACCTGTTTTGTAAACTTCCGTTTTCAGGATGCGGTGGCTGTAATCGCCGGTAAAACCGTAAACAATTCCCCGACTGTCCTGCCAGCTCAAAACGGCTGAAAATTCATCTTCCCGATAATCGAAAGAAGCGTAGTCGCCGGGCGTCACTTCCTGTTTACCGGCAATAAACAATTGATTGGTAAACAGCGATTGCAGACTGTAATAATCGAAATCAAAAGGAAGATGTTTCTTCAAATTTTCCATTGATTCCGTAAAATACATTTTATTCATGCGGTCAACAATCAGGATTTTATCCGGACTGATGTTTATCCTTGCCGCTTCGGTTCCCAAAATCGGGATTCGCAAAGACAGCTGAATCATCTCGTCTTTGACAATCCTGAGCTGCGCATCAACAGTTATACCTTCGCGATTCACACCCGGCTTAAAGCCGAACCGGAGGCTGGAAGAAAATGTTCTGTAAGGAATCGACTGGTTTACAATCAATCCGACTCTTTCCTCCACCGTATGTTCAGTCAAAGCGACCGGCTGGATTTGACGGCTTGTCCGGCAGGAACTTGCGAACGCTGCCAGCCCCAGGCACAAAACCCACGTGATGTACTTATTTTTCCGTTTCATAATACATTCTGTTTTCAATTTTCCGTTTGAGAACGGCGGTATCCGTTTCGCCGTTTTTTTCTTTCATTTCCAAAGCCTTTTCCCATTGCTGAACAGCTTTGCCTGTATTTCCCGTTTTGAAAAGGATGTCGCCGTAATGGTCAAGCACGTCGGCGCTTTCACCGCCTCCGTTTGTGATGGCGCTTTCAATATAAAACTTCGACAGAGAGTAGTTTCCTTTCCGGAAAAGAATCCAGGCATACGTATCGACATAAGTCGGGTTTTTCGGCTGGAATTTCAGGCATTTGCCGCTCATGCTTTCCGCTTTATCCAGCTGCGTTTTGTCCAGGCTCAGGATATAAGCGTAATTATTCAGTATTAAAATATTATTTTCATTATATTCCAATGATTTATCGTATGCTTCATAAGATTTTTGCTTTTCCCCCGTTTCGTGGTAAATATCGCCTAACTGACCGTAAAAAGTGGATAGCAAGGCTCTATTTTTTTCGGGAACATATTTCACGCCTTCCTTACTGCTTAATAAAGCTGCTTCGAACCGCTTTTTTTGATATAAGGCGGAGCTTTTATAATAATAAAATTCGGGAACTTCCGGGAAACGAATCAGCGCCGCACCGCACACCCGGATAATCTCGTCGAGACTGTCCCGGCGCAGCGCGACATTCAGCAATTGCAGCCAGGCGTTCATGTCTTCGGGATTGGATTCCGTCACGATTTGAAACTGAAACCGGGCTTCTTCCCATTTATTTTGGGAAACCAAAAATTGCCCGTACATCAGATTCAGTTCCTTCTCCTGTGAATGTTGCGCCATTAAGGTTTCAAACAGGGCATTGGCCGATTCCACATCTCTTTTGTTCAAAAGAAGATTTTGAATATATTTTCCAAGTATGGCAATTTGAGTTTCAATGTCTAACGAAGAACTTTTCAAGGCTTTTTCTATTTCGCCGGCAGCCGCTTCATTATCGCCTTTCTGTTCGTAATAATTCGACATGGAAACAACATAAAGCGGATTTTTCGGGTCAATCGCACGCGCTTTTTCATAACAGGCCAAAGCCTTTTCCGGTTCTTTTTCTTCCATATAAAAATCGCCGATAAGAATCTGATATTTAGCTTCCAAAGGAAATTTAGCACTCAATTTTTCAATTTCATTCAAAGCATTTTCTTTTTCGTCGACCGACAAGTAGAGTTTATACTTTTGCATGGAAATAACTTCGCTCATGCCCGCATTGTTTTCCAGATTGTTTAGCGAGCCGATAGCCTTGTCGACTTCCCCGCTACTGAGATACAGGTTGGAAAGGTGAAAATGCAATTCCGCCTTATCGGGGTTCTCTTCGACCAACTCTTCGTACAAACCAATGGCTTCCGGAATATTCCCTTTTTCCCTGTTCATACCGGCGAGTGAAACCTTGTAGTTGAAGTTATCGGGACTGAACCGCACGGCTTTTTGCAAGGCTTCGACAGCCTGCGAATCCAGTTGCAGATACAGGTAATAATCGGACAACTCGGCCCATACCACCGAAGAAGTAGAGTCGATTTGCAAAGCGTGGCGCAAAGTGTTGAAAGCATTGCTGTGTTCGCCGTTTTCCTTTGAGCGCATGGCTTCCAGAAAAAAATAATCGAACTTTTTCCCCGTCCGGTATGCGGAATCGGCAGGTGTGGAAATCGAACCGTCTGCTAAAACCGGCAAAGAACATACGATAAAGAAAAATATAGCTGCTTTCATCATTTTATTTATCTCCCGTGTGACCAAATCCGCCGGCGCCCCGGGACGTTGCGTTTAATTCGCCGGTTTCTTCCCATTCCACCCTTTCGTGTCTGGCGACAACCATTTGGCAAATCCGCTCCCCGTCATTAATCACAAACGGCGTGGCAGACAGATTGACCAGAATCACCTTGATTTCGCCGCGGTAATCCGCGTCAACCGTTCCCGGCGTATTCACCAGCGAAATACCGTGTTTGACAGCCAGGCCGCTTCGCGGGCGAATCTGGGCTTCGAACCCGACCGGCAATTCAATGAAAAGCCCCGTCGGTACAAGCGTTCTTTCCAAAGAAGCCAGCGTAACGGGGGCGTCGAGATTGGCACGTAAATCCATTCCTGCGGAATGAAGCGTTTCGTATTCCGGCAAGGCGTGTTTTGATTTGTTGATGATTTTTACTTTCATTGCTTTCCTGAATTTATGTAAATTCGCGGCGCAAAGGTAACGATTATTTATTAATGATTAACGGTTAGTGATTAATGATTTGACATTCGGGATAAAATTAGCGGAGACAAAGTATAATTGAATAAGGATTGTTTTGAACGCGAATTGCGCGAATTACGCACATTTTACATTTGAATTTTATCAAATCAATTTGCGTAATTCGCGTAATTCGCGTTCAAAACAGATTTGTCCCCGCAAAGTATATTCCGGCGTAGCAGTAAGTATAGCTACTCCCGAACCGCGTAGTGGTTTCCCCTGTATGGGCAATGCCTCCGGCGTCAGGATTCCGGCGGGCGTCGCCCAATGTCGTCAACTGATTCACTGTGTCTATCCGTATCATCCGTTTTATCTGTGTGCTTATTG
>JAIRNV010000180.1 GCA_031257875.1 Dysgonamonadaceae bacterium
CAGCCAAAGACCTACACGATAGTCGTTCACCGCAAATCCGTTGATGCCACCCTCAAGTCTATTACTTTAAATAACGGTGATATTCCGTTTGAATTTAATCCTGCCACGCTGAATTATACGGCTGACGTTTCATATTCCGAATCAAGTATAATGATTGCCGCCACTGCAAATGACAGCTTTGCCACAGTATCGGGCGATACGGTCAATCAAACGCTGAACGTGGGCGACAATCGGTATTCTGTTACCGTCACCCCCGAAGAGGGACAGCCCATTACCTACACCATAAGAGTCCGCCGCGGCGCTGCCAGCCTGAAATCGCTCGCCGTCAGTTCCGGCGCTCTTTCGCCCGCATTTGATGCCGGCACCCTCAATTACAGTGTTACTGTTCCAAATTCGACGGGCAGCATTACGATAACAGCCGAAACAAACTATGCGACTGCCCAAGTAACCGGCGCGGGGGTAAAAACCCTGAATGTCGGCGACAACAGTTTTGATATTGCAGTTGATGCCGAAGACCCTGCGATAAAAAATGTTTACACGGTACGGGTAAGGCGTCTTTCCAATGATGCAAGCCTGAAATCCATCCGGATTGCTTCGGTCGACGCGTCTTTTGAACTGTCGCCCCTGTTTGATCCCGGCGTGTACTGGTATCGCGCATCTGTTCCGGCAGAGACGGCCATTACGGTTAGCGGCGAACCCGGCTATCCATCCGCCACAGTTACCGGTTTCGACCGCTATTCCCCCGATTTCTTCGACTCCCGTGACAAAACGATTCCGGTATACGTAGTTTCGGAAGACGGCGGCACGGACAGGCGCTACAATATCGTCATAACACGTCAAAGCAACGATGCAAGCCTGAAATTCATCCGGCTAAATCCCGACTGTTTGACCGCTTCTTTCGACCCGGCTGTTACCTACTACAGCGCTACCGTTCCGTATTCCGTAGCGGAGGTTGAAATCAGTGCGGAACCGTCCGATCCGTTGGCAGACGCATTTCCGGTTTATGACCTGCCGGGCGTCAAGCCGCTGAAAGCCGGCAATAACCGGTTTACTTTTTCCGTTCGTTCGGAGGATAAAAGAAACGGTATGCTTTACCGGATTGATATTTTCAGGGAAAACTCGCCGACAGGCATTCATGAAACCGGTACGCCTGCCGCCATGCATGTTTATAGCGCAAACGGCAGGCTGCATGTCAATACGCCGGCAGCGGAACGGATTAACATTTATTCCGTTACCGGAACGCTGCTTTACGGTTTCGACAAGCCGGCGGGCGCCTTCCGCCTTTCCGCCTTCTCCTGTCATCCTGCGTCCATACTGATTGTAAAGGGCAGCTCCGGTTGGGTAAGGAAAGTGATGATGTAAAATTCCGAAAAAAACTCGCAGGAGATTTTTTTTGTAAAGTCTGTGATGCTTTTCATCTCGTGGGAGATAAGTTTCATTTTACCGGGATTTGAAACCGTCTTGTACGAAACAAATCCCATTTGTATGTGTTTCATTTTTATCTCCTGCGAGTTTTTTTATCAATGGTTAGTGATTAGTGGTTAGTGGTTAACAATCGCAGCCGTCACCGGCGAAGGCGAAGCTCTTGTTGCGACAAGGTTCTACCTTGTTGCAACTATCCCGACAGGTTGAACCTGTCAGGATAGACGGCGCGAGGCACAGCCTTAGACGTTTTCGTACCGGTACGAAAGTCCCCCCCCCCAAAAAAAAACGGGGAACACAGACGAGGCGGATCAAACGGATTTTCACTGCATATTTCTTTTTGTAGAAAAGTGTAATTATCAGCCGGTCAAAAATATAAAAAACTGTGTCTATCCCTATCATCCGTTTTATCTGTGTTCTTATTGACTCAAAAGAGTAATTAGAACACAGATGAGACGGATAAAACGGATTTTCACTGCATATTTCTTTTTGTAGAAAAACGTAATTATCGGCCGGTCAAAAATATAAAAAACTGTGTTTATCCGTATCATCCGTTTTATCTGTGTTCATATTGTCTCAAAAGAGTATGGTTTTGTGCATTACAGGTACCCTGCCGGCAATAATCCCGTCAGGGATTGAAGCTCGGTAGAAACGTTTGATCGCACAGCGCCCCGCATGACGTCAGTTATGCGGACAAATGCCGCATCTCTGCGAGATGCCGGTGAAGGCGGGGGAATGCTATTTTCTACCGAGCTTTGCATCTCTGCGAGATGCCAGTTCACCGTTCACCGTTCACCATTCACCATTCACCATTCACCATTCACCATTCACCATTCACCATTCACCACAAATCATTAATTTTTGATAAATCCTGATGTACAAAACCATACCGCGTAAAGTATAATTGATAATTATTTTCTTCATTCTCAATTCTCAATTAAAACAACTCCGGATTGCTTCAGGCTTCACCTTCGCCGGTGACGGCTGCGATATCAATGATTAATCACTAATGACTAATTCAACCTCACTGCGTCATTAATCATTAATCATTAACAAAAGACTTCGTGTAGAACTTCCAAAGATTTTATTTCCCGGAAATGAGACAGATGCAGTCGGTAGTATTCCAGGATTGCGGAAATGATGGCTTTGCGTTCCGAACCGGTAAGATTGAAAGCAGTCATGTTTTCGTACTTTATCCGTAGGAGACTGTAAAAAAAACGGCTCTCGTCGGAATTAAGGAAATGGAGATGTAAAGGTTTATACCTGACAAAAATACCGTTTTGCATATCGAAAAACATACCTTCCGTATAACAGGAAGCATCGGGATAAAAACCCAGAAAGCGACTTAAATTAATCATAAATACCAGATGAAAATTAGCGCAGGATTTTTCGGTCAATTCCAATATCCGAACGGATTGCAGCAAAAAATCGAAAAATATTTTGTCGGTCTGCACTTCCTTCACAACTTTACCGATTAATTCGGCCAGGAAAATGCCGATGGCGTTTTTCACCGGATTAGTCAACAGCGAAACCAAAGGAATATGCGCTTTTGCTTCTTTAATTCGTTGAATATCGCGTAAGTTCCGGTGGTCTACCTCCAAGTCCAAAACAGCCAAAGCATGAAAAAGCGATTTAGACACCTTTGTTTTCCGGCCTTTCGACTTTGCCGTCAGGTACGATACCCTTCCGAACTCTTCCGTGTAAATCAGTGTGATAGAGTAAGTATCGCTGTATGACGAATTATGCAGGACAATACCTCTTGTTTTGTGTTGCATGAAGTGTTGATATTTATTTAGAATATTTTGTCCTGTAAAAAATGGGACCCGCTTCAAACAGAAGGCCCCACTCCATTAGACTTATGAAAAATTTATTTAAATGTCCTGCAAATTTCCAAAAAAAATTAACACTATCCAAATAATTTTGTAAAATTTTCAGGGCAAACTTATGTCCTCCATCAAGTTCTGTCCGCGCGAGGATCGGTTAACTCACCCATACCCAACAGCGTAGAGCAAAAAATAGCCGGCTCAAAAATAACTGTTTTTTCATAAATACAAAGATTTAATATTTGAATACATTTGTGTAATTTAAAAAATGATTACCTTTGCGCCGAAATCAGCGTGCTGTTAAAAAAAATGATTAATCGTATTGTTATTCGCGTCAAAGTGCTTCAGACCGTATATGCCTGCTATCAAAAAAATTCTAAAGATTTGGTGAGCGCCGAAACTGAATTGTTATTCGGGTTGGAAAAATTTTACGATTTGTACCATTATTTATTGTTACTCATTGTCCTTTTGACGGATGCCGAACAAAAACGAATCGACAAGAACAGGAATAAGTTACTGGCAACCGAACAGGAATTGAATCCAAACAGGCGAATGGCGGATAACCGTTTGGCAGAACAATTAAGAACCAACAGCAAATTAACGGCTTTTTCCACTCGAAAAGGCGCTTTGTGGAACAGCGATGATTCTTTATTTCTGCGTAATCTCTTGAAAAAAATCATTCAATCCGACTGCTATAAAGAATATCTGGAATCGGCGAATTCGTATGAATCGGACAGGGATTTCTGGCGAAAGGTTTTTAAATATATTCTCATGGAAGATGCGGAGTTATCCGAAATTTTGGAAGACACAAGCATTTATTGGAGCGACGATTTGGATGTAATCGGCACTTTTGTCCTCAAAACGATTAAGCGGTTTTCTCCCGAAACAGGTACCGAACAGGAATTGTTGCCGATGTTCAAAAACGAAGAGGACAGAGAGTTTGCCGTCAAACTGTTACATCATACACTTTTGGAAGAAAAAGAAAATAATGAGCGAATCAACCGGCAAATCAGCAATTGGGAACTTGACCGGATTGCGCAAATGGATTTGTACATTATGCAAATTGCCCTGAGCGAATTGCTGAATTTTCCCGATATTCCGGTTAGCGTTACCTTAAACGAATACATTGATTTGTCGAGGTATTACAGTACGCCGAAAAGCCCGAATTTTATCAACGGCATTCTGGATTCGATTGTTCGGGAATTGAAAAGCGAGGGGAAATTATTCAAAGACGAATAGGAATTTAAATTGTTAAATCTTTAAATTATTAAATTATGATAACAAATTTATCGTACGTTTTATTACAGGCAGCAGCCACGCAAGGCGGCGCCAATTGGAGCATGATTTTCATGTTAGTTGCAGTATTTGGCATCATGTATTTTATGATGATACGCCCGCAACAAAAGCGGCAAAAGGAAATTCAAAAAATGCGCGACAATCTGAAAGTCGGCGATAAAATCGTTACTGCCGGCGGAATACATGGGAAAATTAAAGAAGTCAACGAAAAGGACTTTCTCATTGAAATTGCGGAAAACGTTCGGGTCAGAGTGGATAAAGTTTCGGTTTTCGCTTCGAGCGGCGACATTCAGGCAAGCAAATAAAACGCTTTCCGCTTAGGAAGCAATGAAAATCGTCGGACTTACCGGAGGTATAGGCAGCGGGAAATCAACGGTTTCCCGGCTGCTGGAAATCATGGAAATTCCGGTTTATGCGGCGGACGCGGAATCAAAAAAACTGGTCGGCGCTTCGCCGCATATTCGGGAACAGTTGACGGCTAAATTCGGTTCACAACTTTACCGGGACGGCAAACTTGACAAGGCGATGCTGGCTTCGTTGATTTTTGGAAATGAAGAAAACCTGCAATTTGCCAATTCGGTGATTCATCCGGTTGTTTTTGAGGATTTTCGGCATTGGACGGTGCAACAGAATAATGTTCCTTTTGCAGTTATTGAATCGGCGATTCTGTTTGATTCCGGTTTCAACAAAACCGTTGATATAACCGTCAATGTTTCCGCACCGTTGGAAGTGCGCATCCGAAGAGTTGAACAAAGAGACCGGACTTGCCGCGAAACGGTTCTGGCCAGAATCAACAGTCAGATTTCGGAAGAAGAGCGAAACCGGTTGTCGGATTACATTATTTTCAATGATAACGTCCGTGCTTTACTTCCGCAAGTGGAAAATTTGGTGAATGTTTTATTGTAGTTACGAGTTACGAGTTACAAGTATCGTTTATTTGTTTGCTTGTAACTCGTAATTTGTAACTTGTAACTTGTAACTTGTAACTTGTAATTAAAAAAATGTATTTATGTTGAAGAAAATTTTAACTGTTTCCGGAAAAAGCGGATTATTCAAAATGGTTTCCCAAGGGAAAAATATGTTTATCGCAGAATCACTAATCGACCGGAAACGGATTCCCGTTTACCCGAGAGACAAAGCGATATCATTAGGAGATATCAGTATTTATACCGATGGCGATGAAGTTCCCTTATCCCAAATTTTCAGCACAATTAAAAAAAGAGAAAACGGCAAACCGATAGATTTCAGTCCGACCATTAAAACGGACGAATTGAAAAGCTATTTTGCGGAAATCCTTCCCAATTTCGACCGTGACAAAGTATATCCTTCCGACATTAAAAAAATGATGAATTGGTACAATTTATTGATAAATGCGGGAATTGTAGATTTTGAAAAGAAAGCGGAAGGCGAGGAAACCGAAAAAACGGAAGAAAAAGAGACCGGTAAAAAAGATGAATAACTCATGTTACGTTTGCGTAACATGTAATGAATAACTGAATATGGACGAAAATTTTATTGATAAATATGACGACAGCGAAGCCGTATCTTTTATTTTGAACTACCTTCCCATGGAGTTGAAAGAAAAGTTTACGGAAGATGACATCTATTATATTCTGGACGTCAGTGAAGATTATTACGAACGAAGTAACTTCTTTGAAACGGACGATGATGAAGCCGAGGAGCGTGAATTAATTGAATACATTGCCCGTGAAGCGGCAAAAGACAAAGTGGGGAAATTTACCAAAGAAGATATTTTGTTTGTCTTGCGTGGGGAGGAAGCCTGTTTCGAATCAATCTACGGCGACTTGGATGAATGAAACTTATATTGAGTAATAACATTTTAACTAAAAAGAAATGAAAAAAATTAATTTATTTGTATGTATGCTGGTTAGCGTTGCACTTATTTTAGGAGGGTGTAATGCAAGTAACACGGCAAAAGGTACTGCAATCGGCGGTGGCGGCGGTGCGGCAATAGGTGCGGGTATCGGCGCGCTTCTCGGCGGTAGCGAGGGAGCAACTTGGGGCGCCGGTATAGGCGCAGTTGTCGGCGGTGCGGCTGGCGCTTTGATAGGAAACAAAATGGACAGGCAGAAAAAAGAATTGGAACAAATTAAAGATGCACAGGTAGAATCGGTTAACGATGGGCAGGCCATTAAAGTTACCTTTGATTCGGGCATTTTGTTTGCAACCAATTCAAGTGCATTGAATCAGGCATCCAGAAATTCTTTAACGCAGTTTGCCAATTCATTGAAATCAAATCCGGATACCGACGTACACATTTACGGTCATACCGACAGTACTGGCGGAGACAATATCAACATTCCGCTCTCAAATCAAAGAGCAGGTTCGGTTGAAAGTTTCCTGTCGGGACAAGGCATCCCAACCGCGCGTATGACAGCCGAAGGTTTAGGTTCTTCCCAACCGGTAGCAGACAATGGAACAACTGCCGGCAGACAGCAGAATCGCCGCGTGGAAATCTACATCGTTCCGAATCAAAAGATGATTCAGGATGCACAAAGCGGGACTTTGAAATAATTCAATCCCGGAAATTGAGTAGTTACAAGTTACGAGTTACGAGTTACAAGTAGCCGGATTACTCGTAACTTGTAACTCGTAACTAATTTTAAAACATGCTTGATTTCAAACCGGTAACCATTGACGACAAAGAGCCGATACAAAAATTTTTTGATAAAGTCAATTATAGAAACTGCGATTTTTCTTTTTCCAATATCTTTTGCTGGCAAAATTCCTACAATACGTCTTTCACTATCGTGGATGATTTCCTGTTTTTTTATTTCAAAACGAATGGCCATTGGGGCTATCTTTTTCCGGTCGGCGATGGGGATTTGAAACAAGCCGTCGAACACTTAGCCCTGGATGCGCGGGAACGGCAAATTCCTTTGCAACTATTTGCCGTAACTCAAAAAATGTTCGATTTAATTGAGGAAATCATGCCCGGAGAATTTACTTATGAAAAAGATAGAAGCTGGTCGGAATACATTTATTCTTCCGAAAATTTAATTTCGCTTGCGGGGAAAAAATACCAGCCCAAACGAAATCACATCAACAAATTTAAACGAACCTACGCCTGGGAATATCTTCCGATAACACGGGATGTTATTCCCGACTGCCTGAAACTTTACAGGCGATGGTGTGCCGAA
Organism: Dysgonamonadaceae bacterium; assembly: GCA_031257875.1. Taxonomy (GTDB): domain Bacteria; phylum Bacteroidota; class Bacteroidia; order Bacteroidales; family Azobacteroidaceae; genus Azobacteroides. Next base: position 7,703 of record JAIRNV010000180.1, read on the forward strand.
AACGGCGGTTGCAACAGCGAACAGTCTTTAGTCGAAGAATGTATCGCCACCCACAGGGCTTTTGAGCATTTCGAAAAACTCGGACTTATCGGCGGCGCCCTGCGAATCGGTGGAGAAATTTTAGCCTATTCCTATGGTCAACCTTTGACAAAAGATACTTTTGGGGTTTATGCCGAAAAAAGTTTGTATGAGATAGACGGAGGTTTTGTGATGATAAACCAGCAATTTGCCGAACGGAATTGTGCCGGTTTCCCGTATATTAACAGGGAAGAAGACTTGGGACTGGAATCGCTTCGCAAAGCGAAACTGTCTTATTATCCCGTCATTTTGCTCGAAAAAGGTTATCTCCGCAGAAAAAACGAACCGCAACTTTCCTGATTTATGATTTCATTCGGAGAAGACAAATACAAGCCCGCGCTAAAAGCAATGTGGAAATTTTGTTTCCCTACGGATACGGACATTTTCATTGATTTTTACTTCAACGAAGTGTATAAAAATGATGAAACGCTGGTCTGTTTTGAAAATGGAAAACCGGCGGCAGCCTTTCAAATGATTCCTTACGCTTTGAAAAACGGGGAAGAAATTTCTCAAGCCGGCTACATTTCCGGCGCGATGACTCATCCTGATTTCCGGCGGAAAGGTTTTATGAAAAAATTATTGTTCGCCTCCTTCGATATCATGCGTGAAAGAGGTTTTGATTATACTTTCCTGGTTCCGCAGGAAGCATGGCTGTTTGATTTTTATGCAAAATTAGGGTATAAAGTTTTTGCCCCCCTGTCATTGCGAACAAAGCACAGCGAAGACCTGCAATACACGGACAACCGTTGTTGCATCTATACGGATACGGAGCAAACCCGCAACGACAAATCTATTTATCAGGCTTATTCCCGGTTTTTATCCGAAATCCCTCAGGTAATATTGAAAACCGAAGAACAATTCCAGCAAATTCTCCGGGACTTTTTCGATGAAAACGGCGTTTTATTCGCCAGTGAACAGGGAATTGCTTTTACCTTTCAAGCAGAAAACAGCATTGTGATTAAAGAATTTTTTTACCGGGACCAAAAAATCAAAGAACAGTTTTTAAAAGTCATTCTTGATTATTATTCCCCAAAAGAAATGGTAATTCTCAACAGTCCCTGCAAACCGACCGGACTGCGGGGAATGATTAAGCGGCTGAATGAGGGAAAGCCGGAAATTTCGGAACTTTATATCAATATGATGCTGGAGGGTTGGTAAAATCTTCCAAATACGCTATTGTTGCTATTCAATTGCTTTGTCGGTTTCGAGCAGAGGTAAAATAAAAAAAGGCGCCCCACAGGATGCCTTTTTTCGTATAACTGCGAATTGCCTGTTATTTAACAACTACTTTGACCACATGAACGCCGTTCTTCACAATATAGATTCCTGCAGGAACCGTTATCGTTTGATCCGGCGATACAACTGCCCTGCTTGATATCAGGAGGCCGTCGATCGTGTAAACAAATACTGCACCGGATGTTCTGAAATATTGTTATCGGTTTTCATTTCATTTGTGACGGGTTTCATCACAGTTACGATTGTTTTGGTTTTACGGTTAATGATTAACGGTTAGTGATTAATGGTTAATAACGCAGCCGTCACCAGCGAAGGCGAAGCCTGAAGCAATTCATTTTTTTTAATTGATAATTGAGGATTATTTTCTTCATTATCAATTGCCCTGCGGGTTCGCAATGACGCAGTGGGATTGAAATGCAAAGTATAAGTTTCCCATCCGTGTCCTTCCGTGCAACTCCGTGTTATAAAAATTATTAAACACAGAGTCTCACGGAGTGGATTTCACGGAGGAACACGGAGTGGATTGTTACAGGTTAATTTATTTTTTATTCCTATATGATTACGTTACCGACAACGGTAATGATAACGGGATAGGTTTTCACCGTCCCGTCTTCGGAGGTTACCGTGATATGAAAGATATTGCGGCCGGGCCTTAGCGACTGTATTCCCGTATGGCCGGTTACGATGGCTGCCGAATGATTCGCTCTTGCATTCAGCGTGATGTTCGTTACCGAAACGGGAACGGGAACGGGAACGGTATAGGTAAGCTTTTCGGGATTGTATTCCATGTGGATATTACTGCCGTCAAGCGTGCTGGACATCATGAGGGACTGTAAGCGATCATCTGCCGATCTGCGGTAGACTGCTAAGGTATAGGTCTTTGGCAGTCCTTCTTCCGGCGTAACGGTAACGGTAAACCGGTTATCTCCCACGTTCAGTGTTTTATTGCCTGTATCACCGGATAATGCAGCAAGAGAGTGATTTGCGGCAGCGGCAATCCTTATGCTTGATATGGAATTTGAAACGGGAACCGTATAATTCAGTATGGCAGGATTAAATCCAAACGGAATATCACCGTTATTTAAAGTAAAAGACTTCAGCGTGGCGTCGTTGGATTTGCGGTGGACCTGGATTGTGTAGGTCTTCGTATTGCCGTCTTCCGCGGTGACGGTGACGGTAACGGTGTTGGCGCCGACATTTAACGGTTTAGCGCCGTCGACTGAAACGGAAGCAAGCGGATGGGTTGTTTCGGCAGTGACCACAACGGACGTGACAGCATTGGGGACTGTTATACTGCGGGCGGGATTGTCGGGCGAGAACACGGTTCCGCCGGCAGAAAGAGACTTGAGGGTAGCGTCGGCGGAGTTGCGGTGGACCCGGATTGTACAGGTCGCCGTATTGCCGTCTTCTGCGGTGACGGTGACGGTAACGGTGTTGTCGCCGATATTTAAGGCGTTAGCGCCGCTGACTGAAACGGAAGCAAGCGAATGGGTTGCTTCGGCAGCGACCGCAACGGACGTGACGGCATTGGAGACTGTTAGACTGTGGGCGGGATTGTTAAGCGGAAGCGTGTTTCCGCCGACAGTGAGAGACTTCAGAGTGGCGTCGTTAGACTTGCGGTGGACTGTAACGGTATAGGTTTTATTCGCATACCAGGAAAATCCCGAGTTAACAACAACAGAAAAGACATTGTCGCCGACCGACAGCGTTTTTTCACCTCCAAGCGTAACGGACACCTGTGTGTAAATTGCCTCGGGTACAATAGTAACCATATTCGGCGATTCGGAAGGAAGCGGCAGACCGGCGGGATGTAAGGTGGCGCCCTGAACTGAAAAAGGTACGGTTACCGTATAAGCGAGTGTGTTTTCGTCAAAGGCTGGGGAAAGCGCATATCCGGTTACAGAGAGGGTTTTCAGATTTACATAATCGTAGGGAAGGAATGCCGTAACGGCAGCGGAGGCCGTATGCCAGCCGTTCTCTTCCGACACGGCTGTGATGGTAGCAGCGCCCGGCGATACATAAGTTACCAGGCCTGTGGAAGATACGGTGGCAACCGACGGGTTACTGCTGCTCCAGATTACGTTCTTATTCCAGGTATTTGACGGTAATACCGAGGCGGTGAGTTGATATGTGAAATCGGTGGGTAAAATAATCGAAGACGTATCAAGGACAACTCCGTTTACATACGGGGCATAGAACTCGGTTCTGGACATGACCCTGCAAGTGCCGTCCTTTACGGGTTTGAATACATTGTCCAGTTTATCCTTCCATACTGAAACCTGATGGTCGGGAACTACAAAGGCTTTCATGTTTGTACAGTACTGAGCGCTGCTCTCATAATTAGTAATGAACATGTGCTTAATAGTCTCCGGGAAGTAAGGATGAGTACCGTCTCCTTCAAACTCCACAACTTCGAGACTGTTACAACCCAGAAAACAGTCCTGGTCTATTTTTATAACATCGGGGCCGAACTTTACATACTTCAGGTTTTTGCAGTCGCGGAAAGTACCCTTCAGCAAATGTCTTACTCCCGAACCAATCTCTGCCTGTTCGAGGGCGGGAGTATCGAAGAAAAGTTCTTCGTCCAACATGTTAAAGTTAGAAACTTTAAGACAAACCATCCCCCCGGAAGAACATGGAGTAGCTAGTCTTTGATTAAGCTCCTTAATCTCCTTCCTTTTGTAAACATCTATATCAAGGGATCTGGTGACTAGAAAGGTGAGACAATCTCTTAAAGACATACTACCATAAGTAGCTCTGGGGTAAAAAGCCAGTGTTCCATCAGGGTCTCCAAGATAGCCCCCAACATCAGCAGGATTAATAGTCAAAATCAATGGATTATTACAATCAAGTCTGTCTAGATTATAACCTAAAAGATTAATTATTGCTGCTTCTGAATTGTCGGTAGACCAGCGTACGTGTGAAACCCGCAGTTTGAGCAAGTGGTCTATAATCGGTTCAAAAGTCCTGTAATCACTCCTGCGCTGTGCATGGATGGATTGGCAAAGAGGCAACATCAGGGCTGCCAGTAATAAAATGACCGTTTTTTTCATTGTAATTTGTTTTTTTATATGATAATTATTTTGCAAAGATAGTTATTTTTAGTGGTTAGTGGTTAGTGGTTAGTGGTTAGTGGTTAATACTGATTCACGATGCGGAAAAAACTTATTCCCAACCTTATTTAACAACAAAACAACCTGAGTAGCAGAAAATTGTTCCATCCCTAACCAACCTTATTACCTTATTATACTTCACGCGGTATGATTTTGTGCATTACAGATACCCTGCAGGCAATAATCCCGTCACCTTAGATTTGCATTTAGAAAGGAAAATAAAAAAAGGAGTAACTTTGCGGGGATAAAACTTTATAAAAACATAAAATTCAAAAGGAAAGGAACCGGTCGGCAACCTGTTATCCCGTAT
>JAIRNV010000090.1 GCA_031257875.1 Dysgonamonadaceae bacterium
CAATTCCCCTACTGCTGCTAATTTTTCTGCTTATTACTTAAGTGGATGCTTTTGCTTTTGCTCCTGCTGTTATGCACAGGATGTGAATGGATGAAAGTTATTTATCCCTGAAGTGCTGCTCTGCTCGGCTTTGTTTGTCATTTTGAAAAAATGTAAATAACTTTGTGAAGTAAAAATTTATCTACAAATAAAAAAAAACAGATATGAGTACATTAGAGTTGGAAGTTCAAAAGGTAAATTTGGCGCTCGAAATATTGAGTGCGACAGATGAAAAAATGATTAAAGAGTTGTGGCAGTTTTTGCAGCACCAAAAAACAACATCTCAAACTGTCTGTAAAAAACGGGAAATAGGAATATTAGAGGGTAAGTCGAGTTTTAGCGAAACAGGCGACGGAAAAATTACCGCTGAAGAACTTTTTGGATTATGACTTGTTTGATTGATACTCACACGTTTATCTGGTCTATATCCGATACGGGCAAATTGAGTTCTACTGCCCGTGAAATCTTAATTGACAATGGAAATACTGTTTTTGTCAGTGTCGTTTCATTTTGGGAAATTGCACTGAAAACAAGTATTAAAAAATTTATTTTTGAAGGCATTATAAATAGTAAGCTGCCTGAATATTCAGAAAAAAAAATGGGGTTTCATATTGCAGGTATGACGGCAATAGAAACTTCCACTTTTGCTGATTTACCCCTTAATAAATAACCATAAAGACCCTTTCGACCGGATGATTATATGGCAAGCGATTACCAATAATATGGTTTTAATCAGTAAAGACCGCTTATTTGAACAGTATAAAAAATACGGACTTCGGTTGCTTTGGTAACAAAATTATTTTATAAGATTTGGTCAATCATCATCCTTACCATTCATATAGTTATATATGGAAAGAAAAGTAATCGGAACAGGCGAAACCGTTTTAGACATTATCTTCAGGAACAACCAGCCGGAAAAAGCGCTCCCCGGCGGTTCGGTCTTCAACAGCATGGTTTCTTTGGGACGTTGCGGGATTCCCGCACTGTTTATCAGCGAACTGGGGAACGACCGCGTAGGACGTCTGATTAAAGATTTTATGATTGAAAATCACATATCGCCTGAATACATTCATTTTTTTGAAGGCGGCAGTTCGCCCGTTGCCCTGGCTTTTTCGGACGACCGGCAAAATGTTTCCTGGCAATTTTACCGCGATTTCCCCGAAAAGCGGCTTCAACTCAAATTGCCCGGCATACAAGCCGATGATGTCCTGCTTTTAAGCTCATACTTTGCTGTCAATCCCGCTTTGCGGCAGGCAATCGTCCAACTGCTCACTCGCGCCGTCCGGCAAAAAGCAATTATCTGTTACGACATCAATTTCAGGAAACCGCACGCCGGCGAGCGTTTGCAACTGATGCCCCGTTTTATTGAAAATTTCAAGTTCTCAACGATTGTACGCTGTTCTTCCGAAGATTTGGAGGTACTGTTTCCGGGCGAGACCGTAACGGATATTTACGAAAAACACATTTCGCCTTATTGCAGGTGTTTTATTGTCACCCGGGGGGAAAAGGACATTTTGCTGAAAACGGGAACTTTTGAAAAAAGTTATCCGGTCGAAAGTTTTGTTCCGGTCAGCGCTATCGGAGCGGGGGATAATTTCAATGCGGGGCTGATATTCGGGTTGATGCGCGATAAAATTTTATTGCGGGACATACAGGATTTACAGGAAAAGCAGTGGGACAAACTCATTGAATCCGGCGTGCGGTTTGCATCTGCCGTTTGCCGGTCAATGGAAAATTATGTGCCGAAGGAGTTTACCAGGTATAATTGAACCCGAAACTGAACGTCTCCTTAATTTGCACATAATCATACTTCGCGTCTTTTTCACGCATATCGTCGAAAGTGGTGAAAAGATACAGCCGCACGGAGAAAAACCGGTTAACCGGCAAATTCAAATCATGTTCCCATTCGGTATATACTTTCCGGTAATTGGTAAAATAATTGATGCGGGTCGTGTAACTGACGCTTTTGTTGAAGTTGACGGTCAGTTTGGCATTCAAAGTAGTACCGATGTCCGGCAGCGAACCGCCCTCTTTGATGCCGAACTGCGAAGGATTTGCCACAGTCTTCATTACATTCACATATTGCATGGACAAAGGCGAAATATCTGCCGTGAAAGCCACTTTCCTGCCGGGCAGTTTCGGATAGGTCTTATTGGGGCAGGATTTATTCAAAGTATAATTCATACCCAAACCGGTGTTTATCTTAAACGGAGAGAAAAGTAAAGCGAGGCGCTCTGTTTTATTCTCTGCATAATTGGGAAAAAGCTGTGTGGTAAATTCAAGGTTGGCAGAATAAGACCAGTTCTTAAATGCCTGAAAACCAACGGTTGTATAGGAGCGTAACTTGTCTTCCGATATTTTATGCCGCCGGAGCGTATCATTTGAATTATTGGCTAAATTCAACCGCCACTCCAGTAACAGGTCTGCTTTCCACTTATCCTTCCTGTAAGTCGCGGTAAAGCTCTGCACACTAAGCAGATTGATATTGCCTAAACCGTTGTCGTCCCAGTTTTTTGAATCGTTCGTCTGTGAAATCTGCAGGAAATGATTCCCTTTCCAAACCCAGTGCGGCATCTTCGGCCTGTATCGTTGCGGTTTATCCACTTTTTCGCCTATCCGGTCATGCTCTATTTTGAATAAATGTTGACTGATGGTTGATTCCATTTCCGTAATTTTTTCCACTTCGCCCGCCAGGTCTTCTTTCGAGTATCGAATCAAGTCTTTGCGGTTGTCCACAATATAATTGTAGGCTTTTTTATGCAAATAATTCCGGTTATGCGTATCGCTAAACAGTTTGCCGGGCAAAAACTTCTCTGCAATGGACAAATACGGCTTTTTATCCAAAGGCGGAGTCAACGGAAAGAGATCAATACGGCTTTTATTGAGAATAAAGGGCAAAATGTCCCTGTCCAAAATCAAAGTATCGGCATAAACCATTGGCGGTTCGGCCTGAGGATATAAAAGGGATACGCAAAAGGTGGAACCATAACTTGCGGTATCCGTCCTCTCTGTCGTTTGGGAAAACAGGGTGTTGGAAACAAACAGCAAGCCTGCCAAAACGCTGTATATAATTTTTTTTAATAATAACATTTGAATCTGTGTTCTAAATCTTTACATTTTGGATTGCGAAATTAACGATTTATTTTGTCATAACAATGAAATCCCGTACATTTGCATTCATTTTAAAAATAAACCGTTTTTATGCCGGAAATATCCACCCGCGGAATTGAAATGCCCGCATCGCCTATACGGAAATTAGCGCCTCTCTCGGATTCAGCCAAAGCAAGAGGTTTGAAAGTCTATCACCTGAACATCGGCCAGCCGGATATCCGGACACCCCAAGTCGCTTTGGACGCCCTGAAAAAAATAGACCGGACGATTTTGGAATACAGTCCGAGCAACGGATTCAGAAGTTACAGGGAAAAACTGGTGCATTATTATTCCAAATTCAAAATCAACGTCAGCGCCGACGACATTATCATCACCACCGGCGGTTCGGAAGCCGTGCTTTTCGCATTGATGGCCTGCCTGAATCCGGGTGATGAAATTCTCGTTCCCGAACCGGCTTATGCCAACTACATGGCTTTCGCCATCTCGGCGGGCGCCGTTATCCGCACCGTTGTTTCGACCATCGAAAACGGTTTTGCCCTGCCCCCGATAGAAGAATTTGAAGCGCTTATCAACGAGCGAACCAAAGGGATTCTGATTTGTAACCCCAACAATCCCACAGGTTACCTGTATTCGCGCAAAGAAATGAATAAAATCCGCGACCTGGTCAAAAAGTACAACCTGTATCTGTTTTCCGATGAAGTTTACCGGGAATTTATTTATACCGGTTCGCCTTATGTCAGCGCTTTCCACTTAGTGGGAATTGAGGAAAACGTTGTTTTAATCGATTCCGTTTCAAAGCGATATAGCGAGTGCGGCATCCGCGAAGGGATGCTTATTACCCGGAACAAGGAATTGCAAAAAACCGTTATGAAGTTTTGCCAGGCGCGTTTAAGCCCGCCGCTGCTGGGGCAGATTGTCGCCGAAGCCTCTTTGGATGTATCCGAAGAATACATGCAGGAAGTATATGACGAATATTTGGGGCGGCGCAACTTCCTGATAGATTCCCTGAACAAGATTCCGGGCGTTTATTCGGCCATTCCGATGGGTGCGTTTTATACCATTGCCCGTTTGCCGGTCGATGACGCCGACAGGTTTTGCGCCTGGTGTCTGTCGGATTTTGAATACGAAGGCCAAACCGTTTTTATGGCGCCCGCTTCCGGATTCTATACCCGGCCGGACTTGGGGAAAAATGAAGTCCGCATTGCATATGTCCTTCAAAAAGACGATTTGCAAAATGCAATGACTGTGCTTGAAAAAGCGCTTGAAGAATACAATAGGAATTGATAATGGTTAATGGTTAATGGTTAATGGTTAATGGTTAATGGTTAATGGTTAATGGTTAATCATCGCATCTGTCAATATTCAAAAAGCAATGGCGAACTATCTGGACATACAAAAAGAAGAAACCCTCAAGGCTGCGGTCTTTCACGATTATTTTGACAACGCGAAATTTGCATACGAACCCAACATCGGGAACATAGATTTTATTGTAACGGACGCGGCGGCAAATCGCTTGCGCAATTATTATGAACCATTTTGAGGGCTATACCATAGTCAAGACGCGCCCCTTTATCCCGTAAGAGTTTGTCCGTTTGTGCCAAAGCATTTCCGCTGACCGTGCCATAGGTTGGTACGGAAAAATAATAAGACTCCTTGTTGCCGTACAAATTCAGATTGCGCGGCAATCAGAAAGGTTTGACGCCCCGAATGAGCCTCCGCGCAGCATTTCCAGGGCGGATAAAATGTGCGGGTCGAATGGCCGCAAACTCCTACCGTTGTTACATGGCTTGGCGAGGGTGGACAACCGCTACGCGGTTGTCTCCGGAGTTTGCTACGCAACCGCTACGCGGTTGTCTCCGCAAACTCCAGGCCGAAGCGTATAACCCGCTTTCTTTCACGCTTAGCGACTCGCAAGGACAATGACTCAGCCATTGGCGTACGTTCGGTGCAGGCTGGCCTGCCGTATGTTTGGTGCAGGCTGGCCTGCTTTAAAAAGGGGGCGGGATTTTGTAGAATATGACAATTTGTAAAAGGATAGAGGGTTTTTATGGGTGGACTGTACAGCAGGGAAAACGAGCGCGATTCGTGCGGAATAGG
>JAIRNV010000173.1 GCA_031257875.1 Dysgonamonadaceae bacterium
CCGATAAAATTTGTACTTTTGCCCATGGGTTACTTTGTTTTGTTGAGACTGCAAAGATAACCTCAGAGTGGGGGAAATCAAAATTCCCCGCTCTTTATTTTTTTACCGGACAGTAGTGAATCAAAATAAAGAAATTTTTCGTAATTTCGCAAAATAAATAAGGTATAGCCCCGAATGAAGAAAAAAAGTTTTGTCTCCGTAGCCGATTTATCAAAAGAGGATATCCTCCGTTTGGTGAAAAGCGCCGAGTCTTTCGAGAAAAATCCGAACCGGAAAATACTGGAAGGAAAAATCTGCGCCACTCTTTTTTTTGAACCCTCCACCCGGACGCGACTGAGTTTTGAAACTGCTATCAACCGCCTGGACGGGAAGGTGATAGGATTCAGCGATGCGGCTACAACCAGTTCTTCAAAAGGCGAAACCTTGAAGGATACTATCAAAATGGTGAGTAATTACGCCGACCTGATTATCATGCGTCATTATCTGGAAGGGGCTGCCCGGTATGCTTCGGAGATTACGAACGTTCCTGTCATTAATGCAGGCGACGGGGCTAACCAGCATCCTTCACAGACCATGCTTGATCTGTATTCCATTTATAAAACGCAGGGGAAACTTAATAATCTGTCTATTACAATGGTAGGGGATATGAAATACGGACGGACGGTTCATTCTTTGATTGTCGGAATGTCGCATTTCAATCCGGCGTTTAATTTTATTGCTCCCGAAGAACTCCGGTTGCCGGATATTTACAAGCAGTTCATGGAGGAAAAAGGCTTGTTTTACAGGGAATATACCGATTTTTCGGAAGAAGTAATCAACCGGTCGGATATTTTATATATGACTCGCGTCCAGCGCGAACGGTTTACGGATTTGATGGAATATGAAAAAGTGAAAAACGTGTATATTCTAAGGAACAATATGTTAACGAACAGCAAAGAAAACTTGCGGATTCTACATCCTCTGCCCCGCGTGAATGAAATCGACGGCGATGTGGACGATAATTTCAAAGCCTATTATTTTGAACAGGCCAAAAACGGCGTTTTCGCCCGGCAGGCAATTATCTGCGATGTACTCGAAACCGATTAATACACAAACAGGATGATTAATAAAAAAGAATTACAGATTGCGGGGTTGCAAAACGGAACGGTCATTGACCACATTCCTTCCGAACAATTGTTTAAGGTTGTTTCCCTGCTGGGAATTGAAAAATTGAAAACACCCGTCACCATCGGTTACAACCTGGACAGCAAGAAGATGGGCAACAAAGGTATCCTGAAAATTGCCGGCAAGTTTTTTGAACAGGATGAAATCAACCGTATTTCTTTGATTGCACCGGCGGTTAAACTGAACATTATCAGGGACTACGAAGTTGCGGAAAAGAAACTGGTGCAACTTCCCGACGAATTGACCGGCATCGTTAAATGCAACAATCCCAAATGTATTTCCAACAACGAGCCGATGAAAACACGCTTCAAAGTCATCGACAAGAAAAAGGTGACGCTGAAATGTGAATATTGCGAAATGAAAACAAAAAAAGAAGACATTGTACTTTTATAATGAAAAAAGATGCGTACCGCCACAATATCAATTTTCATTTGGGGACTGTTGATTTCCCTTTTCGGAACGGGAAATCAATTGTTTGCACAATCGGAACGGCTGAATTACGGATTCAAAGTCGGCCTGAATGCGTTATCCCCGACTAAATACAAAACATATTATGCGGGTGAGCCTGTTTCCGGGTCCTATACCAACCAAAACGGTTATTTGGCAGGCGTATTTTTCAGGGTGAATTACAGCCATGTGTTCCTGCAACCCGAAGCGGTTTGGAATTTTCATCAGCAAAAATGCGGTTTCATGCTGCTTCCCGATCCCCATGACCAGGATACGTATTTGCCCAAATCGTTGGATATTAATATGGACGCGGTGAATACCAACTTGATGGTAGGTTATAATATGATAAACGACAAACCTTATTTGTGCAACATTTACTTAGGCGCTTCTCTCAAATGGACTTACAGAATAAAATACGAAATTGCGGACGACCATAGCTATTCCGGGAAAAGTGATTTTTCCCGCTACGCAGGTGTTATCGGTTTTTCGGTGACTATCTCCAAACTTTATTTCGATTTCAGGTACGAAATCAACCGGCCGGATACCAACCTTGATTTTAGTAAAATTCCCGATATTCCCGAACAGTATCAAAGTGTTTTTTTAGAAAAGAATGAAAACATTTTGAGTTTTTCTTGTGGAGTAATGTTTTGATTTTGTGTGTGTGGTTTGAAATGCGGTTCAGAAAAAACGATAGATTATGAGTCAAAATACAGATAAAAGAGGTGAGATAGTCATTTTTCAAACAGCAAACGGTATAATTGATTTAGATGTGCGTTTGGATAAAGAAACTGTTTGGTTGACGCAAAACCAGATGGGAACACTATTTGATAAAGACAGACGTACAATTTCCGCTCATATCAACAACATCTTTAAAGAAGGGGAATTAGAGCGCGAAGTGGTATGCCAAAAATATTGGCACACCACTCAACACGGTGCTGTAGCAGGGAAAACGCAACAATCGGAAGTTACGGAATATAATCTTGATGTTATTATTTCCGTCGGCTATCGCGTAAAATCCAGGCAAGGCACTCAATTTCGTATCTGGGCTAACAAGATACTGAAAGAATATATTATAAAAGGTTATGCAGTAAGCAACAAACTTAAACTCAACCAGTATGAAGACTTGAAACAGACCATAAAACTTTTGTCTAACGTCGTTCAAAATAAAGAGTTGAGCAATGATGAAGCCACCGGATTGTTGCGAGTGATTTCCGATTACACCTACGCGCTTGACACGTTAGATAAATATGATTATCAGCAACTTGCTGTTGAGAAAACGACCGATAAAGAAACCTTTCGCGCTACTTATGAAACGGCAATGGAGGCAGTTGGTCTGCTGAAAAATAAATTCAACAGCAGCGATTTGTTTGCCAACGAGAAAGACCAGTCGTTCCGCAGCTCAATAAACACAATTTATCAGACATTTGACGGCAAGGATTTGTATCCGAGTGTCGAAGAGAAAGCGGCGATGTTACTCTATTTGGTTACGAAAAATCATTCGTTCAGCGACGGCAACAAGAGAATTGCAGCATTTCTTTTTCTCTGGTTTTTGGAAAAGAACGGTATCCTGTACAAGTCCAACGGCTTGAGGCTGATAGAAAACAACACCCTCGTTGCCCTTACTCTAATGATTGCCGAAAGCCGCACAGAAGAAAAGGATGTGATGGTGAAAGTGATTGTGAATCTGATAAATGGGGATAATTGATGTATCAAGAAACATATAAAAAGGCAAAGATTCTGATAACAGAAATCAAAAAAGGTATCCTGGCGAACCTGATTTTGGTGAAGAAATTGACCACAAGTTTGAAAGTGCTGTTGCGAGTGTTTATCAAACTTTTGACGGGCAAGATTTGATTCAGGACAATGCAGCAAAAGCAACAAAATTAAGCAATTCAATTGTTGATACTCACGCATTTGTAAGTGGAAATCACAGGATTGCTTCTCTTTTACCTAAATTGCTATTTAAGAATAGTTAAGTATTATATAAACAATTGTAACAAAAATAACAAACATGCTATATACAAGAAACGCATTTTTTTTCGCAAGTTTTACAAAGAAGGAGTTGCAAGAGAACAAGGTTGGCTTGACCTCAACTTTGTCGGCTCGTTGCACCCTGACAAGAGAAGAAAAGAAACCGGTTTTTCTAAACTCATATACGGCAACCGTGAAGATTTGGGCAAACTTTTAGGCACGATTGCCTTAAATGTTGCAGCAGACGACCAAGCCATATATGAACTAATCCAAAATGCCGATGACTGCAAATCGTCCTTTTTCAGCGTGAGTTACAATGAAAAATATTTACTGTGCATAAATAACGGCAATTATTTTTCCGACCAAGATATGTCTGCCATTATCAATGTGGCAGGTAATTACAAAGATGGCGAAGATATTGGAACTTTTGGTATCGGTTTCAAAATATTGCACAGGTTGATTGGAAAAGATGACGGAAGAGAAGAAATTATTAATAATTATGCGGGACCAATTATTTTTAGTTGGAATGAATACAACCAATTTAATCGCTTTATTAAAAATGAACCTGTTGGAATTTATGGTTGGGGAGGTACAAAAGAGGAATATACTTATGAAAAGGATAAAGAGAATGCTTGGTTGATTAAATTATTATATACTTGTTTTCCAAGTAATAGTGGAGAAAGAATAAGATTGCAAAATTATGATACCCAAGAAATTAAATTTGAAAAGGACGAACTCGAAGAAATGAGATTGTTTCTAAAAGATTCATTACAGAATGTAAATCTGACAAAGGACAACTATCTCGAAAGCGGCTCTATTTTCTTTCTGAAATTGGGCGAAGGTAAAAGCAAATTTCCGGATGACGGCATAGATAAAATTAAAAGCGGACTTTCCTATTCTTTCAAGTTTTTGAATAGTTTGAAAAAAATTTATATCAATGGAGAAGAAATTAAAATACAAGTAGTTACAGATTATTCAAACTCATTTTCAATTGATAGTAATGAGTTTATTGAAATAAATCCGAAGAATAAGAAACGTGACATTAAATTTACATTTGCATATTACGGAGATTACAGAAAAGCCGAAAACTTGCGTAACGAATTAGTTCCCAATCTTTACACTTTCTTTTTTATGGACGAAGAAAAGAACGGATTTAGTTTTTTGCTGCATTGTAATGCTTTTGATATGAACAACGACAGGCGTAAACTTCAAGCAAATTCCCAAATTAATGAAAAACTTTTGCCCATGATTGCCAACAATATAATACAAAAGAGTTTATGTAAATTAGTTTTCGTAATGCCATGGATTAAATTTAATTTTGAAATTATGCAGTGCTGCACAGGTACTAAAGATATGACCGACAAAATTGCCGGCTCTGAGTATGCATTCGTCTTTAACTGTCCTCATTCGTTTGATGCTGCCGACGGTATGTTCTACCCTTATTCTAAAAGACGCGACCTGCCGGTTATACTCTTTCTCTTCCCCGGTAAGGCGTCTTCCTTTGGGCTTTTTTACAGGCTGTTTAATGATCGCATCCTCCGGACTGAATCCCTGATA